>JAUQOZ010000115.1:23750-35945 GCA_030550625.1 Chloroflexota bacterium | reverse complement strand
GGGGAAAGGGGTGGGGGCCGCTGAGCGGGGAGCGGAATGCAGCCCCACCCTAGCCCTCCTCCACTCCTCCAGCGGGTTGAGGGGTGTTAGCCCTGCTGTGGGTATGCGGCGCAGCTCATCTGTCATTACGAGGGCGCGCAGCGCCCGCAGCAAGCTCCCGCTTTGGCGGGAAGGGTGGCTGAGCGTATCCTTCCCGTGCTCGGCGAAGCCATGACAAGCGGGGTAACGGAATGCTGCCTTGGATTACCCTCACCCCCAGCCCCTCTCCCACTGGCGCGGGAGAGGGGCGCTGCTCCGTTCCGTTGCAGCAATGGCTGTGCCGCCAATCCGGCGGCTCCCGTCGTGAGGCGGGCGAGAAGGGGCAGGTGGGGGAGGGCCAACGACAAAGGCGCAAAGGGCGCAGAGGCGCAGAGACGCTGAACGCAAAGGCGCAAAGGACGCAAAGATGTTTGGGGATGGTGATCATTCTCCGCGTCCTCTGCGCCCTCGGCGGTACACGTTAGCAAGAATCCACCCCAGCCCTCCCCCGAAGGGGGAGGGAGTTTGACATGCCCCTCCCCCAGCGGGGGAGGGGCAAGGGGGGCCTAATGTTACCGCTTCTTCCCCCGCGGTACGGCTTGGGGACTGCGCCCGCGTTGTGCGGCGGGGCCGTTTGGCGGCAATTGGCCGCTATCGATCGCAGCTTTGATCTTAGCCGCCTCTTCGGCGATAGCCGGGTTAGCCGGGCGCACTGGCTTTGCTGGCGCAGGTGTTGCTACTGGCGTTGCATTTCCTAGATTCGCCAGCTCGTGTTCGCGACCCAAGTGGCAATGCTTGAACTTCTTGCCACTGCCGCACGGGCAGGGATCATTGCGCCCGATCTGCGGTGTAGAACGGCGTTGCGGTTTGCGCTCCTGTTCGACTTCGCTGCTGCCGCCGGCAACTTGCGCCGTCGCCAAGCGGCGGGCTTGCTCTTCGGCGATCTGGCGCAGATAGGCCTCGTACTGGAACGATGCCGGGATCACGTTGTAGACAATGTCGCGCGCAATGTTCTCTTTTAGCTCGTCGAACATGCGGAACGACTCGCGCTTAAACTCGACCAAGGGGTCTTTCTGCGCGTAGGCTTGCAAGAGAATATTCTGCCGCAACTCGTCCATCGCGGTCAGATAATCGACCCACTGGCGGTCAATGGCGCCCAACATCACTCGCCGTTCGACGGTGCGCATCACCTCCGGGGTAATGGCCTTCTCGCGCTCGGCGTAAGCAGTTTCGAGCTGATCGAGCAAGAACTGCTCAATCTCCTCTTTCTTCTTCCCCTTCAACGTTTCGGCGGTCACGGTCGGCGGCAGGGTCGGGTTGATCCGGCGATACGCGCGCAATACTTCAGTCAACTCAAGTTCATCGGGTTCATCGCTCAGATGATCGTCGATCTGGCGCTGGATCTCTTCAGCCATCAGATCGAGCACCCGCTCGCGCATATCGGCTTCGTCGAGGATGGCCTTGCGGTCAGCGTAGATAATCTGGCGCTGCTTGTTCATCACGTCGTCAAACTCGACGGTATGCTTGCGAGCATCGAAGTTGTAGCCCTCGACGCGAGTCTGTGCGCCTTCGATCGTGCGATCGAGCAGGCCAGCCTGCAACGGCACATCCGAACCAACGTACCGCTCCATCAAACCTCTGATCCGGTCGACCGGGCCAAACCGGCGCAGTAATTCATCTTCGAGCGAGAGGAAGAAGCGGGATGAGCCGGGATCGCCTTGGCGACCAGCACGCCCGCGCAACTGGTTATCAATCCGGCGCGCCTCGTGGCGCTCGGTGCCGATCACGTGCAAACCGCCGAGCTTGCGCACCTCCTCGCCTTCGGCCTCGGTCAGCGCCTTCGCCTTCTCCCACGCCGCTCGCTTCTGTTCGGGAGTGGCCGTTTCGATGGTCAACCCCTCTTTGCGCAAAAACTCCTCAACCAGACCATCGGGGTTGCCACCGAGCAGAATGTCGGTACCGCGACCAGCCATATTGGTGGCGACCGTCACCGCGCCCTTGCGCCCGGCCTGCGCCACAATTGCCGCTTCGCGTTCGTGGTGTTTGGCGTTGAGCACATTGTGCGGGATGCCAGCCTGTTTGAGCATGGCGCTGATCCGCTCGGAGGTTTCGACCGACGTGGTGCCGATCAGCACCGGTCGCCCGATTTCGTGCATCTCTTGCACTTCGCGCAGCACGGCGTTGAATTTCGCCTCTTCGGTGGCGTAGATCTGGTCGGGCAGATCCTCGCGGATCATTGGCTTGTGGGTTGGAATGACCACCACATCGAGATTGTAAATCTTGGCGAACTCTTCCCGCTCGGTGTAGGCCGTACCGGTCATACCGGCCAGCTTCTTATACATGCGGAAATAGTTTTGGAAGGTGATGGTAGCCAGTGTCACGTTCTCGTTCTTAATCGCCACCCCTTCCTTGGCCTCAATCGCCTGATGGAGGCCGTCGCTCCAGCGCCGGCCCGGCATAGCGCGCCCGGTGAACTCGTCGATAATCACCACTTCGCCGTTCGGCGTCACCATATAGTCGCGGTCGCGCTGGTAGATAAACTGGGCCTTGAGCGCATTCTCGACGTAGTGAGTCTTCTCGTAATGTTCGGGATCGAACAGGCTCTCGCCGGCGGGGATATTGAGCAGCTTTTCGAGCTTTTCAATGCCCTTTTCGCTCAGGTAGATGCTCTTGGTGCGCTCATCGACGAAGAAATCGCCGTCCGGCTCCAGCCCTTCCTCTTTCACCTGCTTGGCCGTCACCGACGAGCGGCGCAATTGGCGCACCAGCTTCGCCATCTGGCGGTAGAGATCAGACGACTTCTGCGCCGGGCCAGAGATGATCAGCGGTGTGCGCGCTTCGTCGATCAAGATGTTGTCAACCTCGTCAACGATGGCGTAATGCAACTCGCGCTGCACGAGCTGCGACTTCTCGTAGGCCATATTGTCGCGCAGATAGTCGAAGCCGAACTCGTTGTTGGTGCCGTAGGTAATGTCGGCCAAATAGGCTTCGCGCCGGGTGCAAGGCCGCCAATGGACGAGACGCTGGTCTTCGGGGTTAGCGTTAGGATCGATGTAGTCAGGATCGTACAACGCGCTCTGTTCGTGGGCGATAAACCCGACCGAGAGACCGAGGAAGTGGTAAATCGGCCCCATCCAGCCCGCGCCAACCTTGGCCAGATAGTCGTTAACCGTCACCAGATGCGCGCCTTTGCCTTCGAGCGCGTTGAGGTAGAGCGGCAGCGTGGCGACGAGCGTCTTGCCTTCGCCGGTCTTCATCTCGGCGATCTTGCCTTGGTGCAGGACAATGCCGCCGATCAACTGCACATCATAGTGGCGCAGCCCGATCGTGCGCGACGCTGCTTCACGCACAGTAGCAAAGGCTTCGGGCAAAATATCATCAAGCGTCTCGCCATCGGCTAGACGCTGGCGGAATTCATCGGTCTTGGCGCGTAGTTCAGCATCGCTCAACTTGGCGAATTCGGGGCCAAGCTGGTTGATCTCTTCCACTATTGGCTGCAGCCGGCGTATCTCTTTCTCGTTGCTGTCACCCAGCAACCGCCGGAGAAAATTCAACATATAAACTCCTTCATCATCCTGCCGGAATGCGGACGTTTTGCGCTCGGCAGGGGACAAAATGGATTGTACGGACGACGCACCGCATCGTCCTGATCCTCCAACTCATTATATCATTGCCGCCTCTTGCGGTGATGAGTTTGGTAAGGGCAGAGGGTATGCGTACGCTAGGCAACGCACCTTGTCGCTCCACTCCTTCTATTCATTTCATTATATCATTGCAACCCATCTCGGCGATGACCTGCTCAAATACTGCGACCACCTGTGGATCGAAGTGGCTTCCGGCCTGTTCGCGGATATAAGCTAGCGCCCGTTCGCGTGACCACGCGGCCCGGTAGGGCCGGTCACTGGTGAGGGCGTCGTAGACATCAACCACAGCGAAAATGCGCGCTGCCAGCGGAATCTCCTCGCCGCGCAGACCGCGCGGGTAGCCGGTGCCGTCCCATTTCTCGTGGTGGCACCACGGAATATCGAGCGCAGGAGCGAGAAATGCAATTGGGCGCAGCAGTTCGACGGCAAGCGTGGGGTGGGTGCGCATAATCGCCCACTCTTCGTCGTTGAGCGGGCCGGGCTTGAGCAAGATCGCGTCGGGAATGCCCATCTTGCCGATGTCGTGCAGCAGGGCGCCGCGGCGCACGTGCAGCAGCTCTTCCTCGCTGAAGCCCATGCGCGCGGCAATCCGCACCGTCAATTCGGTCACGCGGCGCGAATGGCCTTCCGTCTCGCGGTCACGCAGATCGAGCGCGCGCGACCAGCCTTCAATCGTCTCATCATACGCGGCGCGCAATTCGGCGTTCGCCGTACGCAGTTGCTCGAAGAGATCGGTGCGGTGCAAGGCATTAGCTGACAACTCAGCAATATCATTCAGCAAATCGAGTTCAGCTTCACTCAACGGGGCGGCCCGCTTGAGCAACAATATGCCAACCAAGCGATTTGCGGCATGCAGCGGCGCTCCGATGACCGTCTGTTCGGTTTCATGAAGCAACCTCGTGACATTGATCGGCCCGTTGGCGTTTCTGAACTGAGCAGCCAGCATTGCCAGAACGTCTGGTTGTTGTGCGAGCATTGCCAAACTGCTCAGCGCAAGATCAACCTGTAACCGATCGCCATCAGGCCGTAACAGCGCGATGCTTGCGGCCTGAAACACTTCGCGCACTTGCCCAAGTAAAATCGGCGTTAATTCGGCCCACGATTGGGCTGGGCGTAGGGCTGTCCCAATTGCCACTAAAGTAGCGCGGCGCTGTTCGCGGGCGACGTGTTCGGAAATATCTTGCTTGATCGCGATAAAGCGACTGATCACGCCGTTCTCATCGGTGACTGGCGTAATCGTCATCTCTTCGTGGTAAAGGCTGCCATCTTTGCGCCGGTTGATCAGGCGACCGTGCCATGGCTTCCCACCTAAAATCTGATCCCAGAGTGCGGTGTAAAAGGCGCGGTCTTGTTTGCCGGAACGCAAGAGGCGGGTTGATTGGCCGATCGCTTCGGCTGCTTCGTACCCGGTCAGGGTGGTAAAGGCCGGATTGACCCATTCGATCATGCCGTTGCGGTCAGCGATCATAATCGCGTTGGCGGCATCGTTCAGCGCTTGAGCTTGCAGCCGGAGACGCTCGTTTTGCTGGTGGAGTTGGGCGCGGTAGTGGGCGTTTTCCAAAACAACTGGCAATTGGCTGAGAAAGCCTTCTCGTTTGATGATGTAATCGGCCACACCGAGCCGTAATGCTTGTAAGGGAAACTCCTCGTTGCCCGGCTGTGCCATCACAATGATCGGTTGGGTGAGCCGGCGGAATTGGAGCAGTTCTTTCACCAGATCGAGCATTGCCAAGCGTGGTTGCGCGCAATCGATCAGCACCAGATCACCGGCAGGATGGCCGCGGGCCAAATCGTGTAAGAATGCGCGCTGACCACGCACCGGCACACAGTGCAGGTGGGGCGCGGTACGTTGTAGATAGTGGATCGTTGCTTCGCTGTCGGTCGCGCCGAATTCAACGTAGGTGACGGTAATCGTCCGGCTGCGCCGCGCTTGCTGGGAATGAAAACGTTGGCATGCTTGCTCGATGATCGAGCCGATCCGGTCGAGGTAGTCATCGCGCTTAATAACATAATCATCAGCGCCGGCTTTCAGTGCGCTAATCACCATGTGATCGCCGCCGCCGCCGGTCAGGATAATCACGGCTAGCGGCAGATGGTGCGCCCTGATGTAGGCGAGCAGATCGAGGCCATCGCCATCACGGAGGTGTAAGTCGAGAATCACCCCGTCGTAGGTCGGAACAGCAGTTGAGAGACTCTTGAGATGGGTGTATGCGGCTTGATACGAATCGATATGCGTGATCGTGATCGTAGCATCGTGCAGCAGCATCGCGCGCCGGAAGAGATCGGCGTCAAAGGGATTATCTTCAATCAGCAATAGATGTAGGTGATGCAGTGGCATGCGGGATCTCCAAATAGAAGATTGCGCCGGCGCCGGGGCTGCTCTCGGCCCAGACCCGGCCGCCCATGCGCTCAATCGCTTTTTGCACGATAGCTAAACCAACTCCAGAACCGGGATACGCATCTTGGGGGTGCAAGCGTTGAAAAATGGCAAAAATTCGCTCGTGATGGCGCATGTCAAACCCGATCCCGTTATCTTTGACCCATAATCGTACTGTCTCACCCACGGCTTCTGCGCCAATTGCCAGCCGTGGTTGAGGGACATGGGCTGTAAATTTTAGCGCGTTGTCGATTAGGTTGCGTAGCGCTAAGGTGATACCGATCTCGTCGCCGCGCATCACCGGACAGCGAATATCCTGCTCGACGGTGACGCCGCGGGTCTCGATTTGATCAGCGTGAACGGCCAAAATCTCTTCGATGATGGATTCAAGGTTAATCTCGGCATATTCAAGCACTTTGCGCTCAATGTGGGTATAGGCAAGTAAATCATCAATAAGCTGGTTCATTTGGGTTGTTGCCGTGCGAATGCTGTTCAGGCATTGTTTGCCGTCATCGTCGAGCCGTTGAGCATGAAAGCGCAAGAGGAGTTGGCTATAGCCTTCAATAACGCGCAGCGGCGCTTTGAGGTCGTGCGAGATAGTCGCGGTAAAGGATTCAAGCTCTTGATTAATCTGGCTCAATTCGGCATTCGCAGCCTGCAATGGCGCGGTATGTTCGGCGATGCGTTGTTCGAGCGACTCATTCAGGGCGCGCAATTCATTATTGATGCGCTGGTATTGTTTGAGCGTGCGCCACCGTTCCCATCCCAGCCAACCGGCCATTGCCAGCACAAATAACCAGCCTTTAGCCGTCTGCCAGCCGGTCAAGCTCTCTATATCGCTGACAATAAACGCGAGGAGCCGGTCAGAGAAGGCAATCCATGTTCCGGCAATGATCGTGTACCAAAACGCTAATCGCAGCGCGCTCGGCGCCGGATCGGCGCTCTGCCAAATATGGCGTAGATGTGCGAGCGACATAATCCCATCCCGCAGTGATTGGGCAGTGAGCAACTATGTGGAACCATCGAACGGGGATGCGCTCTAGCTTGAGATACTCTATCATCATATCACATTGCATCATGCAATGCTATGCTACAATCGCGAGTGGGTGCGCAGCATGCGCCAGTGTGACAGTATGGCGAAGGAGGCGGCATGGCAAAGGCTGGAGTGCTTTATGTTGGCGCCGATAATGGTCTGTACATCTTCAGTGATCCGGGTGGCACGGGCCGCTGGCGCTTGTTGCCCGATACGGCGTTGGCCGGTGAGCAGGTGTTTGCACTGGTAGCCGCCGATTCGCTGAGTTTAGTGGTGGCCACGAAGCAAGCGTTTTTGCGCAGTGATGATGGTGGCCGGCAGTGGCGTGAGGCCGATGCCGAGGATCGGGCGTTGTTTAATTTTCTCGCCAGTGATCGCTTGCCGGTAGCGACTGTGCAGGGGATGGGGGTCTGGCGTAATGCCGATGTGGGGTTGCCAGACGTTAGTTTGCTGGCGGTGTTGTCAGGGAAACAAGAGGTGTTGCTGGCCGCGGTTGCTAATGGCACGCGCGTTATGCGCAGCGAGGACGGCGGTAAGACGTGGCAGGAGGTGACCGGTGCATGGCAGGGTGCGCTCAGCGCATTCGCGCCGAGCACCTACCATATTGATGTGGTGTGGGCCGGCACCGATACTGGCCAGATCTGGCGCAGCGACGATCGCGGGCGCACGTGGCAGCAGGTGGGCAGTGTCCCGTCACCGGTGCGCTGTCTCGCCGCAGTGCGGGTGGCGTGAGGCCGGATCATCCATAAAAATCTGTATACCCCTCACGGTCAAGCCGGGCTAACATCTGTTCGAGCCGGGCTGCGCTGCGCGGAAGCCTTCCCTCACAAAGCGCATGCAACCCGCGCAGCGCCTGCCGGAAGCGCGGGGTGTCGTCGCCGCGCAGGCGTGGCAAGAGGCGCTGGAGCATCTGTATATCAAGCGCCTCGAACGGATTCATGCCGCTGGCTTGTTCGATAAAACGCAGCGTTTCACCCAAAGCCCGATACCCTGCTGGTTTTCCTGCTGCCGCCATGTGGGTCTGGATCGCGGCCAGCATCTGCCAGATCTGGTCGTCGATCGCGCCTTGATACACGGCGCGGAAGCGGTTGAAATCAACGCTTCCTAGTTCGAGCAGGTTGGCCCGATCGAGCACTTTGTCGCTGAGCAGGAAGGTGCTTTCATCGACGTTGACGGTGCCGATCAGGCGTAAATTCGCCGGCCAGCGCAATGGGTTGCGCACCACCCCGCCGCCGGCTAGCGGCGTTTCGGCCAGCGGGGTGCCGAGATCGATCAACCCCTCGGCGGTCTCCATCGCCGAGAGGATCGGCGCCAGATAATATTCGGGCCGGGCCAGATTCATCTCATCGAGGCAGACGATATAGGGCTGATCTGGGTCGGCGGCGGCCTTGAGCACGTGGCGTAGAAATGCGGTCGGCTGGTAGAGACCGGTGAGCGTGTTGTAGTAGCCGAGCAGATCGCGGGCGCTGTGCCAGTCAGGTTGCACCGCTACCAGCAGGTAGATCGGGTTGGATTGGCCTTCATCTGCCCCGATCAGCGCGTCGGCGTACAGCCGGGTGAGCCACGTCTTACCGCTGCCGCTCGGCCCGGCCAGAATCACGAGGGGCCGCGCTTGCACTGCTAGATGGAACGCTTCCAGAACACGTTCATCAATCACCATCCCGCGCCGGCGAATCGCGGCAGCAATTTGCTCGAACTGTGGCAAGCCGGCGTGGTAGCGTTCTGGCGTCTCGCGCAAGATGTGGGTGCTCGCCAGCTCAATCTCGGCCAGCTCCATCAACGCTTCATTGAGCGGCAGCAATGCGCAGAGATCATCGATCAGTCGCTCATCGGGCGGCAGGTTGTCCCAAGGATAGACGAAGCCTGCCCACAGGTATTGGGCTTGCCGTTGCGCCAGATAGTGATCGATCCAGCGCATGCCCGGTGCAGGCGGACGGCGACTGGCAAACCGCGCCTGCCCCTCCGCGCCGATCCGGTCGATCAGCTCTTCCCACAACGGGCGCGCTTCGCGCCACAGCCGGGCCAGTTGCGGTCGCCGGATGCCCCACAGTTGCAGGCCTACCGTGACCGTGCGTTCAACCCCGCTCACCGTCAGCATGACGCCGGCCCCCCGCGGTGGCCGGTCGAACGCGAACCAGTAGTCTTCGATCGGATCGCGCCGGCCCTTGCCGCGATCAATCGCGCGCCGCGCCTTGAAGCTCAATTCATACAGCGGCCATTGCCGTGGCAAGAGGGTGGCCGCTCGTTCAGCGGCGCGATTGGCCAGCGCCAGCATTTCGGGGTGCAACCAACGTTGCACCGCTTGCCAGCGCTCGCTCACGCCGGGTTGGAGCAGAGCTTGCAGCACGGAAGGCGAAAATGGCATCAGGCAGTCGGTGGTCGCAAATAAAACTGCGGATCAAGCCCCGGCTCAGGATCGCTTGGCGTTGGCGGAAAGACCGTTGCTAGCTGCGGCAGGATCTCGCGCAGCTCGCCGCTCATAGTCGCAATCACCTCTTCCACCGCCTCAGCCTGCAAGCGCTCCACCGGGAAGAGCCGGGTCACGGTTAATTGCGCTAGTGCCGGCGCCTGTTCACTGCTTAAGCGGAGAACGCCGTTGATCTCGAAGTTGTCCTCGATGTCAGCATAGCGCGCAAAGAGGTTGAGGATGTTGGCGGTGGCATCCTCAAAATCCGCCGCCTGCTGTTCATCATCGCTCAGCGGCAGAAAATAGGTCACGTCGAACGCCATGGGGCTTGCGCGCCGCATCGTGCGCAGCCGCTCGGCGACAATCTGGTTGAGCGCATCAATGATGGGTTGGCCGTGCAGTGAGGCAATGGTCAGCTCCGCCGGCCAGTGGATGCTCACCACGGCGCGCAACGGCGGTTGCGCCCATGCACCGGTTTTATCAGCATTCGGTGGCAAACAGGTCACGTGCAGGCTGCGCCCCAACGTGTGAACGTCAAGCAGTTCTTGGGTGTGGACGATGTTGATCTGGTGTTGCTCGAGGCTTTCGATCAACAGGGCAATCAATTGCTCATAGGTGAGCATAGGGCATCCTCTGGCGCAGGCGGGTGGTACTTGTATGAGGCATTATACCACTGGTGATGGCGCTGTTTTGATCGGCTTGACCCCGCCGCGCCGGCCCAGTCCGAACCCGATCCGGTAGATGTCGGGCAGGTTGATGCGATTGTCGCTCGTGAATTCAAAAATGCCAAGGCGACGCAAATCGTCTTGTATGCCGCTCCATCCGAGATCAGCTCGTAGTGGCGGCAAATAGTTTCCACCAAGATCAACTGGCCCGTTCGGAAAGCGTTCTTGCCAGCGCGCTGTGATCGTCTCAATCGGGCAAGGTACGGATAGGCCGCGGAGCGGCGCCATTAGTTTCGTGACCCACGGATAATCTTCAGCTATTTCATCCACCCGAATCTGTGATGCTTGTTGGACGCCGCGTTTGATGCTTTCGTAATGGAGCGGGTAGCGATAGTCAGAATAGCGCGCCGAGTCTTCCGCCGCCGCCCGAATCGCGGCCAGAAAGGAACGCGGTGACACGCGCCCGTGTCCATCGGCCAAGTGACTGACCACCCATACGTAGGGTACGCCTCGCCGGCTATCTTTGCCCATCCAGTCGCTGGCTAAAGCGGCGAAGAGTGCGCGCTGCCGGCGCTCGTCACGTTTCACGTCGTTGCTCAATAGCCAAACGCCGTCTTCGGGGCGGGCGGGTTGGCCGGTGATGCGGGCATAAAGGTCGCGCAGCACGGCGCCGTGCTCGTGATCAGCGTTACAGAATCGCTGCCACAGCAGACCATGCAGATCGCAGGGTTCCCACTTTAATTCAGCCTTTGTGGCTTTGAGTTTCGCCGCATCGGGAAAGTTCAGATCCAACCGATCGAATTGATCCTCGCGGAGAAAGACTTTAGCGTGCAACCGTTTAAACTCTGTCAACCACAACACCACGCGCAAGAGGTCGAAGACGATTTGGTTCACCGTGTTCCAGTCGGTACTGGTGCGGTCGAGGGCGTCGAAGACGATCAACCCGTAACGCTGCTCGCTGGCTAGGCGCTGGTCAGCCGCCTGTGCGATGCGGGCCAGCGCTTCCGGGTTTTGGCGCACCCAAGCAACCGTCTCGTGCCAACGAGCTGCTGGCACATACTCGCCGGTGAGCTTTGCCAGCCAGCGGGCAACCACCGCACGCCAGATATCGTACGGAGTAGCCGCCTGTTTGAGCAGTTCAGCCAGAATGTCGCGGTCAGGGTAAGCGTCAACATCGGCGGCGGCAGCGAAGCCGATTGATACCTCAGTGTCGGTGAGATAGGGTTCGGTTTGACCAATCACGGTGCGCAACGGCGCGGCGGCGAGGGCTGCTGTCCAGAAGGATTTGCCAGCACCGCGCATGCCAATCACGAGTTGGCTTTCTAAGCGTAAGGCTTTTAAATGCGCTGGCGGCACGTACAGAAAGCGCCGTTCAGGGACGGCGCTTTCCGTCACTGTTGTCACTGGCAATGCTGCGATGATCGCTTCTCGAATGCGTTGCGGATCAGTCATATCGTTGTGCGTTGCCGCTGTCAATGCTTGCCCTAATGCCATCGATCAGCGGGCCAAAGGTGTGTTTCACTTCGTTCTCGTCTACTTCATTGAGACGTCCGTGAAGTGATTGAATCGAGGCCCAGCCCCGATTCCACCGCACGGCCCACGGTGCATGCGGTGCGTCTTCATCGGCCACGTTAAAACTCCATACCGTGCCGCTCGTGCGCATCGTGAAAGTCAGTCTGCATGGTGGTGTCTACTGTTGCAGTTGCGGTGTTTGTTTGCCTTATCATACCATTCCATCGTGCTTGGTGCGTAAGGCGATCAAGTATGCTAGGGATCAGCAGTGCTGTCCGCCTGTGAACCCACTAGTGCGGGAGAGGGTGCTACTGCATTCCGCTGTAGCAATATCGTTGCCGCCAATCCGGCGGCTCCTCCTCTCTCGCCGTGAGGCGGGAGAGGGGGCCGGGGGGTGAGGGCGCAACGCCAAGCCGCACAGCGAGTAAAGCCGCAGAGAATGCAAACGCACAGGCGCGAAGGGCGCAGAGCGCGCAACGGGGTTTGGGGGATAGCTGCAAAGATATTCAAACCATTTTTTGAGCCTTTTGTGTCTTTTC
>JAUQOZ010000115.1:0-23740 GCA_030550625.1 Chloroflexota bacterium | reverse complement strand
GCGCGCAACGGGGTTTGGGGGATAGCTGCAAAGATATTCAAACCATTTTTTGAGCCTTTTGTGTCTTTTCGCGGCTATTCAGCCCGCGCAGCGGGCTTCGTAGCAGCGAATGCAAACGCACAGGCGCGAAGGGCGCAGAGCGCGCAACGGGGTTTGGGGGATAGCTACAAGGACGCCCAAACCATCAACCTCAAGTTTTGTGCCTTTTGTGTCTTTTCGCGGCTATTCAGCCCGCGCAGCGGGCTTCGTAGCAGCGGATGCAAACGCACAGGCGCGAAGGGCGCAGAGCGCGCAACGGGGTTTGGGGGATAGCTGCAAAGATATTCAAACCATTTTTTGAGCCTTTTGTGTCTTTTCGCGGCTATTCAGCCCGCGCAGCGGGCTTCTAAGAGATATGCTGTCCGCTCGCCTCTGGTATAATACCCTCTGCTAACCAACCGACACTTGAAGGCGCGATGGCAGTTCAATCACTCTACCGCAAATGGCGTTCCCAAACCTTTGCCGAGCTGGTGGGGCAAGAGCATGTGGTGCAGACGCTGCGCAATGCGATTGCCGAAGACCGGGTCGGTCACGCCTATCTCTTCACCGGCCCGCGTGGCGTCGGCAAGACGACGATGGCCCGCTTGCTGGCCAAGGCGGTGAACTGTCTCCATCCCGATCCCGCCGCTCGTCCCTGCGGGACGTGCGAGATGTGTACGGCGATCGCCGAAGGACGTGCGGTTGATGTGATCGAGATGGATGCCGCTTCCCACACCAGCGTGGAGGATGCGCGCGAGATTATCGAGCGGGTGCAGTTTCGCCCCAGCGTCGCTCGCATGAAGGTCTATATTATTGACGAGACCCACATGCTTTCAACGGCGGCGTTTAATGCCCTGCTCAAGACGCTCGAAGAGCCGCCTGATCACGCGCTCTTTATTCTCGCCACCACCGAAGTGCATAAGGTGCCGGCGACAATTTTGTCGCGCTGCCAGCGCTTTACCTTCGTCCGCCATAGCGTGACGTCGATGGCGGCCCACTTGCGCCGGATTGCCGCCGCCGAGGGGATCGCGCTGGCCGATGGCGCTCCCGAAGCGATTGCCCGCGCTGCGACCGGCAGTATGCGCGATGCGCTCGGCATTCTCGAACAGTTGGCTTCGTTCGTCGAGGGGCCGATCACTCTGCACCACGTGCAGAGTCTGCTCGGTATGACCGCTGCCGCCGAGGTTGATGCTCTGATCGCGGCTTTGCTTGCCGCTGACCTGACCGCCGCGCTGCGCGCGGTCAATGCGGTGGCGAATCAGGGCGCCGATCTGCGCCAGTTTGCCCGCGATCTGGTGGAACGGCTGCGCGCGGTGATGTTGCTTAAGGCGACCGGCGATCGCACGCTGCTCGACCTCGGCGACGATGAGGCGGCGCAACTAGCGCAGTGGGCGCAGCAGGCCGAGATGGCGGCGCTCGTGCAGTGGGTGAAGCTGTTTAGCAATCTCGATTACCAGTTGCGCACGACACCCTATGGCCATCTGCCGCTTGAAGTGGCAGTAGTCGAAGCATTGCTTGCTCCTGCTCCCGTGGCCCAACCGGTAGCGCCGCGCCCGCAACCGGCCCGGCCTCAGCCGGCAGCGCCAGCCGTCGCGCCGCGCCCGCAACCAGTTGTGCCGGCTGAACCGCCGCGCCCGCAACCAGTTGTGCCGGCTGAACCGCCGCGCCCGCAACCAGTTGTACCGGCCCCTGCCGATCCGTCACTAGTTACGCCATCACTGCCGCCTGAACCATCGGCGTCTGCTCCTGCTCCTGTCGCCGACCCGCCGCCTCCGCCGCCGGCAGCGTGGGCCGCGGCTCAACAGGCCCGCCCGCCGGCGGATCCGGCAGTCGCTCGCGCTGCTGATGCCGAGCTGTCCTTGCTCGAACAGCTCGAAGCGACGTGGGAAGACTTTAAGCGCGATGTCCGCCCGCGCAGCCCGACCGTGCAGGCGTTGCTCAATAGCGCCCGCCCTTACGATGTCGAAGGGAATACCATCGTTTTGCTGGTATCGTCTTCATTTCATAAAGAGCGGCTGGAAGAGCCGAAAAATCGGGCGATCATTGAAGAGGTGCTGCGCCGCCGGTTAGGTAAGGTCTACGCCGTCCGCTGCACGATTGAAGAAAAATCGGTCGAACCCACCGATCTGCGCGGTAAGATCCGCGAGGCGCGCAAAGATGAATTGGTGCGCGCTGCCCTGAATATCTTCGATGCCCAGATCGTGGATATTGAGCCGCTCGAACCGGAATGATTGCTGTACAAGCGGCGCGCAGTATGGTACCCTGTGTAGAAGGAGAGTGCGATTCTGCTACCCGCCGTAAGCGTAGTGCGACAGTATGCAATGCGGCAGTCAAACTGCCGCATTCCAAATCCAGCTAACGGGTCGTGACCGATTGTTCCAGCGTGACAATATGGAGTGTGGCAGTCAAACTGCCGCACTCCAAACCCAAATGTAAACCTCTCTACCAGTGCGTGAAAGGAGCAGCTTCCATGAATCAACGCCAACTGATGCAGATGGCCCAGCAGATGCAGCGCCAGATGCAGAAGGTGCAGGAAGAATTGGCCGCCACCATTGTTGAGGGCACTGCCGGCGGCGGCATGATTACGGTGAAGATGAATGGCCACCGCGAGGTGCAGTCAATCACGATTTCGCCAGAAGTTGTTGATCCGAATGATGTTGACATGTTGCAAGACCTACTGCTCGTTGCCATTAACGACGCTTCGCGCAAAGCCCAGCAGTTGGCCGAAGAGCGGATGCAGCCGCTTACCGGCGGTCTCAAGGGGCTGTTCTAAGCCGTTGCGGGGAAGGTATGGCCGTTCATCCAGAACAAACGTTGATCGCTGCGCCGGTCGCGCGCTTGATCGAGGAGTTTGCCAAACTGCCCGGCATTGGCCCCAAGACTGCCTCGCGCTTGACTTTTTTCCTGCTGCGCGCTGAGCCGAAGCAGGCGCAGGCGCTGGCGCAGGCCATCCTCGATGTCAAAGAGCAGGTGGGGTATTGCCGGCGCTGCTTCAACATAACGGTTGGCGATCTGTGCCCGATTTGTCGCGATCCCAGCCGTGATCAGACCAAGATTTGCGTGGTCGAAGAGCCGCTCGATGTGCTGGCGATCGAGCGCACCGGCGCTTATCGTGGTCTGTACCACGTCTTGCACGGCCATATCGCTCCGCTTGAGGGCATCTACCGCGAGGATCTCAAGATTGATGAGCTGCTGGCCCGCGTGCGCAGCGAGCCGGTCAACGAAGTGATTCTCGCCACCAATCCCAATACCGAGGGTGAAGCGACCGCTTTCTTGCTGTTGCGCGATCTAGCCCCGCTCGGCGTGCGGGTCACGCGCCCGGCTCGTGGCCTGCCTACCGGCGGTGATCTCGAATGGGCCGATCCCGAAACGCTTGGTTCGGCGCTTGAGGGCCGGCGGGAGTTGTAGGGCAATCGGGGTGCGCTGCCCGATGTCATTGCTTCGCCGCGCGTAGGGGCAGAGCGCTGCGCTGCCCCCGCGCGGCGAAGCAATCCCCCGCGTGTACGGGAGGTATGCGCTGGTCGGGATTGGTTGTGCGTAAGGGGGAGCAGGCTGCGAGGGTTGCAACCGTTCGTGCTGCCGGTTGGGCCGTAGGTAGACAGCCGTTGCTCGCGCTAAAGGAGGAGATTGCTTCGGGGGCTGCGCCCCCTCGCAATGACAAGTGGTGAGTGGGACTGCCCCCTCGCCATGACAAGCGGTAAGTGGGGTTGCGCCCCCTCGCCATGACAAGCGGTGACCTAATGTCATTGCGAGCCGCGCGTAGGGGCAGAGCGCTGCGCTGCCCCCGCGCGGCGAAGCAATCCCCCGCGATAACGGATGAAATCACTCGCAGCAGTAAGTCCAACCGATGAAACAACCGCAACTATGCAATCGCTTCGCAATAACCTAATAACAATGCCATGAACGTCACCACGATCCTCAACGAAACGATCGCCAGCGTTAAAGGCGCCCAATTTGCCGGCATCGTCGGCACCGATGGCCTTAGCGTGGCGATGGCCTACCATCCCGCCGCCGTTGAACTCGACCTTGATATCGAGCTGGCCGAACTCGAATTAGCCGAACTGACCTCGCGGGCAACCGCGGCGGCTGACCGGATTGGCGCCGGTTATGTGCGCGATCTGGTGATCGAAACCGATGCCCTGCTGATGTTAGCGACCCAGATTATGCCCGGCTATTACGGTGTGCTCGGCGTGCTCAGCGAGATTGCCAATCTGGGCAAGGCCCGGTTTGCGCTCCAAGCTATGGTCGAGCGGGTGCGCGTCGAGTTGTGAACCGATCGCGCGCCCATTGCTTCCCGCCCTAGTTGCCAATCTCTTGTTGCGTCTCTTGCTGGCTATGCTGCGCTATCACATCGCTTGGCACTAGCACCATCTCGGCAAAGATGTGCTCAAGCGTCGCCGGCGCTTGCTCGCACAACCCGCAATGCACCGCTGAGGGCTGGATAATGGTGCTGCGCGTCGCCGTGAGCCAGCGAAATCGCTCGTAGATCGGCAGTTCCCCAATCGGCCCCGCCGCCCTGCCTCCGGCGCAGACTAACTCAAAGGCGGCTAATTGCTCGCGCACCGGCTCAAGATCGAGATCGGGCCAGAGCGCGGCAATGCGCCCCTCGTCGAGTTGCACGCGCATGCCGAGAAAGCGTTGTTGCCGGCAGAGCAACACCACTCCGATGTTGATCTGTTCGCCCCGCTCGACACGTGGCACCAACCGCAACAGAGCATACTCAAAGGCGCTCGCGGGCATCGATAGCCTCCTGTACGAATGCGCGCGGCGCTGCTAGCCGCAGACTGAGGTATTCGACATACGCTGCCCGATGCGCTTCAACCGAGGGGAAGCGCGGATCGGCGAGCCATTCATCCGGCACCTTCGCCACAATCTCCCACAACAGGTCGCGGGTAATCTGCCGCGCCAGCGCTTCGTCAACTGTCGCCAATTCAGTTGCCGCCGGCAACAGCACGTGCTCGCGGATCTGGCTGAACGGCGCGCGCGCCCGGTTTTGATAATCGTGCCACGTGTAATGCATGTACAACGCCGCGCCGTGGTCAATCAGAAACAGCCGCCGGTGCCACCAGAGCAAATTGGTGTTGCGCGGCGTCCGATCGACGTTGGTGATAAAAGCATCAAACCAGACGATCAACGAGGCTAATTCGCGGTCAAGGGTGCGAGTAGCAACGGGATCGAAGGCCAGCGCGCCGGGCAAGAAGTCAACCGCCAGATTCAACCCGGCGCTGGCCGTCACCAAATCTTGTATTTCGCCGTCGGGTTCGTTGCGCCCCAGCGCCGGATCAACCTCGATCAGCACCAGTTCCGGCGCCGGCAAGCCGAGCGCGCGGGCCAGTTCGCCGCAAATCAGCTCGGCGACCAGCACCTTTGGCCCCTGCCCCGCGCCGCGAAACTTGACCACGTACAGGCCGTCATCATCAGCTTCAACAATCGCCGGCAGCGAGCCGCCTTCGCGCAGCGGCGCAACATAACGGGTGGCAGTCACTCTCCGTAACATTAACGTTCCACCTTCAAGATATATCCGGTCTGGGCCGGGATTTCGGTGAACGGTTGGTATTCGACAATCGCGCCATTGCTAATGGTTAACGGCGCCGGCGGGGCCGGCGGTGTGCCGTAGAGCGACACAAGCTGGTACGTTCCGTCCGGCAAATCGCTCCCGCTCAACGAGGGCGGGAACGGTTCGGTTGGAATGGCATCGAAATTGATGATCACCATGACTATATCATCACCGCTGCGCCGGATGTAGGCGGCAATGTCGTCGCCTTTAGCCTGCAACGGGATAAAGTCGCCGGTGGCCAGCGCCGGGGTGTTGATGTGCAAGTGAATCAGTTGCCGGTACGTATTGAGCAACGAATCCGGGTCTTCGTCTTGCAGCATCACATTTTTTGATGGGTAATCGAGCTGCGGCATTTGCCACGGGAAGCCGCTGGTGAAGCCGCCAAACTCCTCTTTCGTCCATTGCATTGGCGTGCGGATGCGCTCATCGGGTTTGACGCCGAGCATCCCGATCTCTTCCCCATAATAGATAAACGGCAATCCCGGCATCGTCAATAGTGCCAGCGCCGCCAGCTTCGCCTTTGTAAAGTCGTTGCCCAGCACCGACATGACCCGGTTTTGGTCGTGATTGGTCAAAAACGGCGCCCACCGTTGGTACGGCAGTTTGGTGTAGGCGTCTTGGGCGGCTTGCATCAACAGCCGCGCCAACCCAGTATTAGCCGCGCCAACGATCTGCTTGGCGACTTCAAACTCGAAATAGTAGTCGAGCTGGTCAGGGTAATACGGCGCGAGGGTGCGCGGGTTGCCGTTGTAGACTTCGCCGATGGTGAACGTGCCCGGCAGCTCGCGATCGAGGAAGCGGCGAAACTCGCGTAGCCATTCAAACGTCTCGGCAGTGTCTTCTTGCAGGGTATAGTACTCGATCAGATGCTTGATCGCGTCGAGTCGGAAGCCGGCCACGCCCATCTCTTCCACCCAGAAACGGGCGATCTTGTAGGCTTCCGCCGTCACCGCCGGATTGCGGAAGTTAAGATCAGGCATCCCGCCCCAAAAGACGCCGTAGTAGTACTCGTCACGGATCGGCGATTTGTGCCAGACGACGTTGTTGCCGAACGGGCCGCGGTAGCCGGGATCAATCGCCGACCAGAGGTACCAGTCGCGGTAGGGAGAATTGGGGTCGCGCAACGCCTCTTGGAACCACGGGTGTTGGGTGCTGGTGTGGTTCAGCACCAGATCGATGATAATCTTGATCCCGCGTTTCTCGGCTTCGGCTACTAGCCGCTTAAAATCCTCGTTGGTGCCGTAATCTTTTTCGACGGTGTAGTAATCAATCGTATCGTAACCGTGATAGCTGGCGGCCTCGGCCACCGGCATCAGCCAGATGCAGTTGATGCCGAGATCGGTGGTTGTCGTCGGGTCGCCATCGTTCAAATAATCCAGCTTTTCGATAATTCCATTCAGATCGCCGATCCCATCGCCGTCGCTATCGTAAAACGAGCGCACAAAAATCTCATAGCAGACCGCGCCGTCCCACCAGCCGGCTGAGAGCGGGAACGGCGTCGCAGTAGGGCCGGGGGTAATGCGGGGCGGCAGGGTCGGCAACCGCGGGTCACGGGTTGGCGTTGGCGGGCGGGTATTGGTTGGGGTGGCAGGGGGAGTTGGCGTCTCGGCGGGGGTGGGTGGCGTAGCCGCCGGCAGGCCGCACGCCGCCAAAAGCATTGCCGCTAGCAAGAGCAGGGATAATCGGTGCATAAGAAACCATTTCGTAGTCAAGTAATTACATCTGCCTGCATTATAGCAAATCTGGAACGTAGAGACGCGAAGGGAGCAAAGGCGCAGAGAATCTGAACGCCAAGGCGCGCAGGTGCGCCAAGACGCAAAGAACTGAATGACAATACGTTTCAAACCAAGATATGAAGGCGTAACACATTCGGATTCCAGCCTCCTAAGCACCCTTTCGCTGAACATCCAAACCCTTTGCGCCCGCTGCGTCTTTACGAGCCGGACAGCCGTCCGGCTCTACTGCGCCCTCTGCCCCCTCTGCGCCTTATCGTTTCAAGACGCTCCGCAACCCCTCGGCAAACTGGCGCGCGCCGCCTTGGGCCGGATGGCGCACGGCATAATGCGCAATCCCAAGCTGCGCCAACGCTTGGCTCGCGATCCGCCCCATAGCCACCACCGGGCAGCCGGCGAAGAGCGCGCAGGCGCGGGCCAACAACGGCAAACCGAGCGCCAGCTCGCTCTGGCGTGGGGTGCGGTTGCTCTGCGGATTGCCGGGTTGGTGCGGGTGGAGCGGGAAGGCGTTCCAGCCAACCGCAAAGCGGTTAAGCGCCGCGAGTTCACGATACACGATCGTCGCAGTCTGTTCCCGTGAAATTCGTCCATCGTTCGTTGCCAGCCGGAAGCCGCGCGCCGTACCAAACTGGCCGGGAGGGTCAACGCCAGTGAGCAATATCTGTTCGCTAGTAAAAGGTACCCCAGTGCGGCGCGCGCCGTTGTAGCCGGGGGCTTCGCCGATCAGCATCAGATCAGGGCCGCGTTCATACGCTAAGCGTAATGCTAATTCGAGATTCGCTCGCCTGATCGCATTGCCGTACCGTTGCTCATCGTCGTCTGCCTCCCACCCATACATGTTGACGGTATGGGTGGGCGCTGGCAGCGATGCAAGATCTGCGATCAATTCCGCAATGATCTCACTCGCCACGCACCCCTCCCTCATCACATATTTGACATATTTGTCAGCCGCTATTGCATGAATTGACAACATTCTGTAACTGCTTGGGATTATAGTGGATGTAGCGAACAGAGGAGGTTTGCCATGTCAACGTCGCCGACACTCTGGGAAATTGAAAGTCCGCTTGGCCCGGTCGCGTTTCGGGTTTCTGGTCAGGGACGCCCCCTGATCTTTTTGCATGGATGGGGCGGTTCGAGCCGCTATTGGCAAGCTGCACCGGCCTTTTTGCCCAACCGGCGGTTGATTGCGATCGATCTCCCCGGATGTGGAGCTTCGCCAGCGCCGGACGAACCGGTGACGCTGGCATCGTATGCGCGCGCGGTGCTAGCGGTTGCCGATGCGCTCGATATTGACCGGTTTGCGCTGGTAGGCCATTCACTTGGCGCAGCGATAGCGTTGGCTGTTGCCGATTTCGCCTGCGAACGGGTCGAGCGATTAGGGCTGATCAGCTTTGGTTTCAGCGCCAATCTGTACGAGGATAGTCTGGTCACGATTGCTGGGGCGCAGTGGCAAGTAGCGGCGGCGTACTGGCGACCGTGGCTGATCTGGTGGCGGCCGTGGTGGGGGGTGAGCCAGCAATGGCGGCAAGCGTGGTGGACGATGCCGCCCACGCCTGATCTACTGGCTCGCCCGATGGTGCGTCGCCCGCTCGATAGTTCATTGTTAGCGCAAGGCATTGCCGATCTCGTCGCGATGGATCCGCTGGTCGCCATGGAAGCGGCGGCGATCATGGGCCATCCCCAACTCAAGCGCGCCGTGCAACGGCCATTGCCGCCGGTGTTGTTAGTCAGCGGGCGCTATGATCCGGTCTTTCCACCAATCAATGTCAAATCGCTCAGCCGTTACTTACCGGATGCGAAGGTCTATTTCATTCCTGATTGCGGTCATGTGCCGATGGTTGAAGAACCGGCGGCGTGCTATCATGCAATTGCGCGCTTTCTCGATGGAGAAAACGATTATTCGTCGTAGTATTTACAGTGTCAATGATAAAGTGTAAAGACTACTTCGCCGCATAAAAGGCGCAAACTTCCTGTTCCCTCTTGCCAGCGTATGCTATAATGGGCAAGGCAATGCGCGAAGCCGGCTGGCTTCGCTCTGAACAGGAAGGTTGCCTTCTATGCGGCGTGGCGCATTACTGTTTCTACTCATCGGCCTCATCGTCATTATTGGTGGGTTGGCGGCTTTCTTGCTCTTGCGCGGAGGCGCGGGACGTACCACTACCTCAACAACGCCGGAAATTCCGCCGACGCCAACGACAGTGCCGTTGGTGTCCGTGGTGCAGGCGCGGGTGGATCTTGATGCTAATACCGTGATCAACGATCCGGCGCTGCTCGATGTAGTGCAGGTGCCTGTCACCGAATTTGACGAAAAGAACGAATTTAGCAACATTAATGATGTCCTCGGCAAGTTGCTTGTCAACCCGGTCGTGGCTGGCCAGTCGATCCGGCGTGATAATGTGCGCGATCCCGGTCTGGCACAACGGATCCCGACTGCCGAGCCCGGCCAAGCGCAGGTGAAGGCATACCCTATCTTGGTTGATAAGTTGTCAGGTGTGGCCGATCAAGTGGCGATCAACGATTTCGTTGACGTGATCGCGACTTTTGCGGTCGAGCGCCAGATTATCCGCCCCAGCGCTTCCGAGCAGGTGCTCACGGTCAACGAAGTTGACCGAGTGGTGCGTCCCTACGAGTACGGCGAAACCCAGACCTTCTTTACTACCAAGACCATCATCCAGCGCGCGCAAGTGTTGCAGATTTTGCGTCCGGCGCCTGAAGCGCCTCCAGATACGACGGGAACAACCCCTCAATCCCAATCCACAACAGCCGGAACCCCGGCGGTTGATGCATCCGGGCAGCCGATTAACCAGACGGCTGGCACTACTACTAGCGCGAATATCTTGACGGAAGGAAATTGGGTGGTGGTGCTGGCCTTGACGGATCAAGAGATCGAGCTGCTCGAGTTCGCCGCTCAGACCGGTGCGCGGATTGTGTTAGCCCTCCGTGGCAGCGGAGATGCGGCGATTGAGACGACGAGCGGCGTGACGCTCGATCTGTTGGTGCGCGATTTTGGCTTGCCGTTGCCGCAGCCGCTGCCGCCTCGCGTCTACGGTGAAGCCGAAGTCTTTACGCCGCAACCAACGCCAACTCCGCGCCCATGAGCTATTCCATAAGTGCCGGCTCTGGAGTACAATGATAACATGCATGATGGTCTATCGTAAATCTCTGCGTGAGCGTGCGCGTCCGTTGCAACTACCAATAGTACGAGGTCTGAGGAGCTAAGGCATGAGTGAAGCCGACAAGATTCGAGTCATGATCGTTGATGATGTTATTGACACGCGCGATCAGCTCGAGAAGTTGCTCTTCTTTGAAAAAGATATCGAAGTTGTTGCGAAAGCGAGCAATGGGCGCGAAGCGATTGCGTTTGCTCGCCAATATCGCCCGCAGGTCATTTTGATGGATATTAATATGCCCGATATGGATGGGATTGCCGCTACCGAGGCGATCCTGACTCAAGATCCGGGCATCCAAGTCATCATCATGAGCGTGCAGGGCGAGACCGATTATATTCGGCGGGCGATGTTGGCCGGCGCACGCGAGTTTCTGATCAAGCCGATTAGCGCCGATGACCTCTACCGTTCCATCCGGCATGTTGCCAAACTGGCGGCGATGCGTCCAGTGGTGGCAGTTGCCGGTGGTGCAGCGGCTGGCGTGGCAGCGGACGGGAAACCTTCGGTTGAGGGCCAGATCTTTGCCGTGTTTAGCCCGAAAGGCGGGGTAGGCGTTTCGTCGATTGCCGCTAATTTGGCGATCGCGATCCGGCAGCAAACGAATAAGAAGGTTGCTCTCGTTGACGGGAACGTGATCTTTGGCGATCTGAGCGTTATTCTCAATCTGCGCGCCGATAAGACGATTGTTGATGTCGCGTCGCGGATCGAAGGGCTCGATCGCGATCTGCTCAACGATGTGATGGCGACCCATCCCACCCAAATAAAGGTGCTGCTGGCCCCGCCCGATCCGCAACGCGGCGAGATGGTGACGGCTGACCATATCCGCGCCATTCTTGAGGTGTTGCGACAAGAGTACGATTATGTCGTGGTTGATACGCCAGCCTCATTTCAAGATCGCTCACTGGCCGCGCTTGATTTGGCCCAGCGTATCGTGACTCTGATGACGCTCGAGATGCACTGCATCCGCAATGTCAAGCTCTTCCTTGAAGTGGCTGATCTGCTAAGTTATCCTGCTGAGAAGGTGATGTTGGTCTTGAACAAGGCGACCAATCGCACCGGGATTCGGGCTGATGAGGTAGAAAAACACTTGCAACGCAAGTTGGCATTGCAGATTGGCGATGCAGCGCAGGAAATGACGCTGGCGATCAATCAGGGGACGCCAATCGTGATGGCGAAACCGAACCATCAAGTGGCGAAAGATATCATGAATCTGGCGCGAGAATTGGTCGCGAAAGCGAACAAAGAGGCGACAGCCGAGAGTAGTGTGAAGTCGCGCAGTTTGTTCGGCGGTCTGATTCCCCGTCGCTAATGCGCGTAGCATTGACCGGTGTTTGTGGTACCGATAAGGGAGGTGAGCGCGATGTCGTTGCTGAAGCGAATTGGTGGGAACGTCCCTACACCGGTCGAACCGGCGGCGTCGCGTGCGCCGATCCGGCCTGAAACAACCGGCCGGTTGCCGGCGGTTGGTGCGCCAAGCACGGATGAGACGTTCCGTGAGCTGCGTGCTCGCGTGCAGGATCGCCTCATTAACGAGTTGAATCCGCAAATGGATCTCAACAATCCGGCCAAGGTGCGCAAGCAGGTCGAAGAGATCTTTAACGCGATTCTCGATAGCGAGAGTATCGTATTGTCACGTGCCGAGCGCCAGCGCCTGTTTGAGAGCATTACAGCTGATATCATCGGTTTGGGGCCGATCGAGCCGTTGCTGGCCGATGAAGATGTCAGTGAGATTATGGTCAACGGCCCGAAACAGGTCTACATCGAAAAGAAGGGCAAGTTGATCAAGACCGATATTACCTTCGCCGATGATGACCACGTGATGCGGATTATCGATCGGATCGTCGCGCCGCTGGGCCGGCGTGTCGATGAGTCGTCGCCAATGGTCGATGCCCGCCTCAAAGATGGGTCGCGTGTGAATGTGGTGATCCGCCCCTTGGCGTTGAATGGGCCAACAATCACGATCCGCAAGTTCCGCAAAGATAAGCTAACGGTGCAAGATTTGGTGCGCTTTGGCTCGATGTCGCAAGATATGGCTGATTTTCTGGCAGCATGCGTCAAAGCGCGTCTGAATATTGTGGTGGCCGGTGGTACCGGTTCAGGCAAGACGACGTTGCTCAATGTGCTATCGTCGTTCATTCCCGAAGACGAGCGCATTATTACCGTCGAAAACGCTGCCGAGTTGCAACTGCGCCAAGATCACGTTGTGACCCTTGAATCACGTCCGCCGAACGTGGAAGGCAAAGGTGAGATTACGATCCGCGATCTGGTGATTAACTGTCTCCGTATGCGCCCCGAACGGATTATCGTCGGTGAGTGCCGCGGCGGCGAAACGCTCGATATGTTGCAAGCGATGAATACCGGTCACGATGGCTCAATGACGACAATCCACGCCAATACGCCTCGCGACGCCATCAGCCGTATTGAAACGATGTGTTTGATGGCAGGCATGGATCTGCCCGCACGCGCGATTCGTGAGCAAATTGCTTCCGCTATTCACGTCTTTGTCCAGCAGTCGCGGCTGAAAGATGGTTCGCGCAAAGTGACCCAAATCACCGAAGTCGCTGGTATGGAAGGCGACGTGGTCGTCTTGCAGGATATTTTCGTCTTTGAACAGACCGGTATTGATGAGAAGGGCAAGATTGTGGGCCAATTGCGCCCCACTGGGGTGCGACCGCGATTCCTCGAGAAGTTCGAGGCACTCAATATCTTCTTACCGCCAACCATCTTTGGTTCGTCGGAGCGTTTCAGCTTCTAAGCATACCGCCCACCGCCGGCGCTAGAGGGAGGCGTCGATCCTATGGATGTCTTGTTATCACCGGAGATGATGCCGGTTACGTTAGGTATATTAGGTTTCTTGCTGATCGTGCTGCTGGCCGTGGTGGTGGCGTTGATGCGGCAGTCGGCCACGGTTGATGTGGCGCAGCGCCTTGAGACGTATGCCGGCGGCAAAGCGCAAGAACGGCCTAATGAGCCTGTCACGCGCCAAGCGATCGAGCGGATTGATGCCGTTGTTTCACGGAGTAAGCAAGGCAGCTCGATCAAGAACGAGCTGGCGCGGGCTGATCTGAAACTCACCGTGGCTGAGTTTATTGGCCTGAAGCTAGGAGCGGCGCTGCTCGGTGTGGTGTTTGGCATGATATTGGGCCGGGCTAATTTTCTTGCCCAAGTGGCGGCAGCTCTCGTGTTTGCGATCGTTTTTTCCTTTCTGCCCAACCTGTATGTGAGTTTTCGCGCCAAACAACGGGTGAAGGCCTTCAACAATCAGTTGGGTGATGTCATTACGATGATGGCTAATGCGCTGCGCGGCGGCTATAGCTTCTTGCAGACGCTCGATATGGTCTCGCGTGAGGCGCCCGCCCCCGCTTCGACCGAGTTTCGCCGGGTGGTGCAAGAAGTTGGTCTCGGTCGCTCAACCGAAGAGGCGCTGCAAAACCTGCTCAGGCGCGTTCCCTCTGATGACCTCGATCTCTTGATTACCGCGGTTAGTATTCAGATGGAGGTTGGCGGTAATCTGGCTCAAGTGCTTGATACTATCGGCCATACGATCCGTGAACGAGTGCGTATTAAGGGCGAGATCTCCACACTCACGGCGCAAGGCCGGATTTCGTCGTGGATTATTACCGGTCTGCCGATTGGATTGGCGATGTTTATTACGGTCGTTAATCCTAATTATATGGCCCCCCTGTTCACGTTTGGCATGCCGCCGGAAGCTTGGTGCTGCATGCCGGTGACGTCAATTTTTATGATTATCATGGGTTATTTTGCCATCCAGAAAATTATCGATATCGAAGTGTGAGGTGCAGCAATGATCGATATCTTGATTATTGGCGGGATCGTATTGGTCGGAGCTGCGCTGATCATCGTTGCAGTTCGCCAGATGAACCAGTCGCGGGCGATTAGCGAGCGGCTCGATCAATATACCGATGTGTCGTTGTCGCTCGAAGAGCTTGAGTTGCAGCAGCCGTTCCGCGAACGGGTGCTCATCCCGATGTTTCGTGCCCTGCTGAATACGCTAGGCCGGTTTGGCCTCAAGCAGAATCAGGAACGGTTGCGGATGAATCTGCAATTGGCTGGTAATCCCGGTAATATCTCGCCCAATATGTTCATCGGCTTGCGCATGGCGTTGGCAATTGTGTTGATGGTGTTGATTGGGCTATTGGTGATTGGCCGCATGCCGTTTATGCAAGCTTTGATGGGGACGCTGATCGCAGCGGCGATTGGGTATATCTTGCCCGGGATTTGGCTCGATCGGAAGATTAAAGAGCGCAAGAAGAATATTCTGAAGGCGTTGCCCGATGCGCTCGACCTGCTGTGTATCAGCGTTGAAGCGGGATTGGCCTTCGATTTGGCCTTGCAGCGGGTGGCGCAGAAGTGGGATAACGAATTGTCGCGCGAATTCCAGCGCGTGTTGCAAGATATTCGTCTTGGCCGCACCCGCCGCGAAGCGCTGCGCGATCTGGCCGCCCGCACCGGCGTTGATGATGTGCAGACCTTCGTTTCAGCGGTGATACAGGCTGATCAGTTGGGTGTGTCAATGTCGAAGATTCTACGCATCCAGTCTGATCAGTTGCGTGTGCGCCGGCGCCAGCGCGCAGAAGAGGCGGCCCAGAAGGCGCCGGTGAAGATGTTGATCCCGATGGTCTTCTTGATCTTCCCTGCGCTCTTTGTCGTCATCCTTGGCCCGGCAGTGCCGCGGATTATGTCGGCATTAGGGGTGATGAATAGCGGTATGGGTAATTAGCTAAGATGGTACAAGTTGTTAATCAAACCCGGCGCGCTATCCTCGCTCGTCAATGCGAGGTGGCGCGTACCTTTTTGAGCCGTGGCCGTGGCTTGCTTGGGCGATCAGCATTGCCAGAAGGCAGCGGATTGTTGATTGAGCCGTGCAGCAGCATTCATATGCTCTTTATGCGGTTTCCGATCGATGCTATCTTTGTTGATCGGCAGGGGCAGGTGGTCGCACTCTACCCGTCACTGCCGCCATGGCGGCTTTACGCTGGCCACCGCCGCGCGCGCTATGTGCTTGAGCTGCCGGCTGGGGTGATTGCCGCCACCCAAACCGCTATCGGTGATCAGATTGTGGTGCAGCCGGCAGAATGAGGGTTCTGTAGCACAGGTTGGGTGTCTTGACGACCAATGCTGTGCCGGCGAATATGACCCTGCTTGTTTGGACTGGCCTCTCTCGTTAATGGAGTGCGGCAGTACAACTGCCGCACTCTGCATATTCCAAATCGTGGCTTTGCTCGTGATGATCGGCTGCTGGTATAGCGAAATTAGCTCTCTTGAACGTCGCCAATGAACGATTCCCAAACGTATTCGCGCTGGCTGGCGCCGCTGCTCGGCGTCGTTTTTGTTGCCCTCTATCTGCTCACATTAACCAAGGTGCATACTTACGATGCCCTCTCGTATATCCTTGATGTGGATCGTAAGCCATGGCCAGAGTTGTTTCATCCCCATCACCTTCTCTACGGCCCGCTGGGGGCCTTTATCCGCTGGTTGGCAACCGGCTTGGGTTGGCAGGGTAGCGCCGAGTTGTGGCTGCAAGCGGTGAATGCTCTCGCCGGTGCAGCCGGTGTGGTGTTGATCTTTTTGCTGGGACGCGCTGTGACTGGCTCGATGATGGCCGCTCTGGCGGCGGCGCTGAGCGTTGGCTGGAGTTATGCCTATTGGTATTACGCCGTTGAGGTAGAGGTCTATACCCTTGCTGCAGTTGCCCTGATCGCTGCGCTGTGGCTGCTGGCCGCTATTGCGCGCCGGCCACGCTGGCAGACGGCCTTTTGGTTGGGGGTAGTACACGGCGTGGCGGTGCTGGGCCATCAGACCAATGCCTTATTAACGGTTCCGGCGCTGGTGACGCTTGGGTTGGCAGTGAGCAGTCATCGTGACCGCCTGCGTTTGACGATGGCCTATCTGCTGCCGCTAGGGTTCATCGTGGGTGGCGCGTATCTGGGGGTGGCGCTCGGCGTGAGCGGGATGCGCCGTTGGGAGGAGGTGTGGGCATGGTTGACCGGTTATGCCCGCACCGGGTTCTGGGGGGGCGCGATTGATGGCGCGAAGTTGGCCGGTTTGGGCAAGGGTTGGAGTGAGACGCTTGCCATGAACGGCGGTGCGATCGTAGGCGGGCTGGCCTGCGTGCTGCTGCTGGCGGGGTGGCGTGGGATTGCCCGGTTGCCGCGCTCGTTACTGGCCGGATTGCTGAGCTGGCTGCTGGTGTATGGCCTGTTCTTCCTCTGGTGGGAACCGGATAATATCGAGTTCTGGATCGCTAGCCTGCCGCCGCTGGCGGTGCTGCTCAGTGCAGCGTTAGCTGCGCGCCATCCGCTCGATCGTTGGCGCGCAGGACTGGCAGGTGTGGCCGGGATTGCGCTGGCAGTGGCGCTGCTGGCGCTCAATCTGCCGGCGATCGTGGAACGGGGTGATGCCAACCGCGATTTGCAACGCCGGATTGCCGCGGCGCTCGCTGAGTTGAGCCAACCCGGCGATCTGATTATTGTGCCCGATGGCGTGCTCGAACTCTATCTCCCGCATTACTGGGGGCGTGATACCGTCTATGGCCTTAATCAGGCGATGACGGCGAGCGGCGGCGATTGGCCGGCGGCGTGCGCCCTGATCCAACAACGGATCGAGACCGCCTTAGCCAGCGGCTATGCGGTGCTGATTGCCGAGGAAGCGCAGCGTCCGGCGCCTGCCCCACCCGGCCAACCGCCAACCCCGGCTGAGCGGTTTGGCTTGACCGCCGAGCAGGTAGCAGCCTGCTACGCCCCGCTGCAGGCCATGTTGCGACCGGTGGCGTTGGCCGCTGATTTGCCGTCGTATCGCATGATCCCGCGCGCGAATGCGTTATTGTGGACGGAAGGCTGGGATTTTCGCGCCGGACGTTGGGGTTGGCGCGCTACTGGCGTGGTAGCCGAGGCAATGACCGCTGCCGGTTGGCAACTGACTCCGGCCTTCGATCCGGCGCTGATCAGTCCGCCATTGCTGTTCTCGCTGGCTGATGTAGCGGCGATAGAGGTACGCTTGGCAACGACAACCAATGCGCGCGATGCCCAACTCTTTCTCCTTGATCCGGCTGGCCAGACCAGCGAAGCGTATTCGATCCGCTTTACTATCACGCAGGGGAATACGGTAGCTACTTACCGGCTTGATGTCTCCGCTTTGGCTGATCGACTTGATCTCGTGGGTGGGTTGCGCTTCGATCCGGTCAGCGCCGGTGATGGCGGAACGGTGATCGTAGAATCGATCCGGCTCGTGCGGCGACCGGTAGGCGGTGGTGAATGACGTGTACCCTCTGATCACCATCTTGGCGCGTTGCTGCCCTATTCCTTCTCTTGCCCGCTGAGCAGCAGGTATGCGTAGAGGAGGACGCCTGAGCTGATCGAGACGAACAGTTTCAGGGCCAGAGGGAGGGTGGTGGGTGAAATAAAGGCTTCGATCAGACCGGCGACGACTAAGATCAAGGCGCAACCGATCAGTAACACCACGGCGCGCCGGGCAGCTACGACTAAGGCGCCGCGCCGGCTCAGGGTGCCGGGCCGGAGTATCGCCCAACCGAGTTGGAGGCCGGCGCCGCCGGCGATAAAAATGGCGCTGAATTCGAGTGTGGCATGCGCGGCGACAAAGCCCCAGAGGTTGGCGGCAAAATCGAAGCGTTGGGCAATGCCGGCAACCGTGCCCAACAACAAACCGTTCATGAGCAACACGTACAAGGTGTACAGTCCTAATGTGACCCCGCCGGCAAACGCTCTGATCGCCACGGTGATATTGTTGGTCATAATCTCGGCTGAAGCGGCGGCAGGGCCTTCATTGATCCGCAACCACCACTCTTCACCGTTACGAATCTGATTGACGATGAAATCAACGCCGGGCACGAAGGCCTCACCCAAGGCGGGATCGCGAAAGGCGGCAATAAATGAGGCGATAGCCGGTAACAGAAACACCAGCGCCGCGGTCAACGTCATCGGCCACGTGGCGCGGAAGGTGTGCGGCAAGGTGTAGCGGAAGAACGTAATCACCCGATTGGGTTCGGCGGCGCTGTAGCGGTAGATCACCCCGTGAGCGCGAGTCACGAGCTGGTTGAGATAGTGGGTAAGGGTATGATCGGGATAATCGCGGCGAGCAATGGCGAGATCGGTGCAGACTTGCCGGTACAGTTGGCCCAGCTCGCGCAATTCGTCCGCCGGTAATTGGCCGATCCCGCCGTGAGCGCGGGTGATCAGCTCCTCAAGGCGTTGCCATGCCCTATGGCGTTGGCGAATCTGGTGTTCAGGCGTCGTCATTGCCGGATACATGTGCCACTGGCGAGCGGTTGACCAAGCAATGCCGCGGTCAACAAAGCCGGTTGCGGCCCGATGAGATAGACTTCTAGGCCGGGCACCGTTTCGACCAAACGCCACATCAACTCAAGCTTGCTCCGCATGCCGCCGGTGACATCGGCGGCGCGCGATTCGCCGGCGCCAGACAACACCTGCCCAATATTGGCGCGACTGATCAACGGAATCGGCTGGGCCGACGGGTCACGGTGCGGATCGGCGGTATAGACCGCCGCCTCGCCGACCAGCACGATCCGGCGCGGTTGCAGCGGGCTGCGCAGCGCCAGAAAGCTCAGGAGCGCTTCAGTAGAGATGATAGCGGTGCCTTGAACCGTATCAAAGGCGACATCGCCGTGAATGACCGGTACCAACCGGCGCTTAAGCGCCTCGCTGATGGTCGTGGTTTCCCAATCGGTAATCTGGCCATTGGCGCTGCGCAGCGAAGCTGACGGTTGCAAGCTGACCGCCGGCACGCCAGCAGCGAGCAAGGCGTCAACCACGATCCGGTTAAGGCGCAGTGCCGCGGCAGCCGTAAGGGCAAAGCCGGTATGATCAGCATCGAGCGGGGTGCCACGATGGACGCCGTAGCGTGCCGCGTAGTGGTGGCCAAACGAGCCGCTGCCATGGCCAAGCACTAACGCCAGCGCCGGATCGGCAGCGCGCGCCGCCGCCACTGCGCCAGCCAGCGCCTCGATCACGGGCACATCAGCCGCTTCACGCCCAGTCTTATCGGTAATGACCGAGCCGCCAAATTTGACGAAGGTATACACGGCAGTTACGACGGAAAGATGATCAAAACACCTAAAACGGTCAGACCCCACAAGATAATGCTCAGCGCCAACGGGCGATCTTGCAACACCAATTCTTCAGGCGCGCCGCCGCCATCGCGTTGATAGATCAGGTACAGATAGCGGAAAATGGCATAGACCACAAACGGGATCGTGATCATCAGCATAGGAAACGGCTCTTGGGGCGCTACCGGCGCCGAGAAGGCCGTCATGCTATAGGCCATCACGATGCTAGCAGTGACAATCGCCTGCATCTGATCAAGCAAGGGGATGGAATACTCTTCCAAAATGCGCCGGTGGCTGCCAGCGCCATCTTCAAGCAGTTTCAACTCGTGGCGGCGCTTGCCGATGCCAAGGAAGAGCGCTAACAACCCCATACAGACGATCAGCCACGGCGTGATCACAATATCGATCACCGCCGCGCCGGCGACGGCGCGTAAGATAAAACCAGCGGCAATAATGAGAATGTCGAAGATCACAACATTCTTGAGCCAATAACTGTAGAGGAAACCTTGCACCACTACGTAGATAGCCAGCACGAGCGCAAAATCGAGATCGCCATCAAGCCAGATCGCAAACGGAAAGACTGAAACGATCAACAGCGCTGCGGTTACGGCTGCGACAGTGGGGCTAAGCAACCCAGCAGCTAACGGACGATGCCGTTTTTTCGGATGCGCACGATCTTTCTCAATATCAACCAGATCATTGATCAGATAGATAGCGCTAGCTGCCATACTAAATGCAACGAACGCCCCGATCACGCGCAGGAGTTCGAGCGGCTCATGATACCAGAGACGCCCTTCAGAAAAGGCGATCGCGGCAAAGACGAAAACATTCTTGATCCATTGCCGCGGGCGCATCGTGCGCACGAGCGCGCGCAACGAACGGATGCTGAGCGGTGCGGCGCGTTCGATTGATTGGGTTCCGGAAAGATTGTTCATGCCTGCTTGTCAATGCCTTGGTACGATTAACTTGTCTTGATTGTACTCGACAAGGGCGACAATCGTCAACGAAATGAGGGAGGAGGGTGATAGTTGGTTCAGCGTATTAAAGCGCTTTTCCCTATCTCCCCACTCCCTAATGCCCATTCCCTACCTTGGTTGCCCGCGCCTCTACATTCGTGTACAATGGCTGCCAGCTTTATCGTGAGCATCCCGACGAACAACGTTATGCACGAACTGCTTATCGCTACTCACAATCCGGGCAAATTGCGCGAATTTGCTGCGATCTTTGCCGATCTCAACCTGCGCCTCTATTCATTGGCCGATCTCGGCATTACCACGGTGGTGGAGGAGACTGGGCAAACCTTTGCCGAGAATGCCCGGCTGAAGGCCGAGGGATACTGCGCACTTAGCGGGTTGCCAACCTTGGCCGACGATAGTGGTTTAGAAGTAGCAGCGCTCGGTGGCGCGCCGGGGGTGCATTCGGCTCGGTATGGCGGCGTAAGCGGCCCAGCGCAGTTGCAATATCTGCTTGATCAGATGCGTGATGTGCCGTGGCATCAACGGCTGGCCCGCTTTGTGTGCGTGATTGCGCTGGCGCATCCCAATCGTCCGACCGAGCTGGTTGAAGGCACGTTGCCCGGCGTGATCGAATTTGCCCCGCGCGGCAGCGGCGGGTTTGGCTATGACCCGCTCTTCTACGTGCTTGATGAAGATGCGACGCTGGCCGAGCTGAGCGCCGAGCGCAAGAATCAGATCAGCCATCGGGCGCAGGCAGGCCGGGCAGCGCGTGAGGTGTTGGCGCGCTGGCTGCATGCATCACCATAGCACGACCATGCTCTGCGCAGCGGAGTAAAGGATGAGAGTGATCCTGCTGGCGCACCGGGTTGGGAAAGCGGTTTGGAGGATCGTGTGTTGGTAGCGTCGTTAGCTTCAGGCAGCGCCGGCAATGCGCTGCTCGTGCAAGCGGGTGATGAGGCGTTGTTGATCGATGCCGGCATCTCGCTGCGCTCGCTCGAACGATTGTTGGCCGATCGTGGCGTTGTTCCCGCACAGGTGCGCGCAGTGCTGCTGACCCACGAGCACGATGATCATGCCCTCAGCGCAGCCGCATTCGCTCGCCGGTACGGCGTTCCGGTGGTGGCGAATGCGCCAACATTGGCGGCGCTTGGTGAAGCGGTGACGGCAGCGCCAGTCGCTGCTTTGCCCGTCGGTGAACGGGGCGCCATCGGTGCATTCAGCGTCGAGAGTTTTCGCGTGCCGCACGATGCTGCCGATCCGGTTGGATATCGCGTACAGGCGGCAGGCGTGACGGTTGCGGTAGCCGTTGATTTGGGCAGTTGGGATGCGACGACAGTAGCCGCGCTTAGCGCGGCAGATCTCATCGTGCTCGAAGCAAACCATGACCGCGAGTTATTGCCGTCTGCACCTTACCCGCCGGCGGTACGCCGGCGAATCAGTGGGCCGCGCGGCCATCTCGATAACACGCAATGCGGCCAGTTGCTGGCCCAAATCGTTGCTACCGGCGCGCCGAGCGATGTCTGGCTAGCTCACCTCTCGCGCCATGCCAACACGCCGCAGGCAGCAGTGGCCGGGGTGGGGAGGGCGTTACGGCAGTCTGGCATACAGCGCATCCCGCGCTTACACCCCCTACCGGCGCGGGCGCAGCCGATAGCGGGCGGCATCCCGATCTGGCGCGCCGGCGAACGATGGCAGCAACCGCATCTGTTTGCGCTTGATGAATAATGAACTTGAATACCAGCAAAGGAGACGATCAATGCCGATCCAAAAAATGGATTACATCTGGTTCAATGGTGAGTTGGTCGAATGGGATAAAGCGACGATCCATGTGATGTCGCACGTCGTTCATTATGGCACCAGCTTCTTCGAGGGCATCCGCTGTTATGAGACGCCGCAAGGCCCGGCGATCTTTCGCTTGACCCCGCACATGCAACGGTTAATCGACTCGGCGAAGATTTATCGCACCACCATCCCCTACACCCTCGATCAATTGGTGGCGGCGGTCAAAGAGACGGTGCGGGCCAACCGGCTGCGTTCCGGCTACATTAGGCCGGTCGTCTTCCGCGGTTATGGCGAAATTGGTGTCAACCCGCAGAATAACCCGGTCGAAGTGGCGATTGCCACCATCGAATGGGGTAAGTACCTTGGCGCCGAAGCGATGGAGCAAGGGGTTGATGTGTGCGTTTCGTCGTGGAATCGCTTCGCACCGAATACAATGCCGGCGTTGGCTAAAGCGGGCGGCAATTACATGAACTCGCAGTTGATCAAGATGGAGGCGCTAGCAAACGGTTACGCCGAAGGCATTGCCCTCGACGCCGACGGCCATGTGAGCGAAGGCAGCGGCGAAAACCTGTTTTTGGTGCGCAATGGGGTGGTGTATACACCGCCATTGACTTCCTCGATCCTCAGCGGGATTACCCGCGATACGGTGATGACCCTCTTGCGCGAGATGGGGGTCGAGGTGCGCGAGCAGGTCTTGCCGCGCGAGATGCTCTATATTGCCGATGAACTCTTCTTTACCGGCACTGCCGCCGAGGTGACGCCAATCCGCTCGGTCGATCGCATCCCGGTGGGGGCCGGTCGTCGTGGCCCGATCACGGCTGCTGTGCAAGAGGCTTTCTTTGGTATTGTGCAAGGCGAGCGGCCAGATCGCTATGGCTGGCTTGAATACGCTTAGAAAGAGGCTGTGGCGGTAACGGATTGTGTTGGCGACGGCAGCGCATCGTTTCCCATCCCGCCCCCTGTGGAGTGCGGCAGTCCCCCTGCCGCACTGCATCCTTAATCCAGTGCAGTGCTCTTACGTAAGGCGTTTGCCATTCTCATCTCGCCCCCTGTGGAGTGCGGCAGGAGGACTGCCGCACCTCATCCCTACGCAATGCGTGGCATGTTCTGGGCAACATGCCGTTCGCTCCCGCCATCTGTGGAGTTCAGCAGTCCCACTGTTACACCTCATCCCTACGCAATGCGTGGCATGTTCTGGGCAACATGCCGTTCGCTCCCGCCACCTGCGGAGTGCGGCAGTCCCCCTGCCGCACTTCATTCTTAAGGCAGCGCAGCGCTATAACGCAATGCGTTGCATATTCTGGGCAACATGCCGTATAATACTGATATATTTGTGCAAAACGTTGCGATAGGCAATGCAAATGCTTGACAAAACTGTCATCCGGTGCGAGCAGGTCACGAAATCCTACCTTGAGGGTGATCAA
>JAUQOZ010000064.1 GCA_030550625.1 Chloroflexota bacterium | reverse complement strand
CGCGGAGGGCGCAGAGGGGGAGGGGGCACGCGGTTCGCTTTCTCACATTCCAAATCGTTGCGATCTTAGCGGGCTTTGCGTCTTTGCGTTAAGAATCTCTGCGGCTTTGCTTGCTTTGCGGCGTGGCGATACCCCTCCCAGCATCCCCCGCTGGGGGGAATGTGATCCGGCTTACCCCATACCACGGGGCAGGGTGAGGGTAAACGCGCTGCCTTTGCCGAGGCCGGCGCTGTACGCAGTAATGTCGCCGCCCATGGCCCAAGCCAAATGGCGGGCGATGGTGAGGCCGATGCCGCTGCCGCCGCTGGCCCGTGAGCGCGAGGGGTCAGCGCGGTAGAAGCGCTCGAAGATGTAGGGCAGGTGTTCGGGGGCGATGCCGATGCCGGTGTCTTCAACCGTGACCTGCACCTGTTCGTCAACCAGCGCTGAGCGAATGGTAATACAGCCGCCTTCGGGGGTGTAGCGCACGGCATTGCCGAGCAGGTTGAGCAGTATCTGGGCGACGCGATCGGGATCGGCGCGGGTGAGCAGCGGCTGGTCAGTGTGTTCGCAGACCACTTTCAAGCAGCCGTCGAGCACTTGCGGTTGGAGTTGGCCAATGACGCGCCGGATGATATCGTTGATGTCGAAGGTGGTGAAGTGCAATGAGATTTGACCGGCTTCGACGCGCGAGAGGGTTTGCAAGTCGTCAACGAGCCGGCGTAGGCGGCGCACTTCTTGTTTCATGTCGAGGAAGGTGCCGGCTTCTGCCGGCAACACGCCGTCAATTAAGCCTTCAAGGTAGCCTTCGATGCCAGCTAGCGGTGTGCGTAGCTCGTGGGCGACGTTGCCGATCATGGCGACGCGGCGCTGTTCGATCTGTTCGAGCGCTTCAGCCATCTGGTTGAAGCTTTCGGCGACGGCACGCAATTCGTCGCTGGCCGGCACGTGTACGCGCTCGTCGTAACGTCCGGCGGCGATGCGCTGGCTGCTGCGGGCAATGCTGCGCAGTGAGCGCAAGATGACTTGTACGAGCAAGATGCTGGTGGTGAGGCCAGCGATGGTGGCGGCGATTGCTGCGACGGTGAGCGCTTGAATGACGGCGGCGCGCACAGTAGCCAGTTGATCGGGCGAGACAGTCTGTTCGAGGAGGGCGTTGGCGGTGAGGCTGAGCGCCACCACGCCAACGACGACGACCAGCATCTGGGCGCCGATGATTTGCCAGCGGAGTTGTCGCCAGAAATGAAGCATACGTTGCACCACCAAGATTCGTAAAGCCGCGCGGCTGTGCGGCTCCCGTGGGTATGGGTTGCCCCTACGCCGGCGTATCAACGAACCGGTAGCCGACACCGCGGGCGGTACGGATGAGGTTCTCGCCGGTGAGGGCTTCGATTTTGCGCCGGACTTGGCTGACGTAGACATCGACTACGCGGTCGGTGCCGTAAAAATCGGCTCCCCACACCTTCTCGATCAGGTCTTCGCGGCTGAGGACGCGGTTGTGGTTACGGGCGAGCGCCAGCAGCAGGTCGAATTCGGTGGGGGTAAGTTCGAGCAGTTGGCCGCCGGCGCGAGCTTCGCGGGTGTCGGGGTCGATTTCGACGTGGGTGAAGCGCATGATCGAACTCTTGGCCGGTTTGCCGCGGCGCCGGCGCAAGATGGCTTCAACGCGGGCGACTAACTCGCGCGGGCTGAATGGTTTGGTCAAATAATCGTCAGCGCCGACGCGCAAGCCGGCGACGCGATCCATCTCGTCGCTGCGCGCGGTGAGCATCAGGATGAAGACATCGGAACGTTCGCGCAGACGGGCAGCAAGTTCCATCCCGTCCATACCGGGCAGCATTAAGTCGAGCACGATCAGATCGGGTTGATCTTCGAGCGCCATCTGCAAGCCTTCGGGGCCGGTAGTGGCGCACAAGACGCGGTAGCCGGCGTGTTCGAGATAGGCTTTGGCGACGTTGCGAATGCTGGCTTCGTCATCGACGACGAGGATGGTTGGTTGCATAGCGTTCCTACCCAGTGTGTGCTTGTAGAGCCGCACTGATGTGAAGCTTGACTGGCCTTGTGTCGTTGCGAGGGGGTAAGACGCGGAGGCGCTGTGTGCCCGCCCTCGAAGCAGTCTGCTCATTAATAAGCATTATACCGGAGCGGTCTGATTCCGTGATCAGGGAGATGGCTTTACGGTGGGAGGGGTGTAGAGTATCGCTATGCCCCTACAATTGTCATTGCGAGGGGGCGCAGCCCCCGAAGCAATCTCCTGCTCAGGCGGATACCAGTGCGTGCAGGCACCCCTCCCGTGCTCGCGGGGGATTGCTTCGCCGCGCGGGGCATAGCAACGCTATGCCCCTCCGCGCGGCTCGCAATGACAAAGGGGAGCGGCGTCTGCCGGTCTGTCATTGCGAGGGAGCGGCGGCGTCCAGCAAAGCTGGGAGCCGCCCGACCGAAGCAATCTCTCGCTTTAGCGAAATGGATGCCTGAGCAGGCTGGTTCCGTGCTCGCGGGGGATTGCGTCGCCGCGCGGGGACATGGCAGCGCTATGCCCCTACGCGCGCGCGTTGCTGAGGACGACGCCGAGCAGGTTGGCTTTGACCTTTTCGAGCTTTTGGCGCGCTTCGCGCACCCGGTCGCGGCGCGATCGACCGGCTTGCACCACGAGCAAGACGCCATCGACGCGAGTAGACAGAACAAGTGCGTCGGTGTAGCTTTGCACCGGCGGCGTATCGAAGATCACGATGTCGGCGGTTTGGCGTAGGCGGGCCAGCAGCCCTTCCATACGTCGCGAGCCAAGGAGATCGGCGGGACGGGGAGGCAGCGGCCCGCTGGGCAGCAAGCTCAATCCCGGCACATCGGTCGGTTGGATGGCGAGCGGCGCATCTTGATCGAGGATCGAACTGGTGAGACCCTGTTCGTTTGAGATGCCGAAGATCGTGTGCAGGGCCGGCTGGCGGAGATCGCAATCAACCAGCAAGACTCGCTGTTCGGCTTGGGCCATGGTAACGGCCAGATTTGCGGCGGTCAGGCTCTTTTCCGGCGTTGGCTCGGCGGCGGTTAGCAGCAACGTATGGATCGGCTTATCAAGACTCGAAAAGAGAATATTGGTGCGCAGCGTGCGATACGCTTCGGCGGCGGCGGAGGCCGGTTCGCGCAGCGTGATCAACACCTGCTCGGGCGACGATGTCACGAGCATCACTCCTGCCTGTCTTTACAATAAACGCGAAGGCGCGAAGCGGTGGGCGGCGCAGCACGTAGCGTGCCGCCCTTCACCTGAACATAAACTCACTTCTCGGCCAGTGGAATCGCCCCTAGGGTTGGCAGGCCGACAAAGCGTTCCACATCCTCCGGCGTTTTGAGCGTGTCGTCGAGGTATTCGAGCACAAACGCCAGCAATACGCCTACCACCAATCCAAGGATCGCACCGGCCAGCATGTTGATCCGGGTATTAGGCCGGATCTCGACCAGCCGGGCGGGCTGGATGCGGGTCACGTTGATGCGGGCGGTGCCTTCGAGGGTGGCGTTGATGCGGTTGACTTCGGCGACGATACGCTCGCCGACGGCGTCGGCCAGCGCCTGCGATTGATCGAGGCGAGGCAGATCGACCTCAATCACAATCTTCTGCTCGTCGGGGCGAGGTTGAATATTAACATCGCGCATCAAGCGTTCACCGCTGATGTCGAGGCCGAGTTGCTGGCTGATCTGGTCAAGCACACTCGGTTGCATCACCAGCTCGCGATAGCTGTTCATCGAGTTGCGCAGCACAATGTTGAGGCCGTTGTCGGCTTGATTCGCCAGCGCCAAATAGACTGCCTGCGAGCGGAAGGTTTGCGGCAGCAGCTTGCTGATTGCATACGCGCCGGCCACTGCCGCGATTGCAGTGAGGGCAATCACCCACCAGCGCTTGATCAGCACATTCACATAGTCGCGGATTTCCATAAGCGTTCCCCTTGGGCCGGGCGCAACATAGCGGCGATGACCGCGAGTGCAAACCCGGCAACGAATCCCAACGCGGCGCGGAGGGCGGCATCGAACACGATCGCCCGCCGTGACATCATCGGCTGCGGATCGCCAACTCCATCGAGCACCACGACGTTGAGGCGATGATCGCCCCGGCCCCAGAAGGCAAGACCATCATTCTGCAACACGGTAATGGCCGCTTCAACCAACGCCTGCGCTGCTGCCGGCGATGATGCTTCACCGTGCAGATCGACGGCGCGGTGGAGCGGCGTCATCCGTAGACCCTGCTGGATGTCGGCGGTGCTCAGCGCTAGGTTGCGTTCCGCTAACAGCGGCTGCACTTTAGCGGCAAAAGCCGCGCTGCTCAAAACTTGGGGCAAATCATCGATCAAAAAATCGGTCATTTGCCAAGTTTCGATCGTATCTTCAGCGCCAACGACCGGATAGGTGATGAGCAGGCGCGCCGTGGCGGCATAACGCGGCGGTTGTTGCAGATCGAACCAAAGACTCAACCCGCCGGCAATCAGTGCCGGCAGCAGTATGAGCAGCCAAAACCGGCGGGCAATGCGAATAAGCGTGATGAGTTCCATAGTGTAGCTAATAGCGCCTTGTGCAAGATTGCGGGGTCGGATAGCGATAGTGCTCGGCGACGTTGCCGCTCTCGCTCATCTTACTATACTTTAGCCGTTGCGTTGCTAATCACACTGCTGCAACCGATTGGCGATACAGACTCTGCTCAAACTCGAGCAGGCGTCCGGCGCGGTGGGCAGCCAACGCCTCATCGAGAAAAGATCGCATAGCAGTAAGAAAACGCTCGCGACTAAACTGTTCGGCGTGGCGGCGCAGGGCAAGCGAATCGACGGGATCGGTGCGCGAGAAAGCGACGGCGGCGGCTAGCGCGGCGGCGGTCGGCTGGTAGAAGAAGCGTCCGGTTACACCTTCAACGAGCGTTTCGAGCGCACCGCCAGCAGCGTATGCGATGACGGGCCGGCCAACCGCCAATACTTCCAGCGGGGTAATGCCGAAATCCTCTTCGCCGGGAAAGATAAAGGCGCGGCAGCGGGCGAACAGATCGAGCCGGGTCGTTTCATCAACCCAACCCAAGAACTCGATGTTGGGGCCGGCCATCCGTTCGAGCCGCGCCCGATCGCGGCCATCCCCAAAAATCTTGAGCGGCAGGCGCAGATGGTTGAAAGCCTCGATCGCCAATTCCAGCCGCTTGTAGGGGATCAACCGCCCGCCGGCAAGGTAAAAGTCTTCGGGCTGGCGTGGCTCATAAGGCGGCAAATCGACCGGTGGCGGGATCACCATCGCCGGGCGGCGATAGTAGCGGGCAATCCGTCCGGCGACCTCGTGTGAATTGGCTACAAAGAGATCGACGCGATTGGCGCTGACAGCATCCCACATGCGCAGATAATTGAGCAGAAACGGCAACAGTCGCGCTTGGAGGCCGCTAATTTGTTCACGAGCGACATAATCGCCAGTGCGCCATGCGAAGCGCATCGGTGTGTGACAATAGCAAATATGCAATGCTCCCGGTCGGGGAATGATCCCTTTGGCAAAGGCGCTCGAGCTGCTGATAATGAGCTCATAGTCTCGTAGATCGAACTGCTCGAAGGCGGCGGGATACAGCGGCACATAGCGGCGGAACTGGGTGCGCCATGCCGGCAAGCGCTGCATAAACGAGGTGCGAATATCCCAGTGTTGGTAAGCAGCCGGCATAGTTGCCGGATCGAACATTGACGTATAGACTGGCGCTGCCGGAAACAGCTCGTGGAGGGCTTCGAGCACGCGCTCGGCGCCGCCATATTGGTTCAGATAGTCGTGTACCAGTGCGACCTGCATAGCCAATACCTATCCTATCCGGCCCGTTGCCGTTGCCGGATAGGATAGCACATTCCTGCGGTTGCGTTTACTTGCTGTATTGGCGGCGGAGTGCGAAGCTAATCGCTGTCATCAGCGCCATCGCGCCAGCGCAGACAAGGTAAGCGGTTGGGAAGTCAAAACTGTCGGCGATGCTAGCCATCAGCGCCACGGCGATCAGGGTGCCGATGCTAATCGTGATGTTGATGACGCTCTGGGCGACGCCGCGGTCGGTGGCGGCCACCTCTTCCAACACCAATGCGCGCAACGCGCCGCCGACCACAATGCCCAAGCCGCTGCCCATAATGAGCGTTGCGACGATGAAGAGCCAGAACGGCGCTGCGGGCAGACCCAGCAGGGCAGTGCCGACCGTCAATTGGCTATAGCCGATCACCATCGTCATCCGCCCGCCGATGCGCGGCAACCACCGTCCGGCGATCACCGATGTCACCGAGGCAAGGAAGACCAGCGGCAGCAGGAAGAAGCCGGCTTGGCTAATTGGCACGCCGAAATTCACCGCGACCGAAGTAATGAAGATAATGCTGCCCATCGAGATGCCGGAACCGACGGCCAGCAGATAGACCACTTGCAATTGGCGGTTGGTAAAGAGCCGTGGTGGTAACAGGGGCGCTGGCGCGCGCGTTTCGCGCCATGCCAGCACGGGAGTCAGCACCGCGACCACGAGGAAGAGCCATGGCCAGATGGTAAACCCAAAGATGCGATCGAGCAATTGGTTAATGCCGAGCGTGGTGCTGACCAAGATCAGCACCAGCAGCACCAGCCCTTGCCAGTCGAAAGCGCCATTGGCCGCTTCGTGATGGGCAGCCGAACGGGGTAAAGCGCGCCATCCGAGAAAAATGACCACTGCGGCGACCGGCAAATTGAGAAGAAAGATCCAGTGCCAATCGGCGATGGCCAGTATCAATGAAGCCATGACCGGCCCGACCAGAAAGGCCATCCCCGAAGTCGCGCCAATTAAGCCTAGCGCCTTCGCCCGTTCCGCCGAAGGCAGCACATCACCAATCACGGCGCTGGCGGTGGGGGTAATGCCACCGGCGCAGACACCTTGCACAGCGCGCCCCAGCAACACCATTGTCAGATCGGATGCCAGCGCGATCATCAGCGAACCGATAGCAAAGCCAAAGACATTGAGCAGGTAGACATTGCGGCGCCCGTAGCGATCGCTGAGACTGGCCATCAACGTTGTACTGCTCAGCGAACAGAGGGTAAAAATAATCGAGACCAACACGACTTGCGTGTTGTCAATCGCAAATGCTGCCCGCAACGCCGGCACGATTGGGCCAATGATGGCCGAGTCGAGCGCCGACATAAAGACGCCCACGAACAACACGGTCATAATCGCGCGGCGGGTATCGGTTTCGGGCACGGCCACCGAAGTCATGCGACCTCCTTCATCGCTGATCAAGGGATAGCGGATAAAGTATGGAAGGGAACCGCCCTCATAGCAATGCCTGCTCTGACCCCATCGTTATTCGATCACGTGCAATTGCGTTTGCCGGCCATGCAACCATACCATAGCGCCCCCGGTCAGTGCAGCATCTTCTTCGAGAGCAATGCGTACCGGTTGATTGCCCCATTCGGGCACGGGCGCTACATTATTCAACTCGATGGCGTAAACCGTCTCGTCGTACAGCGGATAATCGCCGGCGCCGGGCACCCCTTCTTGGTGATCCCACAATCCAATCGTTGGCCCGGCAGCATGGCCATGATAGCCAAGCGGATGCGAATAGATCGAAGGTTGCAAACCTTCGGCTAGGGCGCGCGCACGGGTTGCCGCTAACACCTGATTGCCGGTGCGCCCAACCCGCATCTCGTCTAACAGGATATCTTGCAACCGGTTCGCTTGGGCTAATGCGGCGACAAGTCCCGCAGGCGGCGCTGTTTCATTGCGCGCTACCACATACGCATGCTGTTGTTGGTCGGTACAGAGGCCAAGATGGCAAAAGCCAACATCACAATGGAGCAAATCACCGGGCCAGATGCGGTTGCGGGTTGGCGGGACGTCAAATGGCATGCCGCGAGCTTGAATGCTGACCGTTGGTTGGAACCAAGCCTGCACACCGGCTTCGTGCATGGTTTGGCGCAGC
>JAUQOZ010000015.1 GCA_030550625.1 Chloroflexota bacterium | reverse complement strand
GCGCTGGTACAAAGCGGTAATCACTCCTAATGCGCCAAACAAGCCGCTCATAATATCGATAACCGAAGCGCCGGCCCGCAACGGCTGGCCGGGAGGGCCAGTCATGTAGGCCAGCCCAGACATCATCTGCACCACCTCATCAAGCGCCAACCGCTTCTCGTATGGCCCCGGCAAGAAACCTTTGAGCGAACAGTAGATCAGGCGAGGATTCAAACCAGCGAGATCGCGATAAGCAAGACCAAGCCGTTCCATGGCGCCGGGGCTAAAATTTTCGATAATGACATCGGCCTGAGCCGCTATGCGTTTCACTATCTCAAGACCGGCAGCAGTTTTGAGGTCGATGGCAACACTGCGCTTGCCACGATTAAAAAACGGAAAATATCCCATCCCGAAGCCTTTAAGCCGGCGCGTGTCGTCCCCATCAGGAACGCGTTCGATCCGCGTCACAGTCGCGCCTAGCTCGGCGAGCACCAAACCACAGGCTGGGCCAAGCACGGCATGGGAAAACTCAAGCACACGAATACCACGCAACGGCTGCACATCTTCATTCACAGACAGCTCCTCTGCTTGCGTTACTGCCGTCAATGCGTCTTCTCACCATCGAGACTTATCGCATCACACCCTATCAGCCGCTTCATAACTGCCGTATTGGCGCAGGTAGTTGACCAATCCGCCAGCACGCAAAATCGCCACCATGACCGGCGGCATCTTCGTAGCGCGATAGATGCAGCCGGCGGTTTCATCAATAACCAGCCCTTGCCCCAGATCAACCCATACCTGATGACCGTTCAAGATGGCATGGTCGGGCGCTTCAACCAACGGCAACCCAATATTGATTGCATTCCGGTAGAAGATGCCGGCAAAGGAACGAGCAATCACCACACTGATCCCAGCGGCCTTAATCGCAAGCGCCGCCTGCTCGCGCGAACTGCCGGCGCCAAAATAATGCCCGGCGACCAATATGTCACCTAAGCGCACGCGGCTGGCAAAGGCCGGATCGAGATCTTCCAGCGCGTGCGCCGCTAGCGTCTGCACATCGAGCGTTTTGGTGTATTTGCCGGGAATGATGCGATCAGTATCGATGTTATCGCCATAAACGTGGGCGATGCCACGAAAGACGGTCATGGCTCCTCCCTAGAGTACGTCAGCCGGATCGGTAATGACACCCCGCAATGCCGAAGCGGCCACTACCGCCGGAGCAGCCAGATAGATATTGGCGCGTGGGTTGCCCATTCGGCCACGGAAGTTGCGATTAGTGCTGGTAATAACATTCTCGTCGTCGCCGGGGATGCCTTGATGGGTGCCGACACAAGGGCCACATCCGGCCGTGATAAAGCTTGCGCCGGCTTCGAGCAGAGCGGCCATCGTACCATCGCGCAGCGCCATCATCATGACCTGCTTTGAGGCAGGAGCGATGATAAGACGCACGCCGGGAGCAAGTTTGCGTCCGCGCAACACTGCTGCCGCGGCATGCAAATCTTCGAGGCGGCTATTGGTACACGAACCAATGAATGCCATCTGAATTGGTGTTCCCGCTACTTCATCCACTGGAACTACATTGCTCGGCGCAGGCGGGATCGCCACTTGCGGGCGCAGGTCGTCTACCTGAAACGAGTAGACAGTGCTGTAGACCGCATCTGGGTCGGGTTGAACAACATCGAACTGATACGGCAGCTCTAAGCCTTGCAAATCAACAAAGGCGGTCAGCGCTCCCATTTCTGCGGTCATATTGGCCAGTGTCATGCGTGACGCGAGACTCAGCTCGCGAATGGCTGTACCGGTGAACTCAATCGCCTGATAGCGCGCGCCATCAGTCCCAAGCTGCTTTACCAGAAACAGAATGATATCCTTGGCGCTCACACCGGGACGCAACTGGCCGGATAACACAATTTTGATACTTGCCGGCGTCTTAAGCCATGTCTGGCCGGTCAGCCACGCTGCCGCCAGATCGGTTGAACCGACACCCATGGCAAACGCACCGAGTGCGCCGTATGTCGGCGTATGTGAATCGGCGCCGAGAATGAGCTGGCCGGGACGCACGTGGCCGTACTCAACCATTAATTGATGGCAAATGCCCTCGCCAACATCGTACAAAACGCATCCCATCTCGCGCCCAAATGCGCGCATGAGTGTATGCAGATTGCCAACCTGCTCATTCGGCGCCGGTGCAGCGTGATCGATCACTAACACGACCCGCGACGGATCCCACAATCGGACGCCACCCATCTCGCGAAAGGCCGTAATTGCCAACGGAGCCGTCGCGTCTGTTGCCATTGCACCATCAACAGCGACAATTGCAATCTCATTGGCCATCACTTGGCGCCCTGCGTGGCGCGAGACGATCTTTTCGGCAATTGTTTGGCCCATATTATCTTTCGCTTCGCTAATGCATGTGGCCGGACGGCAATGCTTGCAAGCGGTAGAGCTTACCGGGCAGCTCGCGAGCAAGGCATGCGCTGATTAACCGCGAACATTCAGCGACCTTGCGCCAATCAATTCCCGTCGCAACTCCCACCTGCTCAAGCATATTGACGGTATCCTCAGTAGCGATATTACCGGTGGCGCCGGCAATAAAGGGACAACCGCCAAGGCCGCCGAAGGCGGCATCAAAACGAGTGACCCCGTACTGCAAGGCCACCAAAACATTGGTCAATCCCATCCCACGAGTATCGTGGAGATGTAGCGTCACCGGAACCTGTGCCCGCGGCAACACAGCATCAAGCATATCTGCCATCTGGCGCGGATTCGCCATCCCAGTTGAGTCGGCTAACGCCAACTCATTGATACCGAGCGTCAAGAGATGTTCCACAATCCGCACCACGCGGTCGAGCGGGATCATACCCTCGTACACACAACCGAACGCACACTGCACGCCAGCGCGCACGGTGAGACCGCACGCACGCGCTGCTGACACCATCGCGGCGACCTGTTCGAGCGCCGCGGCCAAGCTCAGGCCGGCATTTTTCCGGCTGTGCGTATCGCTGGCTGAAATACCAATATCGACTTGCCGTAGACCGGCGGCTCCAGCGCGTTCAACTCCGCGCACATTGAGCGCCAAGCCTGAAAAGATGACACCGGGCGCTGAAGGGAGTTCAGCGCACAAGGCTTCTGCGTCTGCCATCTGCGGCACACGCCGAGGATTCACGAAAGAAGCCACCTGAATATGGCGCACACCGGCTGCGATTAATTGGCGAATCAGCGTGAGCTTAGTTGCTGTCGGGATGATGGTTGGCTCAGATTGCAGACCATCACGCAACCCTACCTCGATGATGTCCGCTTGTGCAGGCAGGCGCAATTCCATGCCGCGACCTCATCTTGTCACTGTTCCAGTGCCGCCAACACTTCAGCAGTATGGGATCGCACATCGACATTCGGAAACACGTGCCGCACAACCCCATTCTCATCAATCAGAAACGTCGTGCGCAGCACGCCAGTGTAGGTGACTTCCGTGCCATCTTCGCGCCGCACGCGATGCGTCCCCCACACACCGTAAAGATCGCTCACCTGATGGCCATCATCGGCGATCAAGAGGTAAGGTAAATGATGCTTATCGTGAAATGCCGCCTGCGCCGTCACTGGATCCGGGCTGACACCAACCACAAGCGCGCCCCGTGCGCGAATTTCGGCATAGCTATCACGAAAACTACATACCTCAGCGGTGCAGGTCGGGGTGTCGGCTTTGGGATAGAAGAAGAGAACGACCTTCTGCCCACGGCACGCGGAGAGTTGAAACGGTTCGCCGCTCTGGGTTGTGGCAGTAAAATCAGGCGCAATGTGGCCGATTGCTGGCATACGCATGTGCTCCATATCATTGCATTTATCAAGTTGACGTTTTGAGCAAGTTGTTATAACATTACAACATAGTGTTTACCTTGTCAATAGACGAAGGAGCTAGCCGTGCCGATTGTTCGGTCTCCAGAGGCTACGCCATCCCACCGGGTCTTGGCAGTCGTATTAGGCGATGGCGCCGATCTGCATCAAGAGCTGGCCGAACTTGCAACGAGGTGCGGTATCACGGCGGCAGTAGTACACCTTCTCGGCGGATTGCGTGAAGTCGCTCTTGTTGAAACCGACATTGCCACTGGTCAAAAAAAGCCGCCACTGATGTTTCGCCGTCATCTTGAAATTATTGGCGGCAGCGGCATGATCAGCCTGTACAACCAGACGCCGCACATCCATCTTCACCTAACACTGGCATCGCAAGACAACACCCACCCGTATGGTGTCAGTGTCATCGGCGGGCACGTTGCGTATGCGTTGGCCCATGCGGTCGAAGCGCTGATCCACTGTTACGATGGCCTCGCACTCATTCGCCAACCCGATCCGCACACCAGCCTGCCGCTTTGGCGATTGGCCGCTGGCGACCAGCCGTCATGATCCGGCGTGCCACGTTGAGATAGCTTCCAGTCAACAGAACAAGGAGTGTCAGATGTACGACTATGGCGCTACACCAGAACGGCCTTACCAGTGTTTTATGGGGCGCTGGGAGGGTTTGTGCAAAACGTTTGATCCGCAGGGACGCTTCCTCGAAAGCTCTGTCGTGCATATGAATGTCTACTGGATCGGACCGAATACATGGCATCTCCACGAGCATTTTGAGCGTCTGTACGGCGTTGGCGAGACGATTTACGAAACCGATATCACCGTCGATGGGCTGACCTGCTATGCCGAAAGCCCGCAGGTAAAAATTATTGGTACCCGCTTGACTGCATATAACTACATCTTCACCATTGAAAGTGCAGTCACCAATACGACGGTATACAACAATCACTACTTTCTCGACCGCAACACCCGCCGCATTATGACCCACAAAGTGCGTAATGGCCAGACAGTCGTATTCCAGATTCAAGATTTTGTTCGTGTCGATGGCATTCGGGAGTAATGCCTATGATCGTTCAAACCGCTCCAGACGGCGCGCCCCACTTTGTCATTACTCAAATCGATCATGCCCGGATGTCGGGTGATCTGGCAGCGTTGTTCGGAAATGAACACTTTGCGCGCCCGGAACCGTGGGATTTGATTGTCTACACGATTGCCCATCACGACGAAGGATGGGCAGACGTTGATGCAGCGCCAGACCGCGATCCATACACTGGTCTCGTCCACCATCTGACCAAGACGCCGCTGGAGAAGTTGATGATGACCAGCCGGCAGTCACCCAATTTCAACGAGCAGCGCCATCCCTTCTGCGGCATTTTGTCGAGTATGCATTCGTGGGGCCTTTACAATGGGCGGTATGGGTTGTCAGATAAGATTTTTATCGACAGCATTGATCCGGCGCAGCGGCTTGCGGTGCAAGCAATGCTCGACGAAGAATTGCGCCGGCAAGAGCGTTTAAAGCAGATCTTGCTCGCCGATGCTGCTACCGCAGAATGGGCCGCTGGCAACCGGCTGTTTTGGGCCTATAAATTGTTGCAACTGTTCGACACCCTCGCGCTCTTTTTTCAGATGACGCACGCCGCAGCGCGCACACCAACCCAGTTTCTCCACGTGCCAGTTCATGGCGAGCACGATATAACCCTGACGGTCACGCCGGTTGCACCCGATGTCGCCACCGTTGCACCATGGCCCTTTACAACGCCACAGGTCGTAGTGCGTTGTCGCGGGCGCATGATGATGCCACAGCCAGCCGACACCGATATGGTGGCCCTCTTTGCTTCCTTGCCATTGACCGAGCAATGCTACACCCTGCAACCGGCTTAAGGAGGCGAAGCGATGCAGAGTTTTCAGCAGGGGATCGGGCAATGGGCGGGTAGCGCTGAAGTCTTTGATGGCGCCGGTCGCTCTCTTGGCAACGGCGCCGATATGCGGTACGTCCAGCGCCTCGCCGATGGCCGCGTCCAGATCGATGTTGCATTCATCGGCCCCTTCAAACACGCTGGAACGTATTGGATCAGCGATCAGGGGGATCACCGGCGGTACCTTGGCCCAGCGAATGTGGGTTACGCCGAAGCGATTGATAGCACGATCGTAGACGCTAACGCTTATTGGCCGGCGTTAGGGTTAAGCCAGCGCTTTGTGCTGTTCATCTTGCCCGATGGCAATACCCAACTTTCGTTGGCATTGATGAGCCGCGGCGAGCAGGTGTTATATACAGTAGTGGGACAACACGAGCGGGTCAGCGCCAGCCAGCAGTCCATACCAGCGCTAGTTAGCGGCACCTCGTATGATCTGGCTACCGACCCGGCGGCTGGCCGTGGCGCCATTCTGCTCCATCGGGCCGGCGTGTGGCGCGGGATGCTCACGGCGCGTAATCAATCACGGCAACTGATCGGTACAAGCGAGGTGGTTGAACAGATCGAACCACTGGCAGATGGCTTGCGGATGAGCTGGAGAGGCGGTATGGTTCATCCAGAGCTGGTGAGCTGCCATCTGCGGACAGACGGCTATCTCGCATGGTCACTACCCGATCAGACGCTAGCCGGAAGCTACAGTCTGAGCGGCGGTCGCGCTCGGAGCGGTCATGTCCATATCCTAGCCAACGGCTTGCGCTGCTGGCTGCGCGAGGTCACAACGCACGATGGCAGCGCCAAAGCGGTCTTGCGCTATTGGTACCGCGGCGGCGAGCGCATTAGCATCGAGTACGGTTTCTTGTCATTTGCGCCACTATCGTAACCGTCACACCTATGAGCGCCTCAGATCGGTTTATCGGCGATTGGCTTGTTAGCGAGTACGTCTTCGCGCCTCATGGGCAAGCTCTCGGTGTCGTGCGCCAACGCCGCACCTTGCAGCCGCTTCCCGGCGGAAGGATTCGGGTGGTTCAGCAATGCGAGCCTAGCCCCACGCTTGACGGGCATGCAATGGCAGCTTTTGCCGGCGAATGGGTTTTCGAGCTGCAGATCGACGGTCGCCTCCGCCATTACCTTGGCCCCGATGTGATTGGTTACGGCAAAGTCTGGGACAACGGCTACCTTGAAGGGTGCGGATGTTGGCCGCGGTTTGGCAAGCTGTTTCGTTCTTTCTCGCTATTGGTGACGCCAGAACGCCAACTAACCGGCGGGCGCTTTTTTGTGGGGCCGGCTCCCATCGCTTGCATTACCGGCGTAGCGGCTCCAGCTAATACCCAGCACGATTGGCCGGAGCTAGCGGTGGTGCCGCCAGAGACGATTGCGCATACGTGGCAAGGCCAGATGCGCCACCTATCGCCAACTGGCGAAGATATTGCCACCGAGCTGCTCATGCGCCGGTATTGTTTGCCATATATTGTCGAAACGGCCTCCACCGGTGATACGAAGCTGCGGTTTGACAACCAGATCAATACCGTTCAGATCAGCGGCGATGGTCACGGTTTTGCATGGCGGATTGGCGCCTTAACTGAGGGCGAGGTGTTCACCACGTCTGCCCAGTGTATCCGCTTTTTGGAAGTGTGTGACAGCGCGACCGCAACGATTACCGGCTGGCGCCACCATTACCACGCCGGTCGTTTAGAAAAAATTGAGACGTTCCAGCTCCATGCGCAAGTCTAAGTGATTACGGCCTGTGCAACGGTTGGTCTCACCTTGCGCCATTACTATCGCGTGCGAGGTACTAGCTGCAGCACTCCGAGCGATACCGAGCTCGACCCGCGATCACGGTACTGCGCTAACATCATTCGGCATTCGGCAAGACAATCTGATACTTAAACTGGTTGCCGCAATAGAGCGCCTCCATCAATTCAACAGGCGTGCCATCGCTATCGCACAACAAGCGCTGGATCAACAACAGCGGCTCACCTTCACGGATACCAAGCAATTCGGCTTCGGCAGACTCAGCGGCAATAGCTTCGATCGTGCGCGTCGTTATGCCGCGCTTAACCGCCGGCAAATGGCGCAAATAGGCAAATGAATCGCCTTCTTCCAACGCAGCACGATTAATCTGATCGGCAATCCGGGGTGGCAACCACACCTGATGATAACCGATGGGTTGATCATTAGCGAGACGTA
>JAUQOZ010000104.1 GCA_030550625.1 Chloroflexota bacterium | reverse complement strand
AGGCGCAGAGATTCAAACGCAAAGGCGCGAAGATCGCAGAGAACGCAAAGGTTTTTGATAGTTGTTTACCAAGCGCGCTTGTGCCATCTTGCAACACTCTTGCGCACTGTTGCATTCACCACCTGCAACACAAGGCACACCAAGCACGCAAAGATATGTTGATTGTTTTCCCACCGTGCTTACACCCTATCCTTAAAAACCTTCGCGCCCTTTGCGAAGCCGGACAGCCGTCCGGCTCCAGTGCGCCTTTGCGTTTCAAAATCTTTGCGTCTTTGCCCCCTCTGCGCCTTATCAATCCAACCACGCCGGATGCTGATCGCACGCCGCCACAAAGGTCAAAAACGCCTCGCGCGGGTGGCTCAACTCGATGCGCGGCCAGCCGTGCTCGGCGGCGCTTGCGTTATGTTCAGCCACAAACTGCTCGAACGCGGCCCGCGCCTCGTCGAGATAACCCTTGACCCATCCCACGTACACCGGCGACAGGATGCCATCGGCGAACACCCGCAATGCCTCGCGCAGCGCGTCGATCTTGATCTCAGGCTGGCCGGCGCGATTGGCCCCCACCGTATGGTGGAAGATGTGATTCCCGCCTTTGGTCACGGCAAAGATCACCAACGCCGGACTGACATCGGTGTAGTGCAGCGTCTGTTTCGCCCCGCCTTCGAGATGCGCCATTCCGGTAAAGAGCGCCTTCACCCGCGCCAGCCGCTCCGCTTTGGGCAAGCGGTACGACTTCTCCGCTTCCAGATGCTCGGCGCCGCGATAGTCGCTGATAATCCGCACCCGCTCATCGTCGAGGTTGCGGAACCCGGTGCGGTTGCGGTACGAGAAGGTGCCGCACGACCACAGGTCGAGCGAGAAAAGACCCTTGAGCGTTGTGCGGTAGAACTGGTGCTCGTGCGGTACCGGATTCCCCTCGTGGCGCGACATCACGCCAAAATCGTTGGTCGGATTGACCGGCGCAATCGAGACCAGCGTGCTCACCCGCAGCGGCGATGCCCGCGTAATCGTGTCCGTCACCGGTGTCGCCTCGTCGAGCATCGTCATCTGCTCACGGCTCTTCTTAGCCGTATCCGACTTGCCCGGCGCGCGCATATACCCGAACAGGTCGTCATCCCAATACTTGATCGGGTTGGCATCGGTGTAGGCGATCTTCTCTTCGCGGAAGATCGGCGACGCTTTCCATTCCGGCACCCGCTCTTCGAGCGTGGTGCGCAGCCAGTAGCGAAACGCTTGCGCCGAGACATACGGAAAGTTGCCGGCTTTAGTGGCAATCATCTTCACCCCGACAGTGTTATCTTCCCGCTCGCCGGGGATTGCCCCCAAGTTGTTGAGCGCCGACGCCGGCGCATCGATCAAGAAGAGACCGGTCACGAATGCCATTGGGTGTCCTCCTTGGTGCTATCGGTTTATGCTAGAACGTCCTGTATTGTGCCTCCCGCCGGGGGGAGGTGTGTGATTCCCTCCCCCAGCGGGGGAGGGCTAGGGTGGGGGCCACCACCCCTATCAAACAACTTTGCGCCCTTTGCGGAGCCGGACAGCCGTCCGGCTCTACGGCGCCTTTGCGTTTGAATCCTCTGCGCCCTTTGCGGAGCCGGACAGCCGTCCGGCTCTACTGCGTCTCTACGCCTCGACCACTTCCTCTTCGCTCGGAATCGCATCGGCATTATTGGCGATCCAATCGCGCAACTGCTCAACCATACGGATCAACACCAGATCGCGCATCAACCGCCAATCGCTGCGCAGCACCTCATCACTCTCCATAAAAAGTGCTAGAAAACTATCCAAATCGAACAGCGTCTCGGCCCCACGCTTATAGCGGGTGTAGTCAATATTCGTCTTGTTCAGCAGGGTCAAAAAGTGATCACTCCGCTGCACGGTAAAGAATTGGCGGAAAAAGCGTTTGCCACCCTGCCCAATTCCTTCAACTTCGCCACTCGATCATCGGTCATAAGCAACACCTCCTGCACAAACAATTCAACCAACGGCCATGAGACAAGATCGGCTTCGCGACGCGGCGAGTAATCGCGGCGCGGGTCATCATCGGGCCGGCGCGGTTCGGGAATACGCAGGAAGTAGATGCGCACAAACCGCGCTGCCTTCGCCGGTAAGTCAAAGAGGTCTTCATAGAGATAGTTAAAGCGCGGCTCTCCCGGCCCGGCGGCTTTGCCCCGCTTGCCCGGCGCCGCCAGACGCTGCCAACTCCGGTTTACCAACTCGTTCCAGATTGCGCGGTAGGCCGGCGTGTGAACCGCCAGCAAGAAGCCGGTGATCTGCAACGGCAGGTGGTAGATATCGAGCGATGGCGACTGGCCGTTATTGAAATGGTAGGCCGTTACTGTTGGCCGCCGCTCGCGCCGCGCTTCTTCCTGCATTTGGCGACGGATAATCTCGGCCAGTGTCTCGATCAGTAATGTCTTCAGGCTGCGTGCCGAACCGGGCAGCTTCTCTTCGCCAGCGGCCTGCGCCTTGGCCACATCGCTCAGATTGCGCTCCAAGAAGCGCTTGGCGAAATCGATCGTCAACTGCTCGTCATCGCTATGCACCGCCAGCAAACCACCGCCAACCTTGGCGCAGCCGAGCGGCATCGCCTGCAAGGCCAAGATCGCTTCCGCTGCCATCGGCAAACCGGGATCGCCGTTAATAAAGAAGTTGATCGAATCGTCACCCTGCAACAACGGCATCTGCGCCCGCCCTACCCGGCCCGGTTGCAGCTTGCCCGACAACTCCTGCGGCGCTGCCGGCAAACCGGTAAAGAGGCACGTCTCCAGCGAGGCTGCCGCTTGCGTCCATTGCCGCAAATGCCGCTCGGCCCAATACTGGCGCTTCTGGCGTGCTTCGGCCTGCTTTTCCGGCGTCAAGCCGGGCCGGTCAGGGTTAAATGCCGATTGGGCGAACCATGCGTTGCTGGTAAATGCCATGGTTAAAAAGCTGCGCAACGGCTGCCGCACATAATTCGCCGCGATGTAATCGGCAACGCGCTGAAAATCGCTCGCGTCAAGATCGGCCAACTGGCGCTTCCCCGCAAACGCCGCCATCGTCGCAAACCCCACATCAACAAATGGGTGGCCGGTATACGCTATCTGCTGCGCCATCGCTGTGCTCCCTCTTCCGCTCTTACCCCACATCCGTTGCTGAGATTTATACCATCCCGCGATAACCACCATGAACACTGCTAGTATAACACATCAACCGTTCACAAATGTGGATTTATAAGGCACAGATCAGGCAAAGGCGCAGAGATTTTTAAACGCAAGGACGCAAAGGGCGCTAAGAGCGCAACGTGTTTTGGGGTTGCCCCCAACTCGCTGATGCCCATCACTCAACAATCCTCTGCGCCTCTGCTCCCTCTGCCTCGTTTGCGCCACACTCATCAGGAACACATAAACGCCCCCTGCTCCCGGATGCGGGAGCAGGGGGCGGGAGGAATGAGGTCTACACCGTCTAAATCGTCAACTGATACGCAGTGCCGTTCACAATCACCGTATACTGGCCGGGGGCAAACGGCCCTTCCAACATGACCCGCTGATCAAGCAGCGGCGCAATCGCCGGACACACCTGCGCGCCACTATGCGTCGCGCTGACTGTGATCGTGATCGTGTTGCCGTCGCGCTGCTGGGTCATTCCGGCGAAGGTCGTGCAACCATCGCCGAGGTAGCCAGTAATGTGCGCCTGCACTTGCGGCGGGTTTGATTCCATCACCAGCAAATCAACCTTCTCAATCGTCACGATGCCGGGCCGCGCCGTTGGCCCCGGCGTCGCGGCGGCGCATGCGGTCAGTAGCAACATCAACCCAGCGATGACAAGTAACATAATCCGGTGCAACATCATCGGTTCTCCTGTAGCAATCTGTCTTCAACTCATCTTCTAGACGGCAGCAAGCGCCGATCGGTTCCATCGCGCCGGTCGCAACGTGGTACAATGCATATTGCTATGGAACAACGTTGCCTGTATGACTATAACCTAACCGAACTTACCGAGTTGTTGCGCGGCTGGGGCGAGCCGGCGTTTCGCGCCCGCCAACTCTACCGCCAGCTTTACGTCAATCTCGCTGCCAGCGCCGGCCAGATGACTGACCTGCCGGCAGCGCTGCGCGCGCGGCTGGCCGAACTGCCGCTCTCGACGTTGCGCCTCGAACGGGTGCAGATCGGCGATGAGGGCTTGACCCGCAAGGCGCTGTTCCGTTTGCCCGATGGCGCCGTGGTCGAGACGGTGCTCATGGTCTACCCCGACCGTTCGACCGTCTGCGTTTCCACCCAAGCCGGTTGCGGCATGGGTTGCGTCTTCTGCGCCACAGGCCAGCTCGGCTTGCTGCGCAACCTGAGCAGCGGCGAGATTGTGGCGCAGGCGATTTGGGCGTCGCAAGAATTGCGCGCGATGGGGGCCGCTGGCCCCGCTGGTCGAGTGACGAATCTGGTTTTTATGGGTATGGGCGAGCCATTCGCTAACTACGACCGCTGGTGGCAAGCGGTTGAGCGGCTGCACGACCCGCAGGGATTTAACCTCGGCGCGCGCAGCATGACCGTCTCGACCGTGGGGTTGGTGAAGGGGATCGAACGGTTGGCCGGCGAGAAGTTGCCGATCAATCTCGCCATCTCGCTCCACGCGCCCGATGATGCCTTGCGCAGCGAGTTGATGCCAGTCAACCGCCGCTATCCAATCGCCGATCTGATGGCCGCCACCCGCACATATATTGAAAAGACGCGACGGCGCGTCTCATTTGAATATGTGCTCTTGCAGGGCAAGAACGATCACCCGCATCAAGCCATCGCGCTCGCTCGCCTGCTCCGGCGCGAAGCGCCGCGCGGCCCAATGCTCTTTCACGTCAACCTGATCCCGTGGAATCCGGTGCCCGGCACGCCGCTTGGCCGCTCCGAGTGGGAACGGGTGACTGCCTTCCAGCAGATTCTGACCGATTACGGTATCCCTTGCACGGTGCGAGTCGAACGCGGGGTTGAGATTGCTGCTGCCTGCGGCCAGTTGGCCGGGCAGCAAGGGGTCATGGTACAGCTAAGCTGACGCCTCTGGAGTGCGGCAGTGCAACTGACGCTTGCCAAACCTAATCTTTGGAGTGCGGCAATCCCACTGCCGCATCCTCAATCATAAGGATGACGTTTTCTACAGCGCAATCGAGAACACCTATGCCCGCGATTCAAAATGTCAAAGGAATGCGTGACCATCTGCCGGCTGATATGATGCTGCGGCAGTACATCGTCAACACCCTCACCCGTATCAGCGAAGCGCACGGTTTCGAGCCGCTGCAAACGCCGGTGATCGAGTACGCCGAGACGCTGGAAGGCAAGTTGGGTGATGACGAGAAGCTGATTTACCGCTTTGAAGATCACGGCGGGCGCCGATTAGCGTTGCGTTATGACCAAACTGTGCCGCTGGCCCGCGTCACGGCCCAGTACGCCGGCCAACTGGCGCTGCCGTGGCGGCGCTACGCCTACGGGCCGAGCTACCGCGGCGAACGGCCCGCCCGTGGCCGCTACCGCGAGTTCTACCAATTCGATCTCGACATTGTCGGCAGCGCCTCGCCGCTGGCCGACGCCGAGATTATCGCGATCCTGTGTGAGGCGCTCGCTGCCCTCGGCTTCCCCGGCTTTGTCACCCTGCTCAACCATCGCCAGATCATCGGCGGCATTGCTCGCGTCAGCGGTTTGTCGGAAGAAGCTGCTGGCGGCGTCTACCGCGCCATCGACAAGTTCGACAAGATCGGCGCCGAGGGGGTGCGCGCCGAGTTGCTCAAATCGGGGGTGGCTGAAACCGCGGCAGACCGCATTCTTGAACTGGTGCAGATTGAGGGCGCACCCGCTGAGGTGCTGGCGGCGCTGGAACAACGCCTTGCCGGGGATGAGCGCGCGCTAGCCGCGATTGCGAATCTGCGCGCTGTAATCGCCGGCCTCACCGCGATGGGAGTGCCGGCTGAGCAGTACCGGGTTGCGCCCCGGCTGGCCCGCGGTCTCTCGTACTACACCGGCGTCGTCTTTGAGGCCATCACGCCGCATTGGCCAGAGGGTTCGCTGCTCGGCGGCGGGCGCTACGACGACCTAATCGGTCTGTTTGCTGGGCGCAACATTCCGACTGTCGGCCTTGCCTTCGGCATCGACCGCCTGCACGACGTGATGCTCGAACTCAACCTCGGCCCGCGCCCGCGTACCACCGCCGTCGCCTTTGTCACGCTGTTCGGCCCCGAACAGGTCGCCGACAGTCTGGCGCTGGCCGCCGAACTGCGCGCCGCCGGGATCAATACCTTGATCGCCCTCGAACCGGGCAACCTTGGCAAGCAATTCAAAGAAGCCGACCGGCGCGGCGTCCGCCTTGCGCTCGTGCTCGGCCCCGATGAAATCGCCCGCGGCGAGGTGGTGGTAAAAGATTTGCAGCGCGGCGAGCAACGCGCCTTACCGCGCGCCGCCGTCGCCAGCCTCCTCGCCGAAGCGTTGACCGAAGGCGCGTAGGGGACATTGCGCGCAATGCCCCCTCGTAGGGGCGGTGCGGCGCACCGACTTTCGGCATTGCAGGCAATGCCCCCTCGTAGGAGCATTGCCCGCAATACCCCCACCAAAGGTATCCCATGAACTTCACCCGCCCATTGCTCATCTTACTCCTTGCCGGCGCGAGCTATCTTGCCGCCCAAACCACCGGCCAACGCCTGTTCTTCCACCTCAGCTATATTCTGGCCGGTCTGCCGCTGGTGGCGTTCGTGTGGACACTGCTCAATCTCTATGGTCTCAGAATCGAACGTGAACACGCGAGCTTACGCGCCAGCGTGGGCGAATCCACTCGTGAGCGGATCACGATTGAGAACCGCTGGTGGCTGCCCAAACTGTGGATCGAGCTGCAAGACGAATCCGACCTGCCGAACCACGAACCCGGCTTTGTCGCCTATTTGGGCGCTCGTGAGGCGACCCGCTGGACGACGCGCACCCTCTGTACCCAGCGCGGTCGTTTTCGATTAGGGCCGACCCGCATCATCAGCAGCGATCCGTTTGGCCTGTTCCGCTTCTCGCGCCTGATCTCCGGCAGCGGCGAAATCATTGTCTATCCGCCCACCGAAGAACTTACCGCGTTTCGCCTCCCCGGCGCTGAATTATCAACCGGATCGAGCAGTCTGATCCGCGCCCACAGCATCACTCCCAACGTCGCCACGATTCGCGACTACCAACCCGGCGATAGTTTCAACCGCATTCACTGGCGCAGCACGGCCCGCCACGGGCGGTTGATGGTCAAAGAATTTGAGCTTGATCCCGCTGCTGACATCTATCTCGTGCTTGACCTCAACGAACGGGCCGTCGTGCGTATGCCTACCGAACCAGCCCCCATCGATGAACGCGCAATCGCGCCGTGGTGGCAACGCCAACCGCCGGCACGCCGCCGTCTGCCACCCGATTCCACCGAAGAGCATGCCGTTAACGTCGCCGCTGCGCTGGCCCGCACCTTGCTGGCTCAAAACCGGATCGTCGGCTTGCTGGCGTGGAGCGAACGGCTAGAAGTCATCCCTGCCGAACGCGAAGAGCGCCAACTGTGGAAGATGCTTGAGCTGTTGGCTGTCGTGCATGCCAACGGCCAACACTCGCTCGCCGAACTGCTGGTTGCCGAGGGACAACGGTTTGGTCGCGACACCACCCTGATCATCATCACGTCTGACCTCGACCCGCGCTGGGTGACAGCGCTGCAACATCATCTCTACCGGGGCATCCGGGCCGCAGTCATTTTCATTGACCCGCTCAGCTACGGCGGTTGGCACGATCCGGAACCTTTGCTGAACCATCTGGCTGGCCTAAAGATTGATGTGTACCGGCTGCAACGCGGCGATGCGCTCGCCGATGCCTTGCGCCAACCGCTGGTGCTGGCGGCATGATGAAACCCGCAGCGCGGGCTGGCCCTCACCCCCGGCCCCCTCTCCCCCCGTTGGGGGCGAGGGGGAGCCGCGCGCTAAGCGCA
>JAUQOZ010000287.1 GCA_030550625.1 Chloroflexota bacterium | reverse complement strand
GGTTTTGGGGATGGGAAATGATCCTCAGCGTCCTCCGCGCCCTCGGCGGTACAAAACGCACCCCCGCTCCCGCCACGAGGTGGGAGCGGGGCCTAGGGGGTGAGGGCAGAGATGCACCCCGCCTCGGTGGGCAGGCAGGGGATACGATTGCTCGGTGTTACGGCGCCAGCGTCAGCAAGAGCGGTTCAAATCGCCCCTGTTTCCAACGGCCAATGGCATCAACGTAGCCAAAGCGGACGGCGCCGCTGGCCTGCAAGCGTTCGAGCAGCGCTTGATCACGCTCGCCGTAGAGGAGCTTGACTTGGCGCGCAGTCGCAGCCGGCACCCCGCCGGGGCCGATCTCTTCGACCAGCAGGCTCGCGCCGGTAGAAACAATCAGCGCTGCCCGCAGCCGCACTACTTGCCCTTCGTACCGAGTATCGCTCAGCAAGTCCGCCAGCGCAACCGTTGCCGGTGTAAACGGTTGCAGGCGCGGCGAAGCCAGCGCGTGCGGCCATACCCCGCCCGGCCCGTATTGGCCGGCAGGTTGCCAATCTCCCTGCACGATGACCATCCCGTATTGCACATCCCCGGCTGCAATCAACGCCACATTGGCAGGTACGTCAACCTCGCCGAGCCACACCTGCTGTTCAGGAGGTTCCAACGGGACAGGGGGATCAGTGCTGGCACTGAGACTGCTGACTAAGCGCGCCCCTTGTTGGTCACGGTACAAGAAGGCGACCATCTGTTGCGGGCCGCGCGCCGCGGTTAAGGCTAAGTCGGCAGGCAACGGCAACCGGAGCGCCGCTCCGCATGCGCTCAACCACAACAACCACCAGCAGACGAAGAACACGAACAAATGTTTGCTCATCACGCCTCTCATTGTACCACAACTGGCGTTCATCGCGCTCAAATCCTCTCATGACAGCCCTCAGACAGGCTCATGATAGGTTTTGACAGTTGTTTTCAACTATCTTTGACGGCGATCGTGGTATCGTAGAAAGCGGAGATTGAAGATATCTGAATAAGGAGGAGTCCTCGCATGGGGACCAAGAACTCTCGCCTACAAGGTTTCTACCAACTCAATCCGTTCGAGCGACTACAGATGGTCAAATCTTTCGACGGACTGGTTGATGAAGATTTGCGCGCGCTGCACGGCGGCAGCGGCGGCGCCTTAACGATTGAGCGCGCCGATAAGATGATCGAGAATGTGGTGGGCACGTACAACCTGCCGCTGGGTATTGCTACCAACTTCCGCATCAACGGGCGCGATTACTTGATCCCGATGGTGGTGGAAGAGCCATCAATTGTGGCTGGCGCGAGCTATGCCGCGCGCATGGTGCGCGATGGCGGCGGGTTTGAGACCAGCAGCACCGAACCTTTGATGATTGGTCAGGTGCAGTTGGTGCATGTCGCCGACCCCGATCAGGCGCGCCAGACGATCCTTGCCCGCAAGGAAGAGATTTTGGCGCTCGCCAATGCTCAGAGCCGTTCACTGGTAACACTTGGCGGCGGCGCGCGTGATGTTGAGGTACGCTTCTTCCCCACGAGCCCAATGGGGCCGATGCTGGTGGTGCATCTGATCGTCGATTGCCGCGACGCGATGGGCGCCAATGCGGTCAACACCATGGCCGAAGCGGTGGCGCCGCTGCTGGCTGAGATGACCGGTGGCAAGGTCTATTTGCGCATTCTCTCGAATCTGACCGACCGCCGGCTGGCCCGCGCCCGCTGCGTGGTGCCGGCAGCCTCGCTGGCCCGCGATGGCCTCAGCGGCGAAGAGGTGGTGGAAGGCATTCTCTGGGCCTACGCCTTTGCCGCAGTTGACCCCTACCGGGCCGCGACGCACAACAAAGGCATTATGAACGGCATTGACCCAGTGCTGGTCGCGACCGGCAACGACTGGCGCGCCGTCGAGGCGGGTGCGCATGCCTACGCCAGCCGCAACGGTCGCTACACGTCACTCTCGCACTGGGAGCGTGATGAGCATGGTAATCTGGTTGGCACGCTCGAAATGCCGCTCTCGGTCGGGATTGTTGGCGGCGCGACCAAAGTTCACCCGACTGCGCAGGCGGCGCTCAAGCTGCTCGGCGTGCGCAGCGCCAACGAACTGGCCGAGGTCTGCGTAGCTGCCGGGTTAGCCAACAATCTCGCTGCGATGCGCGCACTGGCTTGTGAAGGTATCCAGCAGGGCCACATGGGGTTGCATGCCCGCCAGATTGCGATGGCTGCCGGCGCTTCCGGCACACTGGTCGATGAAGTCGCCCGCCGGATGGTGGCCGAGCGCAATATCAAGCTGGCGCGCGCCGAAGAGATTATCGCTGAACTCGAAGGCCGGCCTGTCGCCGGCGATCCCGCCAAGAACTAATGCTCACACTTCCGGCGGCCTGTCTCAACGACGAACAGGCCGCCGCTAGCGTTGCCTAACCGCGAACGACACTTCGCGCTGGGGCGAGGTTTTTGTCTTCCAAACTAAAGCGTGGACCTGTTTGGCAGCCGTTTGCTGCCGATCTGCGGTTCGTCGCTGTGCGACGAGCATGGTTTGGTGCGCTTTGCGCCAAGAGAGTGGAGCATCATCTATGATGAAACCTCAACAACCGGTTGGCATCATCGGCTATGGCGTGTACATCCCGCGCTACCGGATCGCGGCCCGCGAGATTGCCCGCATCTGGACCGATGGCCAAAATGGGGTGCCGGTGGAAGCCAAGAGCGTTCCCGGCCCCGATGAAGACACGATCACGATGTCGATCGAGGCGGCGCGCAATGCGTTGGCGCGCGCCGGCATTCCTGCCGCCGATCTCGGTGCGGTCTGGATCGGCAGCGAAAGCCATCCGTACAGTGTGAAACCATCAGGCACAGTGGTCGCTGATGCGCTCGGCGCCGGCCCGTGGGTCAGCGCCGCCGACTGGGAATTTGCCTGCAAGGCCGGCACCGAGGCGCTGACGGCAGCAATGGCGTTGGTCGGCAGCCGGATGCAGCGCTATGCGCTGGCGATCGGCGCCGATACGGCGCAAGGCCGGCCCGGCGACGCGCTGGAATATACCGCCTCCGCTGGGGCGGCAGCGTTGATCGTTGGCCCCGCCGAGCAGGCGTTAGCTACGATTGACGCGACCCTCTCGTATGTCACCGATACACCCGACTTCTACCGCCGGGCTGACCGGCCCTACCCGGTACATGGCAACCGTTTCACCGGCGAGCCGGCTTACTTCCACCAGATTCAATCGGCGGCGAGCGAATTGTTGCGCCAACTGAATCGCACGGCCGCCGACTTCACCTACGCGGTCTTCCACCAACCGAATGCCAAATTCCCGCAAGCGGTCGCCAAACGGCTCGGCTTTACCGATGCTCAAATCGCACCGGGGCTGCTCAGCCCGCAGATCGGCAACACCTATTCGGGGGCGGCGTTGGTTGGGCTATGCGCCATTCTCGATGTAGCCAAGCCGGGTGACACCATCTTCGTGACCAGCTACGGCAGCGGAGCCGGTTCTGACGCCTATGCCCTCACCGTCACCGACGCGATTCTAGAGCGACGCGAGCGCGCGCCCTTGACCGCGGCCTACCTTAAGCGCGCCGTGATGATCGATTACGCGATCTACGCCAAGTGGCGCGGGAAGTTGGTGATGGGGTAAAGGGAGAACATTCAGTTCTGTCCCTATCCCCTCTCGCCAAAAGTTCTCTGGTCACGTAGAGCAAGGACACGCACCAAGAGGATCGAACCCCTTCACTTCCTCAACCTCACCCAAGAGGAATGAAGGCCATCGCTACGATAAAGGAGTCGCTATGACCAACGTCTATATTGCCGGCATGGGCGCGACCGCCGTCGGCGAGCACTACGGGCGTGATCTGGCTGATCTGGCCAGTGAAGCGGCGCGGCTTGCGCTGGCTAGCGCGCCGGGGATTGCGCCGCATCAGATCGGCGCGTTCTACGTGGGCAGCGCCTACAGCGAAGAACTGTACGGGCAGGGCCAGCTCGGCGCGTATCTCGCCAGCGTGCTCGGTCTCTCGCCATCAATTCCAGCCCTCCGCATTGAAGCTGCTGGCGCTAGCGGCGCAATGGCGCTCTACCAAGCGGTGCAAGCAGTGCAGAATGGTTTGCCGCTCGCGCTGGTAGTCGGTGTCGAGAAGGTCACCGATCATTTAGAAGACGCGATCGAAGCAGCGCAGGCAATGGCCGCCGACAGCAACGAAGAAGCGTTGCACGGCGTCACCCTTACGGCGCAGTGGGCGATGCTGATGCGGCGCTATCTGCACGAGTACGGCTACGCTGCCGACGCTTTCGCGCCGTTCCCGATCAATGCCCATGCCAACGGGGCGAAAAATCCGCTGGCGCTCTACCGGTTTGCGATTGACGCCAACAAGTATCGTAAAGCGGCGATGGTGGCCTCACCGCTCAACCTGCTCGATTGCAGCACGCTGGCCGATGGCGCTGCCGCCCTCCTCATTGCCGGCGAACAATTGGCGCGCGAACTTGACGGCCCGCGCATCCGCATCGCTGGGTCGGCGGTTGCCACCGATACCCCCGCGTTGCACCGCCGGCGCAACCCGCTCGAACTGCATGCCGCTCGCGCGAGCGCCCACATCGCGCTGGGCCGCGCCCACCTCGGCGTCGGCGATGTGCATGTCTGGGAGCTGACCGACCCGCACGGCATTGCCGCAACCTTGGCCTTGGAAGCGATTGGCTGTTACGAATCCGGCACGGCCCCACGCTACGCCGCCGAAGGCGCAATCACACCCACCGGCAAGACTCCGATCGCCACTGCCGGCGGCTACAAAGCACGCGGCGATGTTGGTGGAGCGAGCGGCATCTACCAAGTGATCGAGATCGCCCGCCAACTCAGCGGCACGGCAGGGGCTACCCAAGTCGCCAATGCCCGCGTTGGCTTGGCCCAGTCGCTCGGCGGGATCGGCGCCACTGCGGTGAGCCATGTTCTGATTCGAGAATCGTAAGTACCCCCTTTACGCAGGTAGTTGCGTGCGGTACAATAAGGCTGCTTTCCGCCTTTTTGCAACCAAAGGAGCATTCCTGTGATTCAGGAAATGATCAACGGCAGTATCGCAGTCCTTACCAAGCCGTCCGCACAAACGTTCGAGCAACACGAGCGCGATAATCTGGTGTGGGCATTGATCTATGCGGTCATTGCCAGCGTGATCAATGGCATTCTTACCGCCATCACATGGCCTTTGCGCGAGGGGCAAATCCGCGCACAATTAGAGGCGCAAAACGTGACCCCCGACCTAATCGAGACGACGCTCGCCCAGCAAGGTAATATCATTAACCTTGTCTTCGGCGGCATTTTCAGCACCATTATCGGCTCGTTGATTATTTGGGGACTCATCTATCTGCTTGGTCGCGCCTTTGGTGGCACTGGCAGCTTCGGCGAGCTCGCGTGGGGGATTTCGCTCTTCTCGTCACCGTTGTCGGTGGCACAGACCATTGTCGGCGCAATCCCCTTCCTTGGCGGGATCATCTCGCTGGCGCTGACATTGTACGGTGTCTACTTGACCTATCTAGCCATCCAGTCAGGCATGAATCTGCCTGCCCAGAAGGCGCTCTACATTGCGATCATTCTGGCTGTCATTGGCATTATCTTTGTCTGCGTCACAGCAGGACTCATAGCCGCTGTCAGTCTTGCCCTTGGTGGAGGTTTTGCACCATGAACATTGCTCGACACTGGCGGGAACGCACCACTCGCTACCGGCTGGAAGGACAACGCCATCGCCACACCGGCGAAGTGCGCTTCCCGGCCCAGCCGCCAACCCTTGATGAAGACCCGAACGATTGGGAGCCGTACCAGCTCAGCGGGCGCGGCGAGATCTATAGCTTTAGCGTGATTCGTCAAGCGCCGTCGGGATACGAAAGTCTCGGTCTCTACCCGGTAGCGCTAGTGCGTTTGGAGGAGGGGCCTCTCGTCACGGCCCAACTGACCGATTGCGATGAGGCTGATCTCGCGATCGGCATGCCGGTCGAGATGGTCACTCGCCGGTTGATGGATACCGGTGAAGATGGGGTGTTGGTGTACGGGTACAAGTTCCGGCCTTGCGTGCAGTAAGGTGCATAGCACCGGTTAGAGCCGCATAGCGGTGCAATTTCACCTTGCGCCGCCATGCGGCTCTACAATTCATTACGGCCCCACCACTGCCGGATACCCGGCGGCCTTCCATGCCCGCATGCCGCCAGCGACATTCACCGTCTCAAATCCGCGTGAACGGAGGAGATCACACGCTGCCGCGCTGCGATTGCCCGACCGGCAAATGCAGACAATTGGCTTATCGGTGGGCAATTCGTTCAAACGCTGTTCCAGCTCTTGCAGCGGAATGAGGGTTGCCTGCGCAATCCGCCCGTCTTGGACAAATTCTTGCGGCGTGCGCACATCCAGCAAGAAGAAATTCTCATTCTGATCGAGCATCGTTTTCAACCGGGCCACGTTGATTTCTGCCGGCAGCTTGGTCGTCGTCGCCGGTGCAGTGGTTGTCGTAGTGGCCGGCCCGCAAGCGGTAAGCGAGACTAACACCAAGAGGAATACACTGATGAAGAGGCGTCGCATAGATGTGCCTTTCAAATCACAGAGCGACGTAGCGCAATGATTCCATTATGGGGTGCATCAGGGCAACTACCGCCCCAAACGGCAATATCCACGCTACTCACGCCGCCTGAACGATAAAAGCGCGCTCCCCTGCTAGTGCAGGGGACGCTGCCCGACCCATTTGCTATCCTATGTCAATCCCGGCAGCCCAACGCCAGCATCGCGGTGTGGGCAGTCAGGTGAATATGATCGTGTCCGATCTTATCGAGCAACTCCGACTGCTTGAGCCGATCCATGACCGGCCCCTTCATATCGGCTAGATGGAACTCGACCCCGGCATCGCGCAGACTATCGATCAGACTGTCGAGCGTATGCAAGGCACTCGAGTCGATAAAGTTGATAGCCGAACCGATGAGCACGAGATGCTTCACTTCAGGTCGTTCGGCCACAATCCGCAGCAGTGCCTGCTCGAGGTAGCGCGTATTCGCGAAGTAGAGACTCTCGTCAACCCGCACCGCGACCACATGCGGCCACGTCTTAACCGGATGACGCTCGACGTTGCGGTAGACTTCACTATTCCCCAAGCGGCCCACAATCGCAATGTGGGGGCGGCTGGTGCGCCAGAGGTATAACACCAGCGCCGAGGCCACGCCGGCGAAGATGCCGGTCTCGATACCGAGTGCCAGCACCGCGACAAAGGTGAGCAACCACGTGAAGGCATCACCGCGGTTCGTGCGCCAGATCCGCTGCGGCTCGCGCAGATCGACCAACCCGATCACCGCGACGATCACGGTCGCGGCCAGCACCGCCTGCGGCAAGTAGTAGAAGATTGGGGTGAAGAAGAGCAAGATTAGGGCAATGCCAGCGGCAGTAATCAGCGACGCCAAACCGGTAATTGCGCCAGCCTGCGCATTGACCACTGAGCGGGCGAAACCGCCGGTCACCGGATAGCCGCTGAAGAAGCTGGCCGCAATATTCGCCCCGCCCAGCGCAACCAGTTCCTGATCAGGATCAATGGCCTGCCGGCGCTTGCTAGCCAGCGCCTTCGCCACCGCAATCGATTCAACCACGCTCACCAGCACGATAGTCAACGCCGTCGGCAAGAGCGCCTGCGCATCAGCCATCGTCATCGCCGGCGTGCTTAGCGGCGACAAGCCGGCAGGAATCGCGCCAACCACGGCCACCTTCGCCGTCTGATCAAGCTGGAAAGCCTGTGCGATCACAATACCGAGGATCACGGTCAGCAGCGGCGCACCGCTCACGATCAAGGTAACTGCCAGCGGCGGCAATCCGGCCCGCCGCAGCAGCGGGCGCAACCCCTGCCGGAAGAAAAGCAACAGGGCAATGCTGCCCAACCCGATCGCCAGCGTGACAAGATTGGTCTGGCCTAAGCCAGCAATCGCCTGTGCAATAGTATCGTGCAGGTGCTCGCCGCCAATCCGGTAGCCAAGAATATATTTCAA
>JAUQOZ010000243.1 GCA_030550625.1 Chloroflexota bacterium | reverse complement strand
GGTGCTCCCGCTGTCGGGGGAGATTGCTTCGCTGCGCTCGCAATGACAACAAGAGAGCGGCTGTCATTGCGAGGGGGCGCAGCGCCCGCAGCAATCCCCTGCTTCAGCGGGAACATTGCCCTTCCCACCTTGTATAAAAGCGTCTTGGTATCTGTACACTGGTTTTCTATGCCATCATTTGCCGACATCACGATTGATCCCGCCATTCGCGCCCGGTTGCAACAAGGCCACCCGTGGGTCTACCGTAACCATCTGATCGGAACGGAACGGTTGCGTTCCGGGCAATGGGTGCGCGCCCGCTGCGGCGGGTTGACCGTTTATGGCCTGTACGACGAACAGAGCCCGATCGGGTTGCGGATCTTTAGCCGGAATGGCCTGCCGGATCAGGCGTGGTTCCGCGAACGGGTTTGGGAGGCGTGGGAGTTGCGTGCGCCGTTGCGCGATAGCGGGCAGACGACGGCCTACCGTTGGATCTACGGTGAAGGCGATGGCTTGCCGGGTATCGTGGTTGATCGCTACGGCGATTACGCCGTTATCCAGACCTACGCCGAAAGTGTGCAGACCTTGGCGCCGGCCATTGCCGCAGCCCTGCGCGCCGTCGATCCTGAATTGCGCGGCGTCGTGCAGCGTCCACGTCTACACGACGACAATGAGAGCGAAGCGCAGCCGGTGTTGTTGTGGGGCGAATGGCCGCCGCGCGATTTGGTGGTGCAAGAGAATGGTCTCTTCTTTCAAGTTGATATGCTCTATGGGCAAAAGACCGGCCTCTTTCTCGATCAGCGCGATAACCGGCGCACCGTCGAGGGTTTAGTAGCCGGCGCGAGCGTGCTCAATTGTTTTGCCTACACTGGCGGGTTTTCGCTCTATGCGTTGCGGGGTGATGCGGCTGAGGTGGTGAGTTGCGATGTCGGACGTGGATTGGCTGAAGCAACGGCTGCCAATCTCGCTCTGAACCGGTTGCCGGCAGAGCGCCACCGGTTCGAGACGGAAGATTGTTTTGCCTTGCTCGATCGGTATGCCAAAGACGGGCGTACCTTTGACGTGGTGATTCTCGATCCGCCGAGTTTTGCCCGCGCGCGGGCCAGCCAGCACGCCGCGTTGCGGGCCTACGTGCGCCTCAATGCGCTCGGTATCCGTTGCGTAACACCCGGCGGCTTGCTGGTGAGCGCCAGTTGCACGGCCCAGATCGGCCCCGAACAGTTCCGCGCCTTACTTGGCGACGCGGCAGCGCAAGCGCACCGCCGGCTACAAATCATTCACGAAGCCGGCCATCCGCTCGATCATCCGGTACCCGCTGGTTTTCCCGAAGGGCGCTATTTGAAATTCATTGTTGCGCGCGTGCAGTCGTTCGTGTAAGGCGATGCCGGTTGCGCCTTGGCTATGCTATAATTTTGACCATGCACATACTCCAAATTTCTTGGGAATACCCTCCTCATATTGTTGGCGGTTTAGGCCGGCATGTCGCCGATCTCGCGCCGGCGCTCACCGATCATGAAGTCACCGTTACGGTCATTACACCGCAATTACGTGGCGGTGAGACGTTCGAGCACCAGCACAATCTCACGGTCTGCCGAGTTGCGATCCCGCTGTTCGATACCGACGATTTTCCTAGCTTTGTCCGTCATGCTGGTCGCCAACTGGAACACGCTGCGCATGCGCTCTTTCCCGGCGGCCGGCCCGATCTCATTCACGTCCACGATTGGTTAACGGCTGAAGTAGGGATTGCGCTCAAACACCATTGGCGAGTGCCGTTGATTGCCACCATTCACGCGACCGAGCGGGGGCGTGGCCGGGGTGATATCAATGGCCATCGATCACAGCAGATTAACGATCTCGAATGGCGGCTCACCTATGAGGCGTGGCGGGTGATTGTCTGTTCGCACTTTATGGCTCGCCAAATCCGCGATTACTTCGCAACTCCCCCTGATAAGATTGATGTCATCTCGAATGGCGTCCATATTCCGCCGCAACCCTTCGCTACGCCGGCTGACTGGGTGGCGTTTCGACGCCGCTTTGCCGCCGACAACGAGGCGCTGGTGATCTTTGTTGGACGGTTAGTGTATGAAAAAGGCGTCCATATTCTGCTCGAAGCTTGGCCGCGGGTGCTGGCGGAAATGCCAGCCCGGTTGGTTATTGCGGGGACGGGGAGTCTGCTCGATGATCTCAAGCGCCGGGCTGTCGAGCTAGGGATACCAGTCGAATTTCTTGGCTTTATCAGTGACGAAGATCGCAATCGCTTGTACGCCGTCGGTGATGTCGCTGTCTTTCCCTCGCTCTACGAGCCGTTTGGGATTGTGGCGCTAGAGGCGTTTGCCGCCGGTTGCCCGGTAATCGTTTCTGATGCCGGCGGGTTGGCCGAGGTAGTGCAACACGAGCTGAACGGGTTGGTGGCGCCAGCCGGTGATGCGGTGGCGCTTGCCAATGCGCTGTTGACCAGCCTGCACGCCCCCGCCGAGTCACGCCTGCGCGCTGCGCGAGGGGCGGCGCTAGCTCGCGCGTACTATACGTGGAACCGGATTGCCGGTGAGGTCAAAGCGGTGTACGATCGAGTGTGGACGGAGTGGAAGGCCGGCGCGTGGGGCAAAGAGATCATGCGCCGGGCGTAAGGCAACGCAAAGGCGTTGCGGTGTCATTGGCGGAGTGTACAGATGCCCGGAAATAGTTTTGGTCACGTGTTTCGCCTAACGACATGGGGCGAGTCACACGGCCCGGCGGTTGGTTGTACGGTTGACGGCTGCCCCGCCGGTTTGCCGCTCGATGTGGACGATATTCAACGCGAACTTGACCGCCGCCGGGTTGGCCAGAGCCGGGTCAGCTCGCAGCGGCGTGAAGCCGATGAAGTGCAGATTCTCTCAGGTGTGTTCGAGGGCCGCACGACCGGTACGCCGATTACGATGGTGGTCTACAACACCGACGCGAAGTCGCACCATTACGAGAATATCAAAGACAGCTACCGGCCCGGTCATGCCGATTATACGTGGGACGTGAAATATGGCTTTCGCGATTGGCGCGGCGGCGGTCGTTCATCAGCGCGCGAGACGATCGGGCGGGTGGCCGGCGGTGCAATTGCACGCAAGCTGCTGGCAACGGTAGGGGTGAAGATTGTCGGCTATACCCTGCAACTGGCCGATCTGCGCGCCGAGGTCTTTGACGAAGAGGAGATCGAGCGCAATATCATGCGCTGTCCCGATGCGCGGGTGGCAGCGTTGATGGTCGAGCGGGTCGATCAGGCGCGGCGCGAACTCGATTCGCTGGGTGGGATTGTCGAAGTGCGGGCGCGTGGTGTGCCTCCCGGCCTCGGCGAGCCGGTCTTTGACAAGTTGCAAGCCGACATTGGTAAGGCGATGTTCTCCATTCCGGCAATCAAAGGCGTTGAAATCGGCGAGGGTTTTGGCGTAGCGATGCTGCGCGGCTCGCAAAATAACGATCCGTTTATTCGCCGTGACGATGGCACAATCGGCACGGCTTCCAACCATCACGGCGGCATCCTCGGCGGTATTTCCACCGGTGAAGAGATTGTGGTGCGGCTGGCCGCCAAACCGCCGGCCAGCATTGCCCGCCCGCAACAGACGGTGGATCGCGATGGTAATCCGGTGACGATCGAAGTGCATGGCCGTCATGACCCGACCGTGTTGCCGCGGTTGGTGCCGGTGGCTGAAGCAATGCTGGCGCTGGTGCTAGCCGATCATCTGTTGCGCCAGCGCCTTGCCCGCGTGGCATGGCCGGAGCAGAGCGATGGCTGAACACGAGCCGGTTGAGTCGCCAACGCGCTGGTTGCCGGCGCTCGGCCTGCTGGCGGGGTTGAGTTGGGCGCTCGTGATTGGGATGGTCATCGGCGCCGATCTGGAGCGCGGGCCAAACCTGCTGTCGCCGATCCATCTCATCTTTCATGCTCTGGCCCTCATCACCGGCATCCTGACCTTCTGGCCGTTGGAAAAGTGGCTAGGTCTAGCTGGTCTCACGGTGGAAGGGACGCTGGGGGTCTGGTTATTGCTCACCGCCATCGCGATCATACCGGCCCCAACCGGCACCCTGCTTGACCCGCCGGATACGCCGGTCTATGCGCTGATCCTGTTTGCCGTGTTTCTCAGCGTCGCCGCGATCGCGCGCCCGGTGATTGCGGTGCTGAGCCGGCGCTGGCTGGCGCTCAAAGCATGGGCGCGCGACAACCGGCGCGTGCGGCGCGAGTCGTATGAGGCTGGCATCTTGGTCGCGGCAGCGCTGGCCTTAGCTGCGCTCCGCGCGCTCGACCCAATCAAACTGATTGCGTTGGCGGTGATTGTCGTCTTGGTTGAGATTATCTTATTGTCGTTGATCGGCGTAGAACCGGCGGGGTAGGAGAAGAGGAATTCCATGATCCGCATTGCTATCATTGGTCTCGGCTTGATCGGCGCCTCGCTCGGCATGGCGTTGCGCAACGCCGACCCCAAAGAGTCACCGCTCGGTGCGGTCGAGGTGATCGGGTTTGACCGCGAGCCGCGCGTGATCCGCGAGGCGCGCGGGAGGTTGGCGATCGATCGCGAAGCGCGCACGCTGGCCGAAGCGGTGCGTGAGGCGCAGATGGTAGTGGTGGCGACGCCGGTGCGCGCGATGCAAGAGGTGTTTCGCGAATTGGCCGCACTCTTGCCCGCCGGAGTGGTCGTGACGGATGTCGCTAGCACCAAAGCGCAGGTCTGCCGCTGGGCCGCCGAACTCCTCCCGCGCACGGTCAGTTTTGTCGGCGGGCACCCCATGGCCGGGCGCGAGAAGTCGGGGCCGGCTGCCGCCGATCCTGACCTCTTCCGCGAGGCGATCTACTGCCTGACGGCGACCGGCGATACCGCGCCGCAGGCTATCGAAGCGGTTGAGGCGTTGGTGCGCGCGGTGGGGGCGAAACCGTACTACATCGACCCCGAAGAGCACGATGCGTATGTGGCCGGCATCTCGCATTTGCCGCTGCTGCTCTCGGTCGGCTTAGTAACGGCTACCGGCACAAGCCCGGCATGGAAAGAGATGGCGCCGCTGGCTGCCACCGGTTTCCGCGATGTCTCGCGTCTCGCCTCTGGCGATCCGCAGATGCAGCGTGACATCTTGCTCACCAACCCGCACGGCCTCACCCGCTGGATCGACGAGCTGATCCGCTTCCTCGTCACCGCGCGCGAACAGATCAACGCTGGCGATGTCGCGGCCATCGAGCAGATGTTGCAACAAGCCAAAGCCACCCGCGACGCATGGCTAGAGAGCAAGCCACACTTGCGCCCCGGCGAAGCCGACTTCAACGCCATGCCTACGGTTGAACGGCCTAGCCTGCTCGGATTCCGCTTGCCAAAGCGGGAGAAGTGAGCGAGTTGAGATAGTTGCCGCAGACGGCATTGCTGGTTGAGCAACGTTGCAAAACGGTAGCTACCAACATCCGCCTTCGACTGCATATAGCCGAAGGCGGATGTTGGTGTACTGAGCCTTGTTAGCGATAAGGTGTGGTTGATTGCAACACGCTACTCTTTTTTCTTGGAATCTCCTCAGGTATCGCCAGCTAGATGGTGCTCACCGTGTCACCAACGGGATGTAGAGCATGCTATCTGGTGAACCCCAAAACCCGCCGTACAACGTATAGCCGCCGCCACTGGCCACACCTGCGTCAGCTTGGCCGATAGTACTGCCGAGAGTATAGCCGCCGCCGGCGCTGAAGGTAGCGCCGCCGCCATCCATCGTATACCATACGATGCTGTACCCGCTCTGCGCGGCAACAACTCCGATCACCAAACTGATCAGAAGGGCCAACATCCCAAGTTGTATCCATCGCTTCATCGTTGGCCCTCCGCCGGATACAGCGGGAATGGTGAAGCTGGGGTTTGGTTACTGCTCAGAGTGGGAGGCAAGCCGTACACTTCCGGCGCAAGATACAAACCGCGTTCAGGCACTGGTTTGACCGCTTCCGTCGCTACCGGATGCGCGCGCAGATAGGGATCGTTGCGGGTGGCAGTGACTTCCCATGACACTTGTGCGCCGGCGACACCGCCGGCAATGCGGAACAGATTGCCGGTGATGGGTTGAGCTACGTGCAAATTGGGCATTGCTGCGCCGACCGGGGTGAGTTGGTAAAGAAACGGCTCAGCATTGATCGCGGCAAAGTAGTCTGGGAGCGCGACGATGGCGGCTCCGGCGGAGTCGAGGGTGACGATGCCATTATATACATTCTGAATGATCGGTCCTTCTTGGGCAAAGTGGTAGAGATACTTATTGGCCGGATCAAGCGGATGATCGATGACAAAGGTCTTCACGCCAGTAGCCTGCAAATTACCGATCACCCGCACGCCCTGCCCGCCCTCAAAATAGCCGGCATAGCCGTTGGGACTCGTAACCTGACCGCGCACGCCGAAGGTTGAGCCGCTGGTAGCAGTCGCTTGCCCAAACATACCGGTACCGCCTGAACTTGCCGTTGTACCGCGGACACCATAGGCCGGACCGCTGGTCGCGGTTGCTGTTCCCAAAACACCAGTGCCGCCACCATAAGGACTCTCTCCCCACACCCCAATTGAGAAACCATACGTATCGGACAGCACCTTCCCATAGACGCCGACTCCGCGCACTGATGTGCCGTAAACGCCAGCTCCGCCAGATGCGTGTTCGCCCCATACGCCGAAGCCAGCCGCACTGCTATTGCGATTAATGCCCCGCACACCGGTTGATAGGGCAGTGGTCGGTGTAGCTTCACCGAGCACACCAGCGGCATCTGTACTAACCGATCGCGTTACGCCATACACGCCAATTGCTGGGCCGCTGGTTGCCCAAGCCTCGCCAGTGACGCCGCTGCCGTTACTGCTAGCGGTAAGGCCAAAGACCCCTACGGCGTCACCACTGCTGGCGCTAGCAAATCCGGCGACGCCGCGACCGTTTGGACTGTCGCTGCGCCCATACATGCCATACGAAAGACCGCTCGTAATGGTATTGTACGCGAATAGGCTGCTGTCGCCGCTGACATCGCCTACGACCTGCGCCCCCGGTCGCAAACTAAGCGCATAGGGCGCTGCGGTTAAGGGTTGTCGTGGGGTCAGGCTTGTGTACGAACCGCTGCCGGCAGGACAGCGTACGGCAACGTCGAGCCAGCGCGCCTGTCCGGTAAAGGCATTGCTGCCGAAATCCAACGCCGGGATAGTAAACAACCCGCCGGTGACGGTTACGGCATTGACCGGCGCCGTTCCCAATGCGGTTCCCCCACTCGCGCTATCCCACAGCGTAAATTGAAAGTCACACACACCTTGAACTGGTGCGCCATCTTTGCTCAAGCGACCTTGATAGGTAAATGCCGTGCCGGCATTTACTGCCAACATCGCCCCGCCGGAAACACCCGGTTGCGCTTGCGCGATAGTGACCGCTAACGTAGCCACCAGACCGATAATGATAATGTTCGACCACTGCCGTTGCATACGCTCTCACCTCAATTGAAATCCGAATGCCATGAAACCGACGCTTGACCGTCTCAACGAATGCGAGCCGTGCTTTACCATTGCTTGTGTGGAACATAAGCGAAACGGCAGGCTCGGCTCTATCATCCGTAGCCGGATAGCTGAGGGAGAGCTGGCGTATGCCATTACGATTGATTCGTAACAAGCGCAGAGAAAGCACCTGTCATGATAATGACGCAACCCCGGCAGTGCAAGGATGTCGCTAGTCCTAATTTGACAAGTAGGCCGTCATTTCGTATAATAACGGGGCGTTGAGCGCCCAGGTGGCGGAATTGGCAGACGCGCTAGGTTGAGGGCCTAGTGAGCTAACCACGCTCGTAAGGGTTCAAGTCCCTTCCTGGGCACCACACGTCGGGGGCGATTAGCTCAGCGGTAGAGCACCTCGCTTACACCGAGGGTGTCGGCGGTTCGAACCCGTCATCGCCCACCATTGTTAACGGTGGCGGGCCAAGATAGCTCAGTTGGTAGAGCATCGCACTGAAAATGCGAGGGTCGCCGGTTCAAGTCCGGCTCTTGGCACCACAATACGTAACACCCGCTCTGCATTGCAGGGCGGGTGTTGTGGTTT
>JAUQOZ010000054.1 GCA_030550625.1 Chloroflexota bacterium | reverse complement strand
CGTTCAACCATTGGGTGTGTGAGGAGCGCGGCGGACCCACCCCGTCCCATCCCGAACCGGGTCGTGAAACGTCGCAGCGCCGATCCTACTGGCGGCTCTCCGCTGGGAACCTAGGTCCACGCACCCTCCCAATGAAAACCGCCCGCAACTATCACTAGTTGCGGGCGGTTTTTGTGTTGGTTTTAATTGATCCGCCGCTGAATGCTGTCGCGCGAACTATACCACTGGGTACGCAGTTCAAGCGGCCAATATTGGCATTCAGTATCTAATTCACGTAGTGTCTGCCGATCACCAATCCATGCCAGCGCCTCTATTGCTTTGCGACGCAGATAGATAGGCTCTGGGGCGTTCGCCGGTGTGTCGAGTCGAAACTCTCCAGCGATAAAGCGTGGCAGTTGTTGTCGCCAGAGGGCAAGCTCTTCAATAAACTGTTGAATCGTTAGCGTATCATTCCTCTCGCTACTGGCAATGGCGATCGTGCGCTGTGCCACTTCTCTTCCCATCCAAGCAAGTGATTGTAAAGCGCGCGCTTTGACACTCTGGCTTGGATTCGTGATCAACAGATTGATAAGCCATTCAATAATAAACGGCTGGTTCATGCGCAGACGGCCAACAAGATACGCTAGTTGTTGCGCTGCTGGATTGGGCATACTGCGTTTGTAGCGAATCAGTGCGGCAATTAAGGGCGCGACATATTCTGCGTCAAACAAGGTGAGCGCATCGGCCGCTGACCACATCGTGTCAATCCAGTCGTCGCTGATTTTTGTGCCAGACGTATCGGTAGGGCGAGTAATGATCCGCAGCAAGACGCGGGCGTCACACGATTGTTGCGCTGGTGATGTGCTTACATCTGCTAGGGCAAAGGCGGCAATGGCACGTTCGTGCGGGAGTGGCGATGTCATCAAGCGGCGACGCAGTTCCTGCCTCCCCCCTTCACCTTGTAACCAGCAATGCATCAGTTCAATGAGCGGACGATCGTCACGGAGTTGTTTGAGCGAGATCGTAGCTCGATCAAATGCTTCTTTTACTTGCGAGGGGTTTCGCTGACGACGAAAGTCAGGCAGATAGAGATCACGGAGCGCGCGGGCAGCCGCGATACGCACATTGGTGTATTCATAGCGCAGACCGTTGTTCGTTTGGCGCACTTTGTCAACAAGTATCCGGCGCAATTGCTGGCGAACTTGGAGGTGATCGATCTTGCCAAGGGCGCTGACGAGCAATTCACGCCGCTCCGCGCTCGGTTCTCGTTGTTCATCGAGATGAATGAGGCAATTGTCGATCAATTCATTACGCAATGTGAGCGGCACTAACTGAAGTTTTTCTTCAGGCAATGCCTCAAGACAGCGGGCAGCCAGCACTGCAAGTCGGTGGTTGCCATTGCGAAGAGAGCTGGCGATGCAACTGAGCAATTCATCGGGTTTATCGAGCAGACTGGCAAGTGCATAGAGAACGTCTTCCCACCAACGCTGGCGTTCAACATCGGCGCATAATGCGACAATGTCAGCTAACCGTTGTTGGCGATCGGGTGCGCGATAGAGCGCCTGCGCCGCGCAGTAGGCAGCGATAGCCTGATTGGTAAAGCGAATATCGCGTTGGCCGGCGATGGTGATGAGTTGGGTATTGCTTAATTGACGAAACAGATCTTCGAGACTGTAGTCGCGATTGCGCCGCGCTGCAGCGAGAATCGTGAACAATTCGCTGATTGAGAGGTAATCGGTCATACTCCAGCGCATGTGCCACGCGATAGAGTAGAGACTTTCACGGGCAACATCACCCATCTTGTACCGCTGATCGAGATCACGGAGTTCTTGGGTGAGAAATTCATCGATGATGTGGTAAGAGGTGACCGGACGCTGATTGGTGTCAGAGAGACGATCAACGATCAATTGCAGCATGCGCGGGTCGCTGGCGAGATGATAGAGGCGATAATCTCTCATTCGATCGAGGAGTGCGCGCGCGCGCCGGCGATCACGTTGGCGGATGTAGGCGACGATGGTTGGTTCATCGAGGGGTTGAATCGCGAGAAGTTGCGCTTGATGTTCGAATGTCAGCGACGCGAAGGTTTGGGGCGCTGCGACGACGAACATCTGATCAGGCAAGCGCGTGCGGAAAGTGTTCAGATCACGAATGAGATCTTTCCAGTGCGATTCGGCAACTTGATCGAGATCATCAAGCAGGAACGCAAGGCGCGGGCGTTGGGTGTTACCGCTAGATGAACCGCGGAATAGGCGGTCGAGGGTATCGGCGAACGCTGGATGCTGACGGCGTACCTGTTCGACGATGTGATGATGGAGACGCGGCTCGCCGCGCGCCTGTTCGTAGCCGGCAAGTGAGATGAGCACGCCGACTGGAGCATTGATATCAAAGAGGGCGTTACGGGCCAGATCATGACAGACGCGGCGGAGGATCGTTGTTTGGCCGGACTGATGTGAACCGGTGAGAGCGATGAACTGGGGCGAGTCGCTTGTGTGGCTCGTGATCAGTTTTATGAGTGTATCGCGCGTTGAACTCGGTTGAGGGGCGTTTTCTGGCCGGCGGTAGAGAAATTGCCAATGTTGGCCGTAGGGTATTTCAAGGCAACCAACATCAATATATTCATTTCCGGCCCAGCGTCTGATCTCATCTTGCTGTAAGACCCATTCGATATAACTGAGCAAAACGCTCGGTTGGAAAAGGCGACCGCTCCTGAGGCGGGTGTACAGAACCGGTGTACTCCAGCCAACCGTATCTGGCCGATAGATCCGCCGGCGGGCGGTGGCAACCGCAAGATCAATGAGGCCATTGCGCAGCAGCATCTCGGTGAGGTGCTGGGTGAAAGCGCGTGCAAGATCGATGGCCACTAAGCGTTGCATTGCGAGCACGGCTGGAATGCCGCTTTCGGCTATCAGGCGAACAGCCAGATTGCTGAGAGGCGCTTGGAGATCGACAGTGGCGCTGTTGCACGCTACCAGCACGATCAATACCGGTTTGTGCGAAGCTGGCAATGTGGCTAACACACGTGCTAGTTCTCTCCCATCGAATAGCCGGCCTCGTCGTTGCGACCCGTGTTCGAGCAGAAGGCGGGTGCCGTGTTGGGGCAGAAAGAGTGCATGTCCTAGATACAGGACGACATCAAAGCCGCGTTCGCGTTCGTTGAGCAAGGAACCACGCTCAAGCGCAGTTTGCAGCGCGGTTTCTTCGGCAATGGGCAGTATCTCGAAGTGGAGTTGGCCAGTATCAGCAAATGGACGGAAACGCTGGCGAAAATCTTGTTCGGTGGCTTTACGGTCAAATGGAGATAGGCCCCACCGCTCAAGATCACTCGGTTCGCTAAGGGCCAAGAGCATGCGGATCGGGCGATGTTCAATCGGGTCGCTGAGCGGAAATTGCTCGCTGTCAACGTAGCGTGAAAAGAGGATATGATCGCTGGTGGAAAAAGGAAGAGGCCGGCTCTGGCTATCGGAGGCGGGCAGATGGAGCAGTTCCCACGGGATCGCTTGGAGTTCGCCATCGAGCGGGTCAAGCGCAAGCCGGAGGCGGAGCGGTTCTTGTTGTTGCAATGCGGTTTGGCGGGCAACGTGAAAGGCATGGCCCAACCGGCCCGGCAAGAGCCGGCGAAACAATTCTTGTCCGTACCGGCTGATGGCGTCTGGGTCGGCTGTTTCTGGTGGAGAGAGGTTAAAAGTCACCGCTTCGGTTGACACTAGCCGGCGGCCATCGCCAAATTCAAGCTCGATGATATAAGAAGCGTTAGGGGTGTCGGGCCGGCGATCTTGTCGCCGTGGCCGGACAAGCATGTTTGTGCGGCGCTCCATACGTTTTGCTCCGTGGAGTTGGTTCAGATTGCATTATAGTGTAGCATTAAGAGGGCTAGAAGGGCGTAAGGAACGAGCGGATTACGATGCGAGCAAGGCATGTTATACTGTGATTGTGCGAAATATCACAGTGCCGGAAGAGGAGCAGCATGAGCAAGATCATTGCACCAGAGTGCGAGTGGCCGCGTTTGATGGCGCAATTGCGAGCGGCAGCGCCGGAAGCGTTCAATGCCGATGGTCACGTGCTCAATTTGATCGAAGGGACGTGGGGTTGGCCGGGACATGGCAAGCACTACAGCACGGCGATCGACGGCAGTGAGTTAGGGCTGATGCCAATGATCGATCTCGAGACGGCCAAGCGAGCGGTGCGGTTTGCGGCGCGCGAACACGAAACGTGGTCGCAGGTTGATCTCGACGAGCGGCGCCGGCGGGTGAGCGAAGCGTTGGCTGGTTTGCGTCAGCAGCGTGATCTGATCGCCTACTTGCTCATGTGGGAAATTGGTAAGCCCTACCATTTGGCGTGCGATGATGTCGATCGCTGCATTAGCGGCGTGGAGTGGTACATCGAGCAGATCGAATGGATGATGAACGGTCGCCGTCCGCTCGGTCTGATTTCAAACATTGCTTCGTGGAACTATCCCTATTCGGTGTTGATGCATGCAGTGCTGGTGCAGGCGCTAGCTGGCAATGCGGTGATTGCTAAGACGCCTTCAGATGGCGGATTGTTTGCCTTGACGCTTGGGTTTGCTATCGCGCGGCGAGCAGGATTGCCGGTCTCGTTGGTGAGCGGATCGGGCGGTGCGCTGAGTGATGCACTCGTGCGTAATGCTGACGTGGCCTGTTTAGCGTTTGTCGGCGGCAAGACGAATGGGCGCGATATTGCTGCTTCGCTTTATGACCGTAACAAGCGCTATATGCTCGAGATGGAAGGCGTCAACTGTTACGGGATCTGGGATTTCTCGGATTGGGCGAATCTTGCGCAGCAGATCAAGAAGGGGTTTGCGTACGGGAAACAGCGTTGTACCGCCTACATTCGCTATGTCGTGCAGCGGCGCCTCTTCCCCAAGTTTCTCGATATGTATCTGCCGGTGTTGAAGAGTCTTCAGATCGGCAATCCCGTCTTGGTGGATCGACCCGGCGATCCGCTGCCCAAGCTCGATTTTGGCCCCTTGATCAATGCGAAGAAGGTGGAAGAGCTGCGCGTGCTCTACAGCGAGGCGCTCGGTGCCGGGGCAGTTTGCGTGTATGAGGGTGAACTGAATCCGGCGCTATTCCTGCCTGACCAAGACATTTCGGCTTATATGGCGCCGATTGCCTTGCTGAACGTGCCGCGCAATTGCCGGTTGCACCACAATGAGCCGTTCGGTCCGGTTGATACGATTGTGATTGTCGATAGCGTTGAGGAACTCATTAGCGAGATGAACATCTCGAATGGCAATCTTGTTTCGTCAATTGCGACTGACGATCCGAAATTAGGGCAGATGATCGCGAGTGAGCTGCGCGCATTTAAAGTTGGCATCAACAAAATGCGCTCGCGTGGCGATCGCGATGAGGTGTTTGGCGGGATGGGCGCGTCGTGGAAAGGGTGCTTTGTCGGCGGGAAGTATCTGGTTGATGCGGTGACCGTTGGTGCGCCGGGTGAGCGGTTGTACGGGAATTTCCCTGACTATACGCTGTTGCCGGAGCAACGGTGAGGCGCCGAACGGGTGCAGGATTATAGACAGGACATGGTTATTACCGTTAATGAGACGAGCGTCGCGTTGCACGATGCCTTTTCGGCTCCTTATGCGATCGATGTCCGGGCAGTGACCAAGCGTTATCCAACGCGCACCGGTGTGGTGCAGGCGCTTGCCGGTGTCGATGTGGCGGTAGCGGCTGGTGAGGTGGTGGCGCTGGTTGGGCCAAGCGGGTGCGGGAAAAGCACACTGTTGCGGATCATCGCCGGGTTAGAGCAGCCGGATGCGGGCGGGGTGCGGTTGTTTGGCTTATCACCAGCGCAAGCGCGGCGCGAGCATCGGTTTGGGATCGCGTTTCAGGCTGCGGCTTTGCTCGAGTGGCGCGATGCGGCAGCGAATGTGGCCCTGCCGCTCGAGTTGGCTGGTTGGCCGCCGGCCAAGCGCGCCCAGCGGGTAGCTGAGCTGTTGGCGCGGATGGGCTTGAGTGACGCGGCAAACCGCTTGCCGCGGCAGTTGTCGGGCGGTATGCAGCAACGGGTGGCGTTGGCGCGCGCCTTGGCGCTGGCGCCGCAGGTGCTGCTGCTTGATGAGCCGTTTAGCGCGCTCGATGAACTCACCCGCGAGCAGTTGCAGGGCGAGCTGCTCGATCTGTTGGCGACGATTGAGCCGGCGCCGGCGGTGTTGCTGGTGACGCACAATCTTGCCGAGGCGGTGTTGCTGGCTGATCGGGTGGTGGTGCTTAGCCGGCGACCGGCGCAGGTGCTGGCGGAAGTGCCGGTTGATCTGCCGCGCCCGCGCCGGGCCGAGTTGCGCGATGACGAGCATCTGCACCGGCTGGTGGCCGAAGTGAGGGCTGTGTTGCGGAGTGATGGTTGATCAAGCCTTATTTGGTACTGCCCCCACCCCTTGCCCCTCAACCCCAGCGGGGAGGGGGGCGGATAGACCATCGGAACCGGAACCCGGCCCGGAAGGGCCGGGCGAAGGGGACGCAGCCGGCGGCGCGGGCGGAATAGCCACGAAAAGACGCAAACGGCACAAAAATCTGAGGGTTTTGGGGGCGATTCTGCTCGGTGGTCCTCACCCCCAGCCCCTCTCCCATGAACGCGCGAGAGGGGAGCGGAGAGTCGAGCGTTGAGGCATTGCATAGTGATCAACGGTTGTACTCGACCAAACGTTCTGTCCGCCTCTCAACCCACTGGCGCGCGAGAGGGGTGCTGCTCTGTTCCGCTACTGCAATGTCGTTACTGCCAATCTGGCGGCTCCCCGCTCTCACCGTCAGGTAGGAGAGGGACCGGGGGTGAGTGCCACCAGCCTGCGCCGTGGGTTTCGTCACTGGATTCCGGCCTCTCCCCAACGGTCATTGCGAGTGGAGAGGTAGCGCAACGCATTGCTTCGCAGTGAAGCAATCCCCCGTGAGCACGAACGGAACTCCGCTCAGGCATCGTTCGCACTGACGTGGGAGATTGCTGCGGTCGGGCGGCTCCCAGCGTGGCTGGGTGCCGCCACTCCCTCGCAATGACAAGCGGCAAGCGGGTTTCGTCACCCTAGCCAAGCCCTTCAGAGTCGGGTTCCGAATCTCATGTTCCGCCCGTTCTTGTACCTCTCCCCTTCCCAACCCGCTGCGACCTTTCGCGCCCTTCGCGTCTTTGCGAGTTACGTCGCTGCGCCTTGGCTTGCGTTGCGTCGTTACGGCATCGCCCCGCTTGCCGGTTGTGGAGTGCGGCAGTCAAACTGCGGCACTCCATAGCTGTCCGCCCCTCAACCCCAGCGGGGAGGGGGGCGGATAGACCATCGGAACCGGAACCCGGCCCGGAAGAGTCGGGCGAGGGGTACGAAGCTCGCTGCCGGGCGGAATAGCCACGAAAAGACGCAAACGGCACAAAAATCGTAAGATTGTTTATATCGTGTGGGGGGCTTTGTGGCTATGCTGCGCGGTGGCCCTCACCCCCAGCCCCTCTCCGCAGCCGGCTGTGTGGGTGGAATAGCCACGAAAAGACGCAAAAGGCACAGAAAGCTGAGGATCTTGGTAGCGCTTTTGCTCGGTGGCCCTCATCCCCGGCCCCTCTCCGCAGCCGGCGGCGCGGGCGGAATAGCCACGAAAAGACGCAAACGGCACAAAAATCGTAAGATTGTTTATATCGTGTGGGGGGCTTTGTGGCTATGCTGCGCGGTGGCCCTCACCCCCAGCCCCTCTCCCACCTAATGGCGGGAGAGGGGAGCGCAGAGCCGGATTTTGAAGCATTGCACCACGATCAACGGGGTGCTCGACCGAATGTTCTGTCTGCCCCTCACCCCGCTAGGGGAGGGGAGCAAAGCGCCAAGCGTTAAGGAATCGTCCAGCGATCAACGGGTATGATCGTCCAAGTTCTTTCCTCCCTCTCCCGCCGAGCGGGAGAGGGACGCTATTTTGGGCTGGAATGAGATAGCGTTGAGCCGGTCATAGTAAACAGCGCAAAGATTGCTTGCCTAACGACGATCAAGTGTGCTATACTGCCTGTGCCACCCCCTCCCCCGGGGGAGGGGGTATGCCAAACCGGAAGGGG
>JAUQOZ010000066.1 GCA_030550625.1 Chloroflexota bacterium | reverse complement strand
ACTGGGGGGTGAGGGCCAACGACAAAGGCGCAGGAGCACCGGACGGCTGTCCGGCTCCGCAGAGCACGCAAAGATGGTTGGGGATGGCGCTCATCCTCTGCGCCCTCCGCGCCCCCTGCGGTAAAACGTCACCCAGCCCTCGCAGCTCTACGACCGCGGCAGCACCGGACAGAACGACGGCGGATTTTCAGGCGGATTCACGCCAAAGTACGCTTGCATAATCTGCGTCACCGCCGGCACCGCAATCGTCGATGAACCGTCGTTGAGGTCGCCGACGCCTTCCACCAGCACGACCACCACGATTTCAGGGTTCTCATAGGGCGCAAAGCCGGCGAACCACGCATGGCTCTGCCGCACCAGCCGGCCATCGGCGGTGGTCAGCAACGGCCCAAACTCAGCCGTGCCGGTTTTACCAGCAATGCGCAGGCCCGAACAGGCCTCGCGCGCCGCGATGCCCAAGCCGTCAGTGATTGAAGCGAAGAGTCCTTGGCGAATCGTGGCTAGATGCTGCGGATCGATTGGCGCTTTGCCGAGCGGTTCGGGTTGGATCTGCTGCACGAGCTGGCCATTCTCATCAACGATCCGGTCAACCACGTGCGGGCGATAGAGAGTGCCATCAGTCGCGATTGCGCCGGCAGCCACTGCCAGTTGCAGCGGCGTCACCTCGAGATAGCCCTGCCCAATCGCGGTATTGTAGGTATCACCGGTTGTCCATGCTTCGCGCAAGACCTGCGCTTTCCATGCCCGTGTCGGCACTCGCCCGCCGGCCTCGCCAACTAAATCGATCCCGGTGGTGCGGCCAAAATTGAACCACGACAACCCTTCGACCAGTTGGTCAATACCGAGACCAGTGATCCGCAAGGCGCGCTGATCAAGATTGGTCGCCTGATCGTTGCCGCCAGCAATACTAGCAAAAAAGACGTTTGACGAGAGGCGCAGCGCATCACGCACATCAATCAGACCATTATCACGATTGCGCACCGAATTGGGCAAGATAAACTCGGCTCCGCTCCGCTCGATCAGGCGCAAGAGGCCGGGATCGCGCAGTTTGGTATCGGCGGCGATCACGCCTTGTTGCAATGCCACTGCACCGACAAACTGTTTTAAGGTCGATCCGGGCGGATATTGGCCGGCGATCGCCCGATTGGTAAACGGCGCTAGCCGCTGCAGCTCGCGTTGCGCTTCGGCGCTCGGCGGCGCGAGCAATGCCCGCAGATCATTGGCCCGCGCCGGATCAACCCAGATGTTGTTGTCGTAATCGGGCAGGCTGACCATCGCCAACACCCGTCCATTCCGCGGATCGATCGCTACCGCGACGCCGGCCACAATCGGATCGTAGGCCCGCTTGTGCGCCTCGCGCGCCGTTTGCCGCCGCTGCTCTCCTTCATTGATCCAGCGCTGCAAGATGCGCTCGACTTCAGCCTGAAATTCGGCATCAATGGTCAGGACGAGATCATGGCCATTGGCGACCGGACGCAACGTGGTGACATCGCTGACCGGTCGCTGCAACGCATCGACTAGCAACGAGTCGATGCCCATCTGGCCGCGCAGCACCTGCTCATACGCACCTTCAAGGCCATCTTTGCCAATCTGATCGCTCGGCAGATAGGGCGGCAAACCAACGCTGGCCGGGTCAATTCGCTTGGCCATCAGTCCGCACGTTGGCGCGTTGGCCGTAATATCAACCAAACCTCGCAGCCACGAGCTGGCCGGATTCACGGCCACCAGCTCGCAGGCATTGATCCGGCCCACGTAGCCAAGCAGGTGTGACAGCGAGGGAATGGTGCTGCTCAACGGGTAACGCCGGCGGAAACCTTCGATCACTCGCGCGCCGGGCAGGTAATTGGCATTTTCACGCAATGCTAACACCAACTCCGGCGAAATGTCCTCTTTAATCACGACCGGCTGGTAACTCCGCGCGTTGGCCTGTTGCAAAAGCTGTTCGACCGGATTAGCCAGCATTGCGACGTCGCGATAGGTTTGGCTAATCGTGAGTGCGCGCAAGATATCGGGCGGAGCAATGGTGAGTGTGACGGCCTCAGTGGACGTGAGCGAAGGCAGTGTCCCCAATGCTGCTAACTCGGTGCGCAAGCCGGGGGTCGTTTCAATTGCGCTGGCAGGATCAATAATGAGCGTTGCCGGCAACCCGGCAATCTGCGCCAGCCGGGCCAACGTCAACGCCCGCTGTTCAGGCGCGCTGCTCGCTGACGGCAATTGGCCCGGCACCACCGCCAAATTATAGATCGGCACGCTCTCGGCAAGTAATGCCCCGCGCGCATCGAAGATCTCGCCGCGACGCGGTTGGTTGGTCAGATACCGGCGGGTAGTGACTTCAATATCAGCGCCAAACCGCTGCGCATCAGTTTGCACCAGTTGCAGTTGCGCCAGCCGCGCCACCAGCACAACCACCACTAGCAACAAGACACTCCGTAGCGCAATGATTCTCGCCATAACTGGGCATCAGCCTTTCGCTTGTCTACCCATCCGCTCGCACCAACCGGTGAACAATCGCCACCGCCGGCAGGGTTGGAATCAAAGCCAGCAGCACCGACGGCGCCACTACCACCAACCCATACCTCTGCCAATCTTCGATTGCCGGCGAGGTAATCAAGGCCAGCGTTACTTCGTAAATGATAGTGCCAATAGCCACGGCCAGCAAAGGCACGAGTGGACGTTCCACGGCAAACCGCCGGGCAGCTAAACCAACAATGGCCACTGCCAAGAGATGGGCTACGGCATGGCTGCCGAGCGGCATCGTGCCTAACACATCAAGCGCCAACCCACCATAAAATGCCCACCACAACCCGCGCATCAACCCGCGCACCGGTTCGGCAGTGCCGGCGCCAACCAAGGCACGCGCAATTGCTAGTACCAGCAGGATCGGGACACTAAAGCCTGCGAGGCCCGTCAGCAACGTTACCTGCACGAGCGCCAGCGCCAGCAACACCAAGGCCAGCCCCAGCTCGCGCGCCAGCCGTTCTTCTATTCGTCTTGGCTGAGAATCACCCACACGTAGCGCACCTGATCCGGATCGACGAAGGGCCTAATCGCACCTATCTGGCGCTGTCCCTCTTGCTGTACCGTCTCGATCGTACCAATCGGCACGGCTGCCGGCATCGCCGCCAGATCGAGCGGCAGATCAAGCGCCCCGCTCAAACCGGCGGTCACCACCCGCTCACCCACCCGCATCGTCACGTTGCGATCGATTAATTCCACCCGCAAACGCGAGCCGCGTTGCCATTGACCTTGCATCAAGCCTAACGGTGCGCCATCGGCCTGCAACACTCGCACGCTGAGCTGGCTGCTAATATCGGTAATCATCAACACATCGGCGGTGCGCGGCCCAACAGACTCAACCACACCAATCAACGCCGGCGGGCCGCCCGGTTGCTGGCCAATCACCGCCATGCCCACTTGCACGCCATCCTCAACCCCGCGCGCAATGGTTAACACGCGCCGCGCCGCATCCGGCGCGCGCACCATCACCTCAGCGCCAAGGATTTTCCATGGATACGTGCGCGTAATAGCCAGTTGCTGGCGTAAAAAGATATTCTCGACCCGCGCCTGTTCCAGTCGCAGCACTTCGCTGTTGAGGCGCGCATTTTCCGCTTCCAGTTCGGCAATCCGGTTTTGCAACGCCGCCACGTCACGCGGTGTCGCCCACCACGACTCGATCATCGCGCGGCGCTCGCTCAACCAGCCGGCCAGCGGTTGCACCGCCTCGCGCACCGCCAACCGCGCCGGCGCCACAATCCCTTGCCGGTCGAGGACGATCAGCAGTACGCTGATCAATGCTAACCCAACCGCTAGCGCGGCTACTCGCCAATAATGACGATCGCCGCTGCGATCACGGCGTAATTTCAGTGGGCGATCATCGAGAAAGTCGCGCATGCGCTATCTCCGCACCCGCCGGCTCGTTTGTGCGCGCGTCAGAATATCTTGGTAGACGCTATTATCGAAGTGTTCGACCATCTTGCCGGCGCCGCGCGCCACGCACGAGAGCGGGTCTTGCGCGATATGCACCGGCATGCGCGTCTCAGCCGCAATCCGCTTATCAAGCCCGTGCAGCAACGAGCCGCCGCCGGCCAGCATGATTCCATGCTCCATAATATCGGCCACCAGCTCCGGCGGCGTCTCTTCGAGCGCAGCCCGCACCTCGGCGACAATTGCGTTCACCGGGCCGGCAATGCCCTCGCGTAACTCCACCGAGCTGACCTCGATCGCTTTGGGTAAGCCGGTCAGCAGATCGCGCCCGCGCAACACCACTTTAATCTCTTCATCAAGCGGATAGGCCGAACCAGCGGCAATCTTCGCTTTTTCAGCCATCCGTTCACCGATCAAGAGGTTGTATTCGCGGCGGGCAAACTGGATGATCGCCTCGTCAATCTCGTCGCCGGCGATCCGGATCGAGTGATTGATGACAATGCCACCAAGGGCAATGACCGCGATCTCGGTGGTGCCACCGCCAATATCAACGATCATCGATCCGATCGGCTCTTCGACCGGCAACCCAGCCCCGATCGCAGCCGCCATCGGCTCTTCCACCACGTAAGCCTCGCGCGCCTTGGCATTCAACGCTGCTTCGCGCGCCGCGCGCTTCTCGACTTCCGTCACGCCCGATGGCACGCCGACCACCACTCGCGGACGGGGATCGACCAGCGGCAACGCGGCATAGGCATGCGCCTTCTTGATAAAGTAGGCTAGCATCTGCTCGACCACATCGAAATCGGCGATCACGCCATCCTTCAATGGCCGCACCGCCACGATATTGGCCGGCGTCTTGCCCACCATCGCCTTGGCTTCCGCCCCGACCGCATGCACCTTCTTGGTGCGCGTATCGATGGCCACTACCGATGGTTCGCTAATCACAATGCCCTTGCCGCGCACATGCACCAAGGTGTTGGCAGTGCCCAGATCAATGCCGAGATCGCGGCTAAAAGCGCCAAAAATCGTATTGAAGGGGTTGAGACCCACGAGTACACTCCACGTCTTACCCGCCGGCAGCCCGCTGCTGCCGTCACCAAACTCAACACCGGGATAAGCCCGGATCGAATCGCTATATTATAGCATACCGGCCAAACATAATCAGACATGGCTAAAATCCGTCGCATCCGTGTGAATTCGGCGCCCATTCCCCCTCATCACGCACAGCGTCATTTGACTTTTCGGCAGCTTTATGACACAATTGCTATGCTGCTTCGTTGCAAGCACGTGGACGTGTTCGCCGTAAGCATTGCCGTAGGTCAAGTTCGCTCGCCGGATGATGAAGATGCCACATCCCAACATTACGCGGCATTGCTGCTATGGCTTCTGGCTCGCGTTGAGCTAGAAGATTTTTGTTGTCGTGAATATCACAAGCCTTCCGCAACGACCGGTCTATCCATTCTCCGCCATTGTCGGCCAAGAGCGGCTCAAACGCGCTCTGATTCTCAATGCGATCAACCCCCGCATTGGCGGCGTGCTGATTCGCGGCGAGAAGGGGACGGCTAAATCAACCGCGGTGCGCGCGCTAACGCGCCTGTTGCCATCGATCAAAGTGGTGGTTGATTGCCCCTACAGTTGCGATCCCGACACACCGGCGACACTGTGCGCTTCTTGCCAAGCTCGTCTCGCGCAGGGGCCGCTGCCAACGATGGTGCGCCCGATCCGGCTGGTGGAATTGCCGGTTTCAGCCTCGGAAGACCGGGTGGTAGGCTCGCTCGACCTCGAACATGCGATTACCGAAGGCCAACGCCGCTTTGAGCCGGGGTTGCTGGCGCAAGTCAACCGCGGTGTGCTCTACGTTGATGAGGTCAATCTGCTTGACGATCATCTCGTCGATCTGCTGCTTGACGCCGCAGCGATGGGGGTGAACACCGTCGAGCGCGAGGGAGTGAGCGTGTCGCACCCAGCTCGCTTCATCCTTGTCGGCACGATGAACCCCGAAGAAGGCGAATTGCGCCCGCAGTTGCTCGACCGTTTCGGCTTGGCGGTAGAAGTGGTTGGCCTGACCGATGTGAATGACCGGGTGGCCGTCATCGAGCGGCGCATGGCCTACGAGGCCGATCCGTTCGGATTCATCCAGCAATGGCACGAAGCGGAAGAAGCGTTAGCGCAACGGATTGCCGCTGCCCGCGCTTTGCTGCCTGAAGTGCGGATCGATCGCACCGACATGGCGGTTGTCGCCAGTCTCTGCATTGAAATGGGGGTTGATGGCCACCGCGCCGATCTGACCATCCTTGAAACGGCCCGTACCCACGCGGCTTGGAGTGGCCGGCGCATGCTGCTCGCCGACGATATCCGGCTAGCCGCCGAACTGGCCCTGCCCCACCGTATGCGCCGCCAACCGTTCGGCGAAGTCAAGCTTGACGAGCAACGGATGGCCAGCATCCTTGACCAATACGGCAAGCGGGTCGAAGAGGTCAGTGCGCAGGCTGAAGTAAAAAAAAACCCTGACCTCACCGATGTGAGCAATGGCAACGATGAAGGCGGCAATGAGAGCGGCGGCGGCAGCGCCACGGTTCCGGTTGGCGGGGCCGGTACACCCGAAGCGACTACGCCAACCGACGACAAGTCAACCGGCGGCGCCGAATACAAGGCTGGCGACATCTTTAAACCGCGCCGCCTCGAAGCGACGCCCGATCGCCTCCAACGCCGCGCTCCCGGTCGCCGCTCGCGCTCGCGCACGACGCGCAAGCAAGGTCGCTACATTACCAGCCGTCGCGCCGCGCGCGTGACTGATTTGGCGCTCGATGCCACCTTGCGCGAAGCGGCGATCTATCAGCGGAAGCGTCGCACTGAGTTGCTGCATACCATTGGCTCGCCGCATCGCCGGCATCCAAAGGTGTTGATTAAGCGGTCAGACCTCCGCCAAAAAGTGCGAGTCCGCCGCACGCGCAATGCGGTGTGCTTCGTGGTTGATGCAAGTTGGAGCATGGCTGCCGAAGAGCGCATGCAAGCCACCAAAGCCGCGGTGCTCTCGCTGCTGCGCGATGCTTATCAACGCCGCGATCAGGTGGGTTTGGTCAGCTTTCAGCGCGATTATGCCCGCGTACTATTGCCGTTGACCAACAGCGTCGAATTGGCGCAACGCCGCTTGCAATCGATGCCGACTGGCGGCAAGACGCCGTTGTCGCGCGGTTTGATTACCGCCTTCGAGTTGCTCGAACGCGCTCGCCGGCGTGATACAGAAGTGGTACCGCTGATGGTACTATTAACAGATGGGCAGGCAAATGTGGCGCTGTCTGACTTGCCGCCCCAGCAAGAGGCGTACCGGATCGCAGAGATGATCGCCGCGCATCAGATCCATTCGATAGTGATCGATACCGAGCACCCGAATTTCGATCGGGGCCTCTCGCGCCGGCTAGCCGAATGTTTGCGCGCTGTGTACTATCGGTTGGAAGATCTGCATGATGACGGCCTTGTCCGCGCGGTGCGGCAGCAAATGCGCTCGTAACATACGTCGGTGCGCATCCGGCAACATGGTTGCTTGATGCCACAACCATAGCTTCGGTAATCGTTTACGTGAGGAGGAAGGTAGGCAATGACGGATCAGGTACGTAGGGATGAGGTCGCTGCGGGCGAGCTGCCTGACACGCCTCTCGCGGCAGCTACTGCTCCGGCGGCTGAGGCTGCCGTCGCCGCGCTTACTCAGCCGGCAGAGGCGGTAGCGCCTACCCCTGAGCAGGAGGCGGCCCAGCCCGCCGCCGCAGGGGAGGCTGCTGATGCTCCGGCGGCAATGGCTCCAGCCAACGCGGGAGAGGGTGCGTCCACTGAGGCGGAACCGGCTGGCGCAAGTTTTACGCCGGTGGGTGAACAACAACCGCAGAAGCCGCGCCGGTTGAAGGATTTGCAACCCGGCATGGAACTCGAAGGCAAGATTACGTCGATCGCGTTGTACGGCGTCTTCGTCGATATTGGCGTGGGCCGCGACGGTCTCGTCCATATCTCAGAAATGAGCGATCGCCGGATTGAGACGCCTTCGGAATTGGTGCAGATCGGCGATACGGTAAAAGTGTGGGTCAAGAGCATCGATACCGATGCGCGCCGGATCAGCTTGACGATGCGCGACCCTGCCCGGGCGGAAACGCCGCGCCGCACGCGCCAACCGCAGCAACAACCGCAGCCGCGTCGTCAAGAGATCGACCGCGAGAAGCTGGCCAGCCTGCGCGTTGGTGATGTCGTCGAAGGCGTGATTACTGGCTTTGCCCCCTTCGGCGCTTTCGCCGATATCGGTGTCGGCAAAGATGGCTTGATCCACGTCAGCGAACTGGCCGAAGGCCGGGTTGAGAAGCCGGAAGATGCGGTGAAGATCGGTGAGCGCTATCAGTTTAAGGTGCTTGAGATTGACGGCGAGGCTGCCCGCATCAGCCTGAGCCTGCGCCGGGCGCTGCGCACCCAGCGGATGCAGCAGCTTGAGCCGGGCCAGATTGTCGAAGGCACCGTGAGCGGTATCGCCACCTTCGGCGCATTCGTTGATATCGGCGTTGGCCGCGATGGCCTCGTCCATATCTCGGCGCTCGCCCCGCACCGCGTGGCCAAGGTCGAAGATGTGGTCAAGGTCGGCGATAAGGTGAAGGTGAAGGTGCTCGGCGTCGATCAGCAGAGCAAGCGGATCAGCCTGACCATGCGCCTTGAAGAGGAGCAGCCGGAAGCGGCGGCGAGCACTGAGGCGAGCGAGCCGGTGGAAGAGGCCGCGCCTGCCCGTGGGGGCCGCGGTAACTTTGACCGCTACACCGCTGCCGCACAGGCAGCCCGCGAGCGTGGCGAGCGCGGCGAACGCGGCGAGCGGCGTGATCGCCGCGAACGGCGCAATGCCCAACCGGCCCCTGAAATGTATGTGGTCGGCGAGGAAGATGAAGACACCTTTGAGGGCAATGCTACCCTTGAAGACTTGTTGACAAAGTTCGGCGGGCCGAGCAATCGCCGCGATCGTGACCGTGATCGCCGCCGCCGCGACCACGATGATGACGATGATGAGATTGAGCGCCCATCGAACCGCCGTCAGCGCGATGCGATCCGGCGCACGCTCCAACAAATTGGTCACGATGAATAAGCGCGTCGCTTAAGGATATTAACTGGCCTGCCGGCGACGTTGCCGGCAGGCGACTATTTGACATGCATCCAGCGCGACGAGTATAATGGCAATAGTTTTTGTCAATAAAGAGATAATCTCTGAGGAGTAAATACAATGCCCAAGCGAACATGGCAACCGAAGCGCATCCCGCGCCGCCGCAAACACGGCTTTCGGGCGCGGATGGAGACCAAAGACGGGCGCGCAGTGCTCCGCCGCCGGCGTCTCAAGGGGCGCTGGAAACTGACGGTGAGTGATGAGCGGCGAGCGGTGCGCCGCGGACACCGCTAATGACGGGATGGGACGGGTTATCGCCTACAGAGTCGCTCTCAGCGGCTGGCCATTGCGCCATCTGTGGCCGATAGCCCGTTTGTTTTTTACCCATGCGACGCGCAAATCGGCTCCGCCGGCCCGAACAATTTCGCCGCGTGCGGCACGAAGGTCGCACCGTTACGTCACCGTGGCTGGCCCTAACTGCCGCACCGGGCCGGCGCAATGCGGTGCGCTGCGGGTTCGTCGCGGGACGGCGAATCGGCGGCGCAGTACAACGAAATCGGGCTCGCCGGCGCGTCCGTGAGGCGGTTCGCCTGTTGCTGCCCTCATTGCAGAGCGGCTACGACTTGGTCTTTATCATCCGATCGCCTGAAGTGGTTGAAGCGCCCTTTAGCCAGTTACAAGCTGATATTGCCGCACTCTTGCGACAGGCCGGCCTCTTGAACGCGCCGGAACCCGAATCAACTGCATCGGCTACCTCGCATCCACAACACGAACGGGGATCATCATGAACATTTGGTCGGCATTTGTTGGTTTGCTCGAACAATTGCTGCTCTTCTTCTCATCATTGACCGGCAATATGGCGCTGGGCATCGTGCTCTTCACGATCGCGGCGCGCCTCTTTATTCTGCCCCTGACGCTCAGCTCGCTCCGTTCGAGCCGCCGTATGCAAGAGGTGCAGCCGATCTTGAAGGAGATCCAGCGCAAGTACGGCAAAGATCCCCAGCGCCTCCAAGAAGAGACGCTGCGCGTCTACCGCGAGCATAAGATTAACCCGGTCGGTGGATGTTTGCCGCTCTTGCTGCAATTGCCGATCTTTTTTGGCGTGTACCAAGCGGTGTATCACCTGATGGTGCCTGAACAGCGGGTCAACCTGAGCGCCGCCGCTGCTGAAATGCTGAAAGATGAACGGCTGGCCCAGATCCTTGCCGCCCCCTTCTTTGGCATGGATCTCGGCGTTCCAGCATTTGGCCCTAATGGGTTCGCCGGCTTCGTCTATCTCATCTTGCCGGTGCTCTCGATCGTCTTGCAGTTGATGCAACAGTTGATGGCGACGCCGCGGGTGCAAGATCCGCAACAAAAGGCGTTTACGCAGGCAATGTTGATTATGCCGTTCGTCTTCGGCTACATTGCCTTTACCTTCCCGACTGGCGCAGTTCTGTACTGGGTCATAAGCAGCGTCATTGGCGTCATTCAGCAGTATTTCACCTCGGGCTGGGGATCGCTGGCCAATTACCTGCGCTTCCTGCCCCCCGACAACCGCCCTGCCCCCGCATTATCGTTGGCGCCGGCAACTGCGGGTCAGGCGGCTGAAGCGCAACCCGAAACCCCAAAGGTTGATTTCTGGTCGGTGATGCGGCCGTTGACTGAAGCGCCGGTAGAACCGAGCGAGACCGCTGGCGAAGAGCATCGCACAGCGCGCCAGCACCCAAACCCGCGTCGCCGTCGCTAGGGATAAGATACGTTTAAGCAGACGGTCACAGTGACCGAGAGGTGTCTATGAAGCGCATCGAGATCAGCGCGCGCACCGTCGCCGAAGCTGTCGAGCTGGCGTTGGCCCAACTGGGCCGCGATCGCGATGAAGTGGCGATTGAGGTGCTTGATCCGGGCGAGAATGGTGACGAAGCATTGGTGCGCGTCACCGTTGTCGAAGATGAAGAAGAGCGACCGTCCATCGAGAAGGTAAGCGCTATTGCCCAACGCATCCTCGAAGATTTGCTCGAACGCATGGATATCCATGCGTATGTGACGGCGGTTGTCTCGCGGGTGCCCGGCCCGCAGGGTGAACCAGAAGATACGATTACCTTGCACGTTGAGGGCGCCGACGAAGAGGCGATGGGGTTGCTGATCGGACGCCGCGGCGAGACGCTGCGCTCGCTTCAGTTTTTGCTCAATCTGTTGGTGAGCCGGCGCGTGCATGCATGGCCGCAGTTGGTGGTCGATGTGGGCAATTATCGCCAACGCCGCCAAGAGTCGCTCGAAAGCCTTGCCCGCCGGATGGCAGAACGGGTGCGCCAGACCGGCCGTCCGATTATGTTGGAACCTATGGCTGCCTACGAGCGGCGGATCGTTCACCTTGCCCTACGCGACGACAAGACGATTTATACCGAGAGTTCCGGCGAGGGCGAGAATCGCAAGATTGTGATCTATCCGGCAAAATCGTAACCGGTAGGGGGCTGGTTGCCCACCGGCCCCCGTTGCTTCGCACGTCATACCCCTCCCGCCTTCACGTCTGCGCTGTCGCCCTATGATTGATTTTGTTGCTATCGGCCACGTGACCCGCGATCTGCTGCCGGCTGGCGCAACCGCCGCTGGCGGTACCGCTCGCTTCGCTGCGCTACTGGCCCAACGGCTTGGCTTGCGTCCGGCGATTGTCACCGCTAGCGCCGAACCGGCTCCCGCCGGGGTGGCATGGGCAAACATTGCGACCCACACTAGTTCAACCTTTGAAAACCGCTACACAACTGATGGCCGGCGCCAGTGGCTCCACGCAGTGGCGCCGGCGATTAGCGCGACCGCTATCCCGCTTGGCTGGCGCACTGCCCCCATCGTCTTGCTCGGCCCGGTCGTCCATGAATGCCCCCCGGCATTAGCCGCAGCGTTTCCGAGTGCCTTGATCGGCGCCACGGCACAGGGGTGGCTGCGCGATTGGAACGATGACTTGCCATCACCCATTCGGCAACGCCGCTGGCGACCCGCGCCCCAAGAACTGGAGCGCGTGCTTGTGATCAGTCTCAGCAGCGAAGATGTGGGAGGCGATGATGAATTAGCCGCTTATTATGCCAGCCTCACGCCGATCGGCATTGTTACCGACGGCGCGCGCGGTGCGACGATGTTCTTGCACGGCAAGCCCCACCATATCCCTGCCTACCAAGCCCAAGAGTGCGATCCCACCGGCGCCGGCGATGTCTTTGCCACTGCCTTTCTCATCCGGCTGTGGGAAACTGGCGATCCCTTTGCTGCAGCCCGATTCGCCGCTGCCGCTGCGGCCTGCGTTGTGGAAGGGGTCGGTGATGCCGCATTGCCCGATCGGGTGCGGATCATTCAGCGTATGGCCGGAGATAACCGAATAGTTGATCACGGCACGCGAACATCGTAGGGGCGCGCTGTGCGCCCCTCCAGCAACATCACCGCTCTAACCGGTACGGCACACTGGTCACGACATTGCCGCGTAATCGCAGGGTCGTCTTGATCAACAAACCGGTCTGGTTGTGCAACAGGTGTTCCCACCAACGCGCCGGCACAAATTCGGGCAAGATCACCGTGATCACATCATCGCCATAGCGCGTCTCGACCTCTTCGATGTAGCGCACAATCGGGTTGATCAGCGAGCGGAACGGTGATTCGAGCACGACCAGCGGAATATCGCACCCCCAATCGCGCCAGCGCGCGCGTAACTTCTCGGTTGCATCCGGGTCAAGATCAACATACACCGCAGTCACGTTATCAGGCGCAATCGAGCGCGCATATTGCAAGGCCGGCAATACGCCGCGATGAATGCCGCTCACCAGCACGATCGCTGTATGGCGGCGCAGTTCGGGCGGCAAGATAGCGCCGCTTAACGACAATTGCTCGGCCACGCGGCGATAGTGCAAGTTGATGGCCCGGAACATCAACACCAAAATCGGAATGGCCGTAATGACCATCCACGCGCCATGGACGAACTTGGTGACCATCAAAATCACGAGCACAATCGCCGTCAGAATGGCGCCAAAACCATTCACTATCACACTGTGCCGCCACCCCGGTTGGCGCAGGCGCAGATGGCGTCGCACCATCCCCGATTGCGAGAGGGTGAATGAGGTGAATACCCCGACTGCATACAGCGGCAGCATCGCGATCTCATTGGCCCGAAAGATAACCACCAGCAGGGCTGAAAACATTCCCAGCACGAGAATGCCATTCGAGAAGACCAATCGGTCGCCGCGCGAAGCAAACTGGCGGGGCAGAAACCGATCACGCGAGAGGAATGAAGCCAAGCGCGGGAAGTCAGCGAAGGCCGTATTCGCAGCCAATACCAAAATTAAGGCAGTAGCCACCTGAATGAAGACGTACACTGGCCCCACGCCAAAGATCGTACGCGCAATCTGCGAGACGATCGTCTCGTGAGTAAACTCATTCGGTACCGCTTGATGCGTATACGCCAGCCACGTAATGCCTAGAAACATCGTGACCAACAGCGAGATCATCCACGTGAGAGTAATCGCCGCATTGCGCGCCTCTGGCGGTTTGAACGCTTGCACGCCATCGCTGATCGCCTCAATCCCGGTCAGGGCAGTACAACCGGCGGCAAAGGCGCGCAAAATCAACCACAGCGAGAGCGCCTCACCAGTGGGAGGAATGTCCGGATCAATTGAATGCGTCACTGGCTCGGCGCCAAACACGAGATCATGGCCAATACCGACGGCGATCATCGAGAGAATGCCGGTAATAAACGCATACGTCGGGATGGAAAAGATCACGCCGCTCTCTTTCGCGCCGCGCAGATTGGTAATGGTGACGATCAGAATGCAGACGAGAGCAATCTCAACTGCATGATCGCGGAGCGCCGGAAAGCCCCAGTTCGTTGCCAGTGACGTGATTGCCGCGACACCAGCCGAGATGCTGACCGCGACGGTCAATACATAATCGATGAGCAACGCACCAGCAGCTACTAAACCCGGCATATCACCGAGATTATCGCGCGTTACGATGTAGCCGCCGCCGCCTTGCGGATACGCTTTGATCGTCTGCCGGTAGGAAAAGCCAACGATCAGCAACAACAGCGCAATCGCGGCAGCAATTGGCAACGAGAGACCAAGCGCCGCACTCCCGCCAAGAATGAGAATAGTGAGAATGGCTTCGGTTGCATACGAGACTGACGAGAGCGCATCTGATGAAAAGACTGCCAGCGCCGTCGTTTTGCTGAGCCGTTCTTGGTGTTGGTGTTCGGTGGCAATCGGCCGGCCAACCAGAATGCGCTTGATCTGGGCAAACATAGCCGCAGGTTCCTTGCTAATGTGCGAACGCAACAGTTTTGTGCAATAGAAAGACGGAACGCAATCTGCGCGCGGCAGTCGGCGTTCCGTCGGCTGTCGAACGCATGGTCGATAACAATCAACCTGCGCATCGTCATTGACGCTTGCCGTGCGATCATAGCACTATCATCGGTGAAAGTCAATCCCTGTGATAGTTCTCACAGATGGGCTTGACATCACTGCACAGGCGCGTTATGCTCTGAAAGAGTTGGAGCCTGATGACCAAGGCACGGTGATGAACGAACAAGCTGTTGAAACACAGGCGCTGGTCAAACGGTACGGCACGGTAACGGCGCTCGATCACGTCAATCTCCAAGCGCCGGCCGGGCGGATCTACGCGTTGCTCGGCCCCAACGGGGCGGGCAAAACGACCCTGCTCAGTATTCTCACCACCTTGATCCCGCCAACTTCCGGCAGCGCGCGCATTCTAGGTTACGATGTCGTGCGCGATGCAGCCGAAGTTCGCCGCCGGATCGGGGTGACATTTCAAGAGATGGTACTTGATCCGTTGCTGACAGGGCGTGAGACGCTCGATTTTCACGGTCGCCTCTATCGCCTGCCAGCCGCTGTGCGCCGGCAACGGATTGCTGAATTGGTTGAGTTGGTGCAATTGACCGACGCTATCGATCGGCCGGTCAAGAGCTATTCTGGCGGGATGAAACGGCGGCTTGAACTGGCCCGTGGTCTCATGACCGATCCGCAGGTGTTGGTGCTTGACGAACCAACGCAGGGCCTTGATCCGCAAAACCGGGTTAATATCTGGAGCTATGTGCGCGATCTCAATCGCCGCCGCGGGATGAGCATCTTGCTCACGACCCATGCGATGGATGAAGCTGAGGCCTTAGCCGATCTCGTAGGCATTATCGATCACGGTCGCCTGATTGTCGAAGGCAAGCCGGGTGATCTGATCGCGTCGCTCGGTTCTGATGTCATCCGGGTGCGCGGGAATGGTGATTTTCAGCATCTGGTCACGGTTGCCGCTGCAATTGATGGCGTGAGCCGGGTCGAGACTGACCCAGCCGATGGCTTGGCCCTGATTTATACTGACAACGGCAGCCGTCGTTTGCCAGCGGTGCTGAATGCGATCAGCAACAACGGCTTCGCCGTCGAAGATGTCACGCTTGCCCGCCCGTCGCTCGGCGATGTGTTCTTGCACTATACCGGCACCGCGCTACGTGACTAACGCTTTCACACTGCTAGAGGAGCACTCTATGTACGCCACGTATGTGATCTGGACGCGGCACATGCGTAAATTCGTTCAGCAGACCGAAGAGCTAGTTGGGTTGGCGTTGCAGTCAGTCTTGTGGGTGGTGCTCTTTGGGGTCGGCATGCGCGGGATGATTAGCGATGTCGGCGGCAGTGATTATATGTCGTTTATTCTGCCGGGCATTATTGCCCTCAGCGCATTGGGCGGCGCGGTTGGCGGCGGCATGGTATTGTTGGATGAGCGGCTGCGTGGGATTGTGAAAGAGTATCTGGCCGCGCCGATCCCACGCTTGAGCATTTTGTTGGGCAGTGCGGCCAGTACCGCAACCAAAGCGCTCTTTCAAGCGACGCTGATGTTGATTGTCGGTCTACTCATGGGGGCGCGACTAGCGATCAACCCGGTTGGCTGGCTGGGTGCGCTCGTTTTGCTCGCGATCTTTGCCATCGGCTTTAGCGGGCTGGCGCTCGGCGTGGCGGCTATTTCGCGCAGCATCGCCGGCTATCACGGCATGATTTTCCTCTTTAACCTGCCGCTGCTGTTTGCCTCGAATGCGCTCTACCCGTTATCGGTGTTGCCGGGATGGATGCAAGCGATTGTGCTCATCAATCCGGCAACGTATCTGATCGACGCGGTGCGCGCTTTGGCGTTCGGGGTGGAAGCCACTCTGCCGCTGTGGGCCAGCGGTCTGGTGCTGGCCGTTTTTGCTGCGGCGAGCATGGCCTTCGCCTTGTCGCTCTTCCAGCGTTCGTTGCGGGCGTGAAGAATAGCCACGAAAAGACACCGAAAACACAAATAACTGTAGGCTGACCCCAAGGCCAGATATCAACGAATCGCAGTTTAGCAAAACTGCAAGCACACCCATCTAACAGCCCATCTCATCTGTTTCTGTGTTTTCTGCGTCTTTTTGTGGCTATTATCTCACCCCACACCCCACCAACGCCGTCGGATCAATATTGACATCGCCGCGCCAGACTTGATAATCGAGGTGCGGGCCACTGGCAAAGCCGGTACTGCCCATCAAGCCGATCACCTCGCCGGCGCGCACCTGCTGCCCGTCAATCACTGTCACAATCGCCAAGTGCGAGTAGCCGGTGCGCCAGACTCCATCCAGCGTTATTACCGAGACGTGATTGCCGGCAGGATAGCTATTCATCGTCACCTTTACCACCCCATCGTGGGTAGCGACCACCGGCGCATACCAGCTCGGCCCCGGCTCGGCCAACCCATCTCCGTCGCCATCAACCGCCAAATCGATCGCGCCCCAAATATGGGCCGGCGTGTGGGTGCCAACACCATACCCTTGAGTGATGACAACTTGACCGGACGAAGGCTGCACTGGGCAACCGTGGGGGCCAGTTTCATCGAGGTAGAATTGGGGAACCGCCGTAGGGCTGGGCACAAGTGGCGGCGCGGGAGCGATAAGGGGCGCCAGCGCGTCGGGCGTGGGGGTGGCCAGAGCAACGGAACGCGCAGGACTCACTGCTAGTTGCGCCGGTACTGCTGCCGGCAAGGCCGCTGTAGGGATGGCTGCGATGAGCTGTGCACCAGCCTGATTGAGCAGAGCAGCCTGCAATTGACGTTGGAACGTGGGCGCAACGTCTGTCGCCAGCGGCGCCACCGCCAGCGTCGCAGCTAACCCTGCTGTTAATGCGAGCGGCAAGACGTTCGCTTGCGGCGATGGTCGCGGCGGCGGTGGCAACAACGCTGCAGGTGACAAGCCTAACACCAACGCAATCGCCTCAGCCTCACCACGGCTGAGGCGACGCATGCCATATTCGGCTTCAGCAATAACCCGCGCCGGGATCCCGGTCAGAAGCGCTAAATCAACAAAGGTCAAATCGCGAGTGCGGCGAAGCTGGCGAAGTGTCTGCATCTTAATCCTCTTGGCACAACACAGTTAGTTGGAAGATAACACAACCATGCTGCGCCCAAGATGACAAGATGCCTACAAATGCTGCTTAATCGCCGTTGACGCGCCGTTCTTTTGCCGCGTACTCGGCCTCAAGCTCGGCCAGCTTGCGCCGGCGTTCACGCTTCTCAAGCCGATTAAGGGTAATGTAGCCTGCTAAAATCGAGACAAACAACGCTGGCCACACTAACCAAGCAAAGCTAATTTTAATGCTAATCGCAAAGAGCAACCCAAACAGGCCGATGAACACCCCGCCGGCAGCCATATACACTTCAAAGCTGGTGCTGGCAAGATAGACCTCATCGCGTGGGCTAAACCGCTGCTGTCGCGCCATACGCAACCTCTCATCACTGATGAACCTGCCATCCTGACAACTGTATGCTAGCACAGGGTCGGATTGCATTGTAGTGGATGAAACGATGCAGTTTTTGTGCAATATCTGTGCTTTTATGCAAATATCGATCACAAGATAATAAGGGCGGTTTTCAACCCGCCCTTACGATGCCGAGTACTACTCTGGCCATCTTCTAACCCCGCGCCATCACTGGCAGGTGATCGCGCCGCGATTAGCGCGACTGGGCCGCTGCCGGTTGGCCGCTGCCTTCGATAATCATGCGCAAGCGATCGAGCTGGATACGCATATCGAGTGAGGCAAAGATCTGGCCGAGTCCTACAACAAACACCCGCAGACTAGGATCGGGCACTTCGTACTCCACCCGGTTTTGCACAACCGTGCGATCGCCATCAGCAAACCAACGCCAGAGTTCCTTGCCGCGCCACAGACCATCGATCGTCAGCAAGATATGGCCGCTATCGCGCTCGGTGACCGTGTAGGTCGCACCGGCCAGCGCCAGCGACTTGAGGCGCAGTTTGTGCTTGCTGCCCAACGCCATCAAATCACCCTCAATCGGATCGAGCACCACCAGCGGCGAGCGCCACTGCGCCATCAATTCGGGATCGGTCAAGTAACGCTCGACAGTGGCGGGTGGCGCTTTAATGGAAACAAACTGTTCCTGCACGATCATAATTACGCTCCTATCGCTCAGGCGCTCTCAATGGTAGCGCGGTAATACTCTTCAATCCCCCGTTTCAGCATGAGCGCCGGATACCCCATCACCGGCACGCCTAATGCGCTCCCGATCGCATCATTCGGCCCTAATGAAACGACTTCGCCGAGCTCGACCGGCTCGTAGGGCCTTGGCGCTTCTCCCCGCGCTTCAGCCGCCAGTTCCGCGGCCAAATGGGCGCCCTGCCGGATGGCGTATGATGCGGCGGGCGGCAAGACGCCTCCCCGACCATCAGACACAGCGGCGCAATCGCCAATGGCAAACACGACCGCTTGGCCATGAACCCGCAAGTAGCGGTCAACCAGCACCCGCCCGATCCGATCGGTTGGGAAGCCGGCCTCGGCCAAGAGGGCTGGCGCGCGCACGCCAGCGCCCCAGACAATCGTTCCGGCGCGTAAGATCCGGCCATCGGCAAAGCGCAAGCGTTGCGGCTCGACCTGCGTTACCGGCGTTTTAAGAAACACATTCACACCGAGACGTTCCAAGCGGCGCACGGCCTCATGACTTGCCCACTCACCGAGGTGAGGCAGCAAATGATCTTCGCGTTCAATCAGGGCAATCCGCACTTCCTTGCGGGGTGCGCCGGTTTGCTGGCACAGATCATCGGCCCATGCCGCCAACTCGCCGGCCAACTCACAACCGGTATAGCCGCCGCCAACGATCGCGGTCGTCATCGTGATCCGCAATTCGGTCGGATCGGTCAACGACGCCGCTTTGGTAAATTGAGCGACGATGTGTTTGCGCAGCGCGACGGCGTGGGCGAAGGTATGAAGCGGCAGCGCATGTTCACGGGCGCCGGGCGCATTGAACGAGGTCTCACTGCCCAGTGCCAACACCAGCCGATCGTACGGCACGCTCCGGCCATCGGCGAGCGTCACCGTGCGCTCAAGCGGATGGATTGCCGTCACGCGCCCCTCCACCCGCTCGATATCACGGCCTTGCAACAAATGATCGAGTTGATAGATCGACTTCTGATCGGAAATCCCGGCGGTTGCGGTCAAATGCAACAACTGGATTAACTGGTGGTACGGATGTTGATCAACTAAGCGGATGGTGATATCAAGCCCTTGTTCACGGCGGAAACGGGCCAGATCGAGCGCTGTGCGCAAACCGGCATAGCCGGCGCCGAGAATAACGATCTGCATGGTCACAAAGCTCCGTGGACTGGTCACGACAGGCGGGTGTAGATCACGCTACATCCCCTATTTACAGAATACCACGGCTCGGTTGCCGGTCAACCGCACAACAGGCGCAGATCACACATCATTGGCAGCGAGAGACAGACGCAGAGGAATGGGTGCGTCACGCCGCATCCCACGCCTCTGCGTCAACCACAATTCCACCGCGCGATCACGGCGCCGGCGGCGTCTTGGGCGGCGTCTCAACCCACTCATCAACCTTGGCTGCACCCTGCTCAACCGCATCGGCAGCCCGTCCGGCAGCCCGGCTAAAGCTAGTGCCAAGCTCTTCCGCCGCGCGCGACAGTCGCTCGGTAAACGAGCGCACCTGCTCGCCAACCTGCTTCGGGCTCGGCAGCGAGATCTGCGGCGGCTCAGCAGCGACGATATCATCAACCACCCGCTCGGAAATATTGGCCAGCTCTTTCGGAAATGCCACCACTGCCAACGCCACCTCAGCCATCGCCCGGCGCACGCGGCGACGCGAATTGCGCGGCAGCAGCACCAGCGGCACCGAAGCAACCGTCAGGCCAATCCGGGTTGCCCCCCCGACAAAGCCAGCCGCCAGCTCAAACAAGCCATCACGCTCGTTGGTCGTCTCATTGCTCATACGACTCTCCTCCTCTGCTCACAGAGAGCAACCGGCGTTACTTCGCCTCAGTCTTTTCTTCGCCCTCAGCCGCCCACTTCTCGATGCTCTTGCCAGCGATTTCGGCGAAATCACGCGGCAACGAGGCGAAGGCGTACAACAGCTCCTTGGTTGCATTGCGCATGTGCTGGCGCGACTCTGGCGGCAGCAGCGCAAAGGGCATGGTAAATACCGAGAAACCAAGGCGAACGACACCGCCGCCGAACTCCATCGCCGACTCGACAAAGCTGTCGCTGCGCCGCACTGGGACGCTGCGCACTCGGACCTCACCTTCAGTCTCCGTCATCTTCGCACCTCCTTAACGGTCAGCCAAAATAGCCGCCCACCAGAAAACCTGAGACAATCTGGATTAAGGCCACAAATGGGTTGGAAGCCAGCAGGTAACGCACGTAATTTTGCTGGTTTGGTTCACGGTAGAGCTTAATCTGATTATAGATCGGCACTACCAATGCCAGCAGAATAAACGCCGCCACCCAGTATTGCCCCCACACCAAAGCCAATATCATCAGCATTGCCTCGAAGCCGTTAATCGTTGCATAAGCCACAATTAGCGTGCGCTGCACACCGATCGCAACCGTGAGCGATTTCAGACCCAGCTTGCGATCACCCTCGACACTCTTAATATCGTTGAGAAAGAGCAAGCCAGCCGCCAAACCGCCATTGATCAACGCCACCAATACGCTTTGCCACGTCAGCGGCGCAAAGATCAGATGGCCGGCCATCCAGCTCATACTAACGTAACCCAACCCGACTGCCGGCGGCCCCAGCCAAAAATGTTTCTTCAGCTTAATCGGCGGCATGCTGTAAATGACTGACAGCACGATACCGACAAAAGCAAAGAAGACGATCAACGGCTGGCCAAAGACCAGCGACACCAGCATAGTTGCTGTGCCGAGTACAATCCAATTCCAGCGCGCCTCATTCAGCGTAATGATCCCAGCCGGAATCGGGCGTTGCGGATCGTTGATCGCATCCAGTTCACGATCAAAATAATCGTTAATACTCTGGCTAAAGCCGGTGCCGAGCGGGCCGGTCATCAACGCGCCCAACAGCATAAGCCACCAGTGATCGGGCCGCGTCCAGTCAAAGCCTCGCTCGTAGCCTGAAGCCAGTGCGCCACAGAAACAGACCAGCACCGGCGAAATCCACGTCACCGGATCGGCAAGCTCGATATGGGCCCGGATTTTTCGGCTGAGCGAGACGTGCTGTTCAGTCGAAATCATAGTTGCTTACCGCATTGCCGGGCAGAAGCTGCACCGGTCACACAAGGCTGAACCTTACAGTTACGGCTTGACAGCCTGATACAAAACGTGTTCGTACCCCTCATCGAAGGTTACGTCGGTAAACCCGATCTGGCGCAGGAGATCAGGGTAGATCGCATGATCCTTGAACTCAAGCACCGAGAAGCCCATCCCAATCGCGCATAGGTAATGGGTCAGATAATCGTAGTTTGGATGCTGCGGATCGCTGATCACCATATCGAGGATCAGCACCTTCCCGCCGCTCGGCAACGCATCGTAGGCCTTCTTGAGCAACATCGAGCAGAACTGCGCATTCATCGGGTAGAGAATGCGCGAGAAGAGCACCGCATCGCCGGGAGGATACGGCTCGCGGTACATATCGACCGCCACCGGCGTAATCCGGTCGCTCAGACCTTTGGCCGCCACATTCTCGCGCACCAGATCGAGCGCACTAGGCAAGTTGATCAACGTCACCTTGAGATTGGGGAAGGCTTGACAGAGGGCCGCCGCAATATCACCAATGCCGCCGCCAACATCGATCAGCATCTGCACATCGGCCAGCCGGGCCCGCTTGACCAACAACTCGACGAAGAGCTGGATATTCGAGCGGTGCAACGTCTCGTAAAACAGGCTATCTTCGCGAGTGCGCGGCGGATGCGGCACAATGCTGGTAAAGTCAACCTTCCCGCGCACCACATCAGCCAACCGCAGGTAGTAATTCTCGATTAGGTCGGAAATATAATCCACAAACGGCACCATCGTCATATTGCGATGGCGTTCGGGATCGGCAAAGAATTGCTCGGCGAAGGGGGTCAGCTTCCAGCGATCATCTTGCCGCGCCGCCAGACCTACCTGCTCGAGCGTAATCAAGAACTTCTCGAGCCGCGGCGGCACCGTCTCGGTCAAGGTTGCCAGATCGGCCAGCGTGCGCGGTTCGGCAGCCAACAGATCAAACAGCCCTAAATCTTTTGCCGCCTTAATCACGAAGAAATCCACCGTGCCCTTAAACACCATGTCATAGGCGCGGTTGGTTGCGGCAAATAGGTCTTGTTGCTCAAGCGCCGCGGCGCCCGTCGTGGTTGGTTCAACCGAAGGTGAAGTCGTCATGCGTTCCCCCTCGCGCACAAGTGCGATGTTACTTAAGAGACAACCGATTCTGAACCCTGCTTAGATACTGCCGCCTGCCGGTTCAACCACGGCTGGAAGAAGATCGGAATAAAGCTCAGCCACCAACTGACATACCCCAGCCATGCAAAGAAGCGATGTAACCGGCGCTGCTGCGGATGATCACGCATCGCCTCGCCCCAACGATGGCCGGTAATCATCGCCCCAACCATACCGATGGTTGGCAACGGGCCAGTGATCATAAAATAGATCTTCAACCAGCGAGGTTGGTGTTGCCCGCCAAAATGCTCTTCACGAAAGAGCCGGCCAATCCCGACCACTGCGACCATTACGTTCATCAGCCAATCGAGCGCATGCGCGATATTCGCTAACCGATTGCGCAATGCTGCCCGCTCTGGATGGTGCGTATTCACCTCTTGCCGGCAGAGATAGAGCACTGCGGTATAACACGCAAGCGATACACCCGACACAGCCGCCATAGCGTACAGAATCAACCGGTCAATGTGCGATGATTTCATGCAATTTGTATTATAGTACAAATCAGCGACATTTCAAACAACAACCGATGAGGATCCCAACAACACTCGTTGCCAGTCTCTTAACCCTTCCGGGTCGCCATACCACGGACGACCGTGGATGGGCGAGTGATGCAACCCGGGCACGACCAAATACTCGGCGCCGGCTAGCGCTGCGCAGGTCAGCGTTGTAATCCCGTCACCCCACGCCTGCGCGCCGGCAGGGCCGTCGATCAGCACGTAGCTGTTATACGCCATCCGCTCAACCCAGCGTCCTTGCCGATTGGCCTGAATGCTGCGGCCAATGATCGAGGTATAGCGGATATGATCATAATACGCGCCGGGATAACAACGATTAGTAAACCCGACGGTCTGGCGCGTCCAGAACTCTTGGCTATGGTGCGGCGTACCGAGCATGATCAAGTGATGCACAAACCGGTGACCGCCGTAGATTTCACCTTTGTACGGCTGATCACCGAGATACATGCGCGCTACCGTACCACCGACGCTATGGGCCAGAATAGTCACGGTTTCAGCGCCGGTTTCGCGCAAGGCCCGAGCCACCGTGTCGCGCACAATCCGCAACACTGGCCGAAAATCCCAATCACGGGTTAAAGCCCAGCGCATACGACCGATCGGGGTCACGAAGACGCGAAAACCAAACGGTGGTTGTTCGAGCGTCCGCGCCAGCGCCGCAAAATCGCTCGGACTAGTCAGATAACCGCCAATAATCACCAGCGGACGGGCCATAGCACTCCTGATCAATCCTCAAACCACAGCGGCACTACATCCCGCGCGCCGTACCACGTCGCCGGCGCGTTATACGGTGCATGGCGCGCACCCTCTAAGATCAAGTTGTCGGCGCCGGCCAGATAGCAGGCTGCCGTTGGCACAATCCCATCGCCGATCAGATTCCCATCGCCGAACGAAACCTCATAGGAACGATAGGCAATCATCTCCTCGGGATTGCCGAAACGACGGCCACGCACACTCCTCCCGGCCACAGCGCGATACTTGACGTGAGGAAAAGCAGCGCCGGGATAGCGCGCCTCAAGCCAGTCGGCAAACTGTTTCACCCAGATCTCTGACGTGGCATGGGCCGTGCCCAAGGTGGTTAAGCTTGCCACCACCTCATGGCCGGCGTAGCGCACCCCTTGATACGGCTCATCAGACAAATAGGCGCGCGCAATCCGGCCACCGGCGCTATGGCCGATCAAGTCTACTTTATCAGCGCCGGTTTCTGCGAGCGCAATCCGCACCGTCGCTGCGAGCGCATCAAGCGCTGGCCCGAAATCAGGATCGCGCAAGCGCGCCCATGCTAACCGGCTGAAATCAACCACATACACGATCCGATTGTATGGCGGCGCGGCTAGCACGCGCGCCATACCGAAGTAATCGGCGGGTGACGACAGCCACCCGCCCATAATCACCACCGGACGGGGCATAGTCTACTCTTTATCTTTGTCTTCGGAACGAGACTCAGGCTCATCCGCAGCCACTGGCGTTTCGGCGGCTGGAGGAACTGTCGATGGCATTGATTGGGCCGGCGCCGCCGCAGCAGAAGCGACATCATTCCCATTACCATTATCAGCGACCACCTTAATCCGCCGGATTGTCTGCGGCTGTTGCTTGGTCTTCTCGCCGGGCAAGGCATCAACGGCGGCATTAAACAGGTCACAACCGATGCGCACCAACTCCTCGGTCTGGAAGCGAATCCAATGGCCGTAGAAGTTCAGCACCTTCTCAGTTGTCGTGCGCACCTCGCGGGTAAAGGCCTCAAGCCCCTGCGGCGGCAGCGCGCCACGCGCATACGAACGCAGCAGATAGCCGATCGGCTGCACATCAGGCGGCAACTCATCACCGGCGAGGCTGAGGCGGGCTGGTGTGGAAGGAGCCTCCTCGCTGGCCGGCTGATAGCTTGCTGGGGCGAAGCTGCGCGGCGTAAACGAGGGTGCGCCGGGGGTGTATGAGGCCGCACCGGGCGTATACGAGCGTGGCGGCGGCGTATACCCATACGATGACCGGCTCGGCGCAGCAGGCTCCGCTTCGCCGGCATACGGCACTGGTGCGTCATCCAAATTCAACAAACGCTTTAACCAACTGGGCATCCACTGATACCGTGCATTGATCCTGCGACGGGGATCTTCATTGGTCAGACCAAACCACCGGCGCGCAAATCCGGGCAGCCAACGAACAGTCGGGTTTTCTTCTTCGAAGCGATTCATACGCGCTCCTCTCTATCACGAGCCAAAGGCGAAGAGACGGCGACGCTGCGGCACATACGGCGCGAAACAGAAATTGATAATGCGCTCGAGATCATCATTGGGATAGCGCCGGTCAAGCGTGGCGATCGAGTCAAGCACATACATGAGTTGCTCCACCGGCGTTTCCGGTTTGCACCGCACCAGCTTTTTAATCAGGTGGCGACGCAGATCTAAACTGTAACGCAGCGATGTGCTCGCCAAGCGGGCTAACAACTGATCGCGCACATCAACATTTTTCGTCAGGCGATCAAGCCAACGCGCCAACCCCAACCGCTCGCTGCGATCCAGATAGTAGTTAACCAGATCGGCTAACCCAGCCGCCGACGTCACGCTTACCACCTCGGCCCACCGCTTGCTGAACGCCATCCGGCTAAAAGCCGGCAACTCCTCGAGCTGCTCAATCAACTGGCACGCGGAATGGTACGGTTCGCGCTCAAACGTGCGGCGCAAGCCAGCCTCGCGTTCAGCCAGCATCGCGAGCGCCTCGCGCACCACGCCATCGCTATCATCGTAGCCACCGTGGCGTAGGTGCATTTCATGGGCCAGCTCGTGCAAGGCAATTCCCACGCTGCCGTCTTCATCCCAGCGCCCAAGCAGCACGGTCGAACCAGAGCGCGGTGAAAAGCTGCCGCTATCGCCCCACGCCGTCTCGCGCCCGTTATCGAGCGCCTCGAAGGTCAGGCGCTCATCGAGCACTGACGAGGGCATATCAGGCCACATCTTGGCGACCAGCCGGCGCACTTTGCCGGCCAACCGGCGGGGCCGGTATGTATACTGGCCGACCGACAGCGGGCGGTCATCAGCGCGCTCCATATCAATGATCATTTGTTGGCCGCCGGAACGAAGCAACAACTGCATACACCGACCTCCCTAGCGAACGCCTTTCAAGAAGAGGCGCATAATTTGAATGACGTGCTCGGGCAATTCAAACAAGATCAGATGGCCGCACTTCGGCACTTCTAAAAATGAACCATTGGGGGCGAGCGCCACCAATTTGCGCCCATCAGATGGCCGCATAATCGGATCGTTAGCGCCGGCCACCAACAAAAGCGGCTGCTGAATCATCTTGGCTTGTTCGGCCACGGCGGCCAAAATATCGGGACGAGACAATTCGGTCGCCGACACCCGCACGGCTGCCGGATCGCAATAGCGCAAACCGAGCGTGCCGAGCCGGATATCGCTAATGGATGGGGTGTTCTGCGCCATCACTAGCCGGGCATAGATAAAGGGCAGCCACCACAGATTACGCCGCTCGATCGGGCGCAACACCCCGTTAAACACGGTATCGAGCAACCGCGGCACAAACTGCGAAGCAAACTTATTGTACGGCAGCAAGCTAAAGTTAAAGAAGATCAGCGAGCGCACCAATTCTGGGTTATGAGCGGCCACGTGCAAGCCAATAAACGCACCGAGCGAGAAAGCGGCCACGTGAGCCGGACCGAGATTCAATGCGCGCGAGAGCGCCTGCAGATCGGCGCTAAACCCGGCCACCGTATAATCTTGGCGCGGATCGCTATCAGAAAAGCCGTGCCCTTTCAAATCGTAGCTCACCACGCGATAACCGGCTTGCGCCAGTGGATCGATCACGTGATGCCACCAAAACGACGAACAATCCCAGCCGTGGATGAGCAGCAACGGTTCGCCATCGAGCGGCCCGACATCTTGATAATGATGCACCACGCCGTTCAACTCGATAAAGCGGGCGCGGGCCAAGAGCGCGCGTTCACCTTCCAGCCGGCGCCGTTCGCGGGCGCTCAACTTGCCAGCAAGGCGTGTCGCCACCTCATTGGCATACTCAATATACTTAGCCGTTGGCGGCGCATCGATCGGTCGCGCCGGCGGTCGCTCGATCGGGAACGGCTGGGCAAGCACTGACATAGGCGCCCCCTTCGCTACTCTACCCACAACCGCAATAATTCACCCTCGACCCGCGCCCGTAAGCGACCGCCATCAACCAACCCCGGCAACAAGACATGCCGGCGCAACTGGCCGAGTTGGACGACGACCTCTTCGCTTGCCAATGCAATATCGAGCGATTTGGGATCGAGGAAGGGAATCAACAGGCGCAGATCGCGCTCGCTACTGGTAGGACGCGGCGGTTCAGACGCAAAGACATCACCATCACGGTAGAGCGCCGCTCCGCGCAAAGCCCATGTATCGCGATTGGCCGGCGTCAGCTCAAGCTGACCAATCCGCAACAACGGACGCGCCCGGCTGGTTTCATGGCTGAAATCGTGGCGGCTTTCGTCATCAACTTGGTCAGGCTGGCCATTCACAATTACTTCATCGCTAGCCAACCCAAACAGGCCAAAGGCAGTTAACGCCGCACGCAGCGGCGGCAAGCGCAACTCTGGCGGTAACGCTACCATCCGCACCCGCGCCCCGCTCTCGGTTTCGAGGCGGGCGCGTTGTTGCTCAAGCTCAATCCGCAACTCTTGCAAGGGCGCGGTCGCGCTAGGCGCCACAATCGCTGCTGGAATCATCGCCTGCTCTTGCGAAGCGCGCGACTTGCCGGGACCGCGGTCAAGGCCAAAGATCAGGCGCACTGCCCAGCGCAGCACATCAGGCAACGTCAACGCCCGGATGAGCGCGTCAGGTGACGGGCCATCGAGGATCAACAGATCGAACCGGCCCGACTGGCGGGCGCGTTCGGCGACCAACATCGCCGCCACCGCATCAATGCCGGGGAAGGCCGGTAGCTCATCAGGGCCAAGATCGCGCAGGCGGGCCACCAGCCCGCTGCGCAGCGACGGACGCACCTGCTCCCAGCGGCGGGCAACCTCCTCGTGGGGATGTATCTCCATCGCCGCGAGGTTCGGCTCAAGTTCCAGCGGACGCGAACCAAGTGTCTGGTGTAGCAGATGACCGATCAGATGGCCGGGGCCGCTCGAAGCCACCAAGGTGCGATAGCCACGCCGAGCGGCGTGGCAAGCCGTCGCGAGCGCAGCCGCGCTCTGTTGGAGTTGATGATGGGCAGTAAAGATCAGCGTGCGCATGCAGAGTGCTCGCAACCGGTGCGCAATGCAACCGGAATAGACAACGGAGAGGCGGCTGCAATCACGTTAGGCCGCCTCGACTTGCTGTTTGCCGCTGGCGCGGGCGGCGCTGGCCTCGTAGAAGGCTAGTCGCAACACGCCATCTTCATAGCGATGTTCACCGAGGACACAGTCGTACAATACCCGCGGCAAGGCAATTGTGCGCTCGATCCGCCCGACCGAAATGGTCAAATCAGGACCGCTATGGCTTACTTCGATCGACTCACCGGCATCAAGGAACGGCAACCGCAAACAAAGATCATACTGGCCGGGTTCGCCATCTTCGCTCCACTGTTCGAGCCAGATCGGCCGTTCATCGTAGAGCAGCGCCCCCGGATCGACATCACCGAAGGTCAGCCGGCCAACGTGCAACAGCGCATCCACTCCGATCGGTTCGCCACCCTGCAACACCGTTCGGAAGATCGGTGTCGGCGCAAAGCTCGCATCAATCTCAGCCAGATACTGCTGCTGGAGATTGACCCAGTAATCAAAGTACGGGCCGAGATCAGTGCGGTGAGGCAAAATCTTATTCACTAGCACCGCATCGAGTTGCAGGCCATACAGACTGAGGAAGGTATAGGCCCGGCGCGTCTCAAGCAACGGCAAGCGTTCCGGATTCAGCACCAACCGCACCGACACCGCCGAACTGACCAAAAAGTTGGCCAGTTGATCCATCCGTTCGAGCAGCTTGCCCACCTCTTCAAAGAAGCGGTCATCAGGCAAATCACGCCGGAACGGGCGGGCAACATTAGCGATCCCGCGATAGACGCGGAACAACCGCTTTCCAGCTTCACCGCCGATGATCATTTCGGGGTAGGCCAACAAGCGCAAGGTATTGCCGGTCGGCGCGGTATCAAGCACAATCGCATCCCAACGACCGCTCTGCGCTTCATCCATCACCCGTTGCAACGCGAGGATTTCATCAAGACCGGGCTGATTGGCCAGTTCAGCAGCCGTTGAGCGTTCAATGCCACGAGCCGAATAAGTCGCTGTCACGAACTGCTGAAAGCCGCCCAGATTCTGGCGCCACTCATAGATCGTATCCACTTCGAGGCCATAGAGATGGGGAGCCAGCGGTGTTGGCCGATCGCGGCTGATCGGTATCCCCATCACATCGGCCAGCGAGTGAGCCGGATCGCTCGAGAGCACCAGTGTGCGGCGGCCAGACTGCGCCAGCATCACTGCTGTCGCCGCCGAGAGCGTCGTCTTACCAGTACCGCCCTTACCGGAATAGATAATGACTCGCGTCATAGTGCCTCATTCGCCTGCTGCAACCTTATTCCCCCGCCCACGTTCGATCACTGCGCTTCCGGCTCATCATCCGATCGGCCATTGAGCGGCTCACGCGCCGGCATACCGGCGCCGCTGCCACTGACTGCGGCAGAGCGGTCGGTGCGATTGACCACCACGCGGCGCACCGGCATCGACGAGCCATTCTCCTCGACAGGCGGCTCAACCCGGCGCACGCTAATGGCGCGGCGCACCGGTTGCGGGCTGGCAGGTTCAGCCGCCGGCGCCGGCGATGCCGCTGGTTCAGCAGCCGCTGGCGAAGGCGTTGCTTGCCGTACCGTGGCCCGCACCGCAATCCGGCGCTGCACCGGTTGCTCGGCGCTTTGTGGCTGTTCGGGTGGTTCAGCAAACCGGACGGCAGCGCGCACTACTGGCCCCACCGGAGCCAACGGCCCGCCTTCCGCCTCTTGCTGGGCAGCAGCGTAATAGATACCGCGCATCGCATTACGGCGCACGCGCGGATCCTGCATATTGTTGAGCAACTCGGTCGCGCCGCTCACGATCTCGCTTGCCCGCCGCAGACCGCGCGCCAACCCGCGTGGCACCTCAAGCATCAAGCGCAACGACCGGCTCACCTCGTACATATTGGGTTGTTCGGGCAAGGTTGGCAACGGGCCAACCGGCGCTGGCGCTGCGCCAGCCGGAGCGCCACCGCGCTGGCTCTCGTAGGCTGCGATCAGATTACTGGGTGAAGCGGGAGCAGGCTCTTCCTCCTCGGCAGCGCCAAACTTCCACCACGGCTTCTTGGCCGGCTTCTTCGGCTCTGGTTCCGGCATTGGCGGCGGAGCCGGCTCGCTCATAAAGAACGGCGGGAGCGGCTTGCGTTCCACGGCTGGGAACTCGGCCTCAAAGGCCTTCACCAGCTCTTCACCGCTGACGCCAGCCAACACTTGGTCACCGACCCATGCCACCATCTTGGCCAGCATATCGACATCTTCCGCCGGCATATAATCGAGCGTATTCACAATCACCCGCTCAGGTTGGCCGGGGTCTTGCACCTCGCCGAGTGCAACGCGGCGCTTGCGCGGCGGCGTCGCCGGAATGCGCAGCGCAAGGCTGACGCGACCATGCCACGGATCCCATGTCTCGGCGCGCACCACATCGACATCGCTCCAAGGAAAACCATCGACGGTATCGTTAAAGAAGCCGCGCGCCCACAGAATCAGCCGGCGGTCGGTCAACGCGACAAAATCAGCCAGCGCAAGACCGCCAACCCGGCGGCGATTCTCATCGAGCAACGTACCATCGAAGAGAGCGAGCAGCGTCTCGCCTTCGTCCAGCAAATCGCGCTGGCGCAATTCCTCGACGCTCGCCATGCTCACATTGACACCGAGAAATGGGCTCATACCTGCTCCTTAGGGCGGTTGTGACCGCCAATGCTAACAACAGCTATGCTTGATCGTGATCGGCATCACCCGAACCGCTCAACGCTGCGAGCGGCGCGCGGCGAACCGGCGCGCTCCGGCGGCGGAGCGGAATTTCACGCCGATCCGGCATCTCGATGGATGGCGCCCGCTTGGCCAGCGGGATTGGCGCTGGCGGTTGCGACGCTGGCGTTTCCGGTGGCGCCGGAGTGCGCCGGCGCAACGGTATTTCGTGATAACGTGGCCCAGCCGGCCGCGCAGGAGGCGGCTCTGCCACCGGTGGCTCGACGACCGGTGACGCCGCCGGTTCAGCTTGGGCTTGACGCGCAGCCGCTTGGCGATTTAAAAACGCCATCGCCATCTGCTGGGCAGCAGGATTATTGGCCACAGTTTGGACTAAGTCATTAACAGCACGGATTGCTTCGGTCAATTCACGGATACTGGCCGGACTCAAGTCAAACGGCAAATCCGCCTCGCGCAACGTGCGGCGCAGGGTATCCCACGCTGAACGGGCGAGACGGCCGGCGGTAAAGATTTGATTAGGCGGCAAATTCGCCGGATCAATCACAAAGGGCGCATTTGGCGTCGCCGGCGTGCGGGGCGCACCACCGGGCCAACGATAGGGCATTTCATCGGGACGCAACGCATCTTCGGAACCATAAATCGCCGCGCCGAGCGCCGTCATCACCTCAGGCGCCGCTTGGCGGGCATCCATGCCGGCAGCCAACGCCGCGCGCGCTGTTTCAGCCGCCGTGCGCAACAAGATCATCAACGCCGGCACATACGCTTGCGGCACCAGCGTGAGGGTAAAGACTTGCTCTTCGGCATCAGGTGCGCTAAAGCCGAGCGTCACCATCCCGTGAATCGGATCAACGCCCCGGCCATCGATCAAGGTCAATTCGCTCAACGGAAACGCAAAACACAGATGACGCCCATAATCACGCGCCCACAACACCACCCGCAAATCGGTAATCAGGCAATAGTCGTGCAGCGTGGGGCCGCTCAGCCGGCGCCCCTGCCGATCGAGCAGCACGCCATCAACCGCGACCAGCACCTGCTCATCAGGATCGAGCACATCAAGCCGCGTAATCTCTTCGAGGTGAGCTGGAACGGTGGTATGGCTGTAATAGAGCAGGTTAATCATAACGCTCCCAAGGGATCGGCGTGAGGCGGCGAGCAGCGCGCCTCACGCCTGCCCGCCAACCTAGCGGTTGAAGCGCGAGCGGATGCGCTTCGGACGGAAGCCATTGCTCGAGCTGCTGCTGAAGCCGCTCTCGCCCGAGCCGCTCCGGGACACGCCCGGGTAAGCATTGCGGTTGATGTTGTCAACCGCGGCCGCGGTGGCCTGCAGCGCATTCGAGACCCACTGCCAGTGGCCTTGGAACATGATGTCGCCGATCTGCGCCACCTGCGCCGACGACTCCGAGAACCAGCCTCTCGTCGCCATGCACACACCTCCTTAACAATGCGAACTCCCCATATTTAGGTCACCGGAGGCATGCCTCCGAGAAACCCCACCATAAGGCCGCCTTAGCGCGACGCCATCTGCGGCGCCATGAAGGGCACACTCAACCACTCGCCCTCCATCTCAGCCTGACCAGCTTCGAGGCCGGCCAGACTGGTCGGCAGCGTCAACACTCGCCGGAAATCGCCGATCTGCACCACCAGCTCATCCCCATTCTGATACAGATCGAGCTGGGAAACGTCGGCAAAGGGCAACCGGATCTTGACCCGATAATACTTATCGCCGACCTTGGAAATATCAAGCGGCGCGCGATCGTAGAGCACAGCGGTCGGATCCATGTCGCCATAGATGTCGTCACCCATTTGGCGCAACTTCTCAAGCCCCACCACCTCTTCGGGGTAGTACGGCACCCGCCGGATGGGCAACGGCACAAAGGAGTGCTCGACATCTTGCAGATAGCGCTGTTGCACATCGCGCCAGTGGTTCAGATAGCCGCTGTCTTGATCGAGCGGCAAAATCTTGTTGACCACCACCATATCGACGGTCATGCCATACATCGACAGGTAGGTCAACGCCCGCTGGCTCTCCTTGATCACCATCTTTTCGGGGTTCATCACCAACCGGATCGAGGTCTCAAGCGGGTTAGCCAGCGTCGCCGTCACGCCCTCCAACTGGCGGAACATATCATCAACCGCCTCGTACACCTCTGGCGGCGCGACCATCTTATTGAGGGTCGGATTAATCTTGCTCATCGGGCGGAGGATCGGCTTGATCACAAACCGCTCGGCGCCCCGCAGCATATTAATCGCCCACTTGAACGTTTCGGGAGCCGAGAGCAGCCGCAGCGTCTCTCCGGTCGGCGCGCAGTCGATCACCAGCAGATCGTAATCGCCGCGCTCCTTGTGCTTCTTGATCCGGATGAGCGGAAACGCCTCCTCCATGCCCGGCAAGACGCTCATCTCATCGGCTAAAATGCCCTGCACGCCCTGCTCGGCCATGAGCTGAGCGAAGTGTTCGCGCACGATGCCCCAATTGCTCTCGATGTCGTGGTAAATGCTGACCTCGAGCGCGTCAAGGTTCTTGGTGATCCGAACGGGTTCAGGGCCGAGCGGCCCCTCGAGATCGAGCGAGTCGGCCAGCGAGTGGGCCGGATCGGTGCTCATCACCAACGTCTTTAAGCCACGATCCGCAGCCCGGAGGGCCGTTGCTGCCGCGACGCTTGTTTTGCCAACGCCGCCTTTTCCGGTGAAGATCAGAGTGCGCATCAGGGCCTTTCCAGGAGCTTACTGCTCGGCTGTCATCGACCGCCGCCGTGGCGGCGTCCAGAGGTTACGATCGAATACCACATGGAGTTTTTGCTTAAAAGCCAAAACCCGCTACCATTCGGCTGATTTTGGCCTGTACCGCAATAGTAGCACGAATATCGGCAAGTGTCAACAAATGTTACTCATATGTATCAGAAAGAGATCACAACCTTACCGCATTCTGATGATGTACAGCGCCTTATCGCGGTCATGTTGGCGCAGTGCAGCATGGCTGCTTCTTGCAATATAACGGCTCAATCGCTCCGTTTCTTCGCACTGGAGAGCAAGATTCCTCGTGGTATGATTTGCAACGAGGCAATCGCTATCACGCCACGAACAGCATCGCGCTGCAACTGCCTGCCCATGTCATATCTGCTATTACTCTGCACTGCGCGCCGTTATTATACCAGCTCCGCTGCCATTTTGGCGAGGGTTTTGAAAAGATCTTCGCGATCTATGTGGCTTGGGCATGGCGCTACGAGCCATACCTCGTCGTGCGTCACAGCGGCGCCGGGATCTAAGCGCTGCAATGGCGCAAGCGTTTCTAATTCGGTACAGCCTTGGTCGTAATAGATTTCGAGGTTGCTATTGCGATCAGGGTAAGTTTGATCAGGATGATAGGCAACCTGCTTGAGAAACGCTACGCCATGATGCAGATAGGCTAACCAACCGGCTGGGCTATGCGCGCCGATTTTGGCCGGCGGGCCACTTAACGACGTGTCGATGAGGATGTGATCAGCGGCAAGGCGTAGGCGTGGGTCAGGCAACGGGGTGTATGGCCACAAGGCGATCTGGCGATCAGGCACGAGCGGATTCGCCGGCGGCTGGCCATCATGCAGCGGCAAGATCGCTACCCCGCCCGGCGCCAGTTGGGTGATTGCCCATGGCGCCAATTCCACCGGCCACAGACCATGATTGGTCAGGGTGTGGCGCAGATGCACGCGCGGTTGTGATGGATCAAGCGTGATAGCGATCGTTTTGGCAATCCCGCCCGGATCAACGGCGCTGCGCAAGATAACGCCATTATCGATGAGCTCGGCCTCTGGCCCAGCCAGATCGGGCCAATAGCTGCGCGGAAAGGCTTCGGGGGCATGCCAAAGCCGGTGGCCGCCGAGCAAGGCAAACTCGCCCCACGGTGTCGCCCAACGCGCCGCCGGTGTTTCGGCCAAGAGGTTGGGGCCGCCGTCAAGCTGCAAGCCGAGAATGCGCGGCCCGCCAGCGGCCAGCACGGTGAGTCGCAGGCGTTCAGTAGCAATAGACAGGGTGGGATAGGTCATAGTGGCTGGTGTCTAATACGGAGTGCGGCAGTCAAACTGCCGCATTCCATAGTGAAGAGCTTACTGACAAGGTTCGCCACAACGATCATTGGTATCGTTTGATGAGACAGCATACGGGCAAACCAACAGATTTATGGTAGCATAAAAACAGCGCCGTCGCCGGCGCAGCAGCGATGATCATATAGTGCAGGCATTCCCATGAGCGAACCAACTATTTATGAGCAGATCGGCGGCGAACCAACCTTCCGCCGGATTGTTGATAGCTTCTATGCGCGGGTGGAGGCTGACCCGCGCCTCCGCCCCATGTTCCCAGCAGATCTTGAGCCGGGCAAAGAGCACCAACGGCTCTTTCTGATGCAATATTTTGGCGGCCCGCGCACCTATAGCGAACGACGCGGCCACCCACGATTGCGCATGCGGCACGCGCCGTTCCCGATCGGGCCAGCCGAACGCGATGCATGGCTCGAACATATGCTGGCCGCGCTCGATGAGGCTGGCGTGCCGGAACCAGCCCGCAGCGTGATGGCCGAATATTTTCGTAATGCAGCACAGGCGATGATGAACCAGTGGGATCCGTCGTCGCCGTAACGACGACGGATCTAACATTAAGCGGGCAATTGCCGTAACCACGGCAACAGAATGTCGAGGAAGGCTTGCGGGGTTTCGTCGAAGGGGCAATGGCCGCTATCAGGAATGATTTTGATCTCGGCGTGCGGGATCATCCGTTTCTTAATGATCTCGGCATGGGCCGGCGGAATCGACTGGTCTTCCGCCCCCCAGATCAGCAGCGTGGGCGCCTGAATCTCGCCCGGCGTGAGATCGAGCACGAGATTGGCGAATTCGCGGCTGACCTTGAGGTACGAACCGGCGCCATAGCGGCGCAACGGGCCGCTAAACGTCTCCACCAACTCCGGCGTGACGCACTCTTTGCGGTGATAGGCCGAGAGCAAGCCTTGCCGCACACCCCAGCGATTGCCGAAGACACCGGCTAGCGTCTCGCCAATCAATGGTGCGCCAATCGCATCGAGCATGAGCCGGTCAATGAGGCTGAGCGGGCGGGCCTGCAACTGCGCGCCTGAACTGTTGACCAGTACGAGCGCCTTGACCAGATCGGGGTAGGCGCGGGCCAGTTGGGCGCTGACCACGCCCCCCATCGAATGGCCAACTACCACGGCAGGCTGGCCAATGGTGTCGCGAATGAAGGCTGCCGCCTGCGCCGCCCATCGCTCGCGGCTCGGACGGCCCGCGGGCCGGGCTGAATAGCCAAAATTGTAGAGATCAATCGCGTAGAGGGTGTGTTCACTGGCGATAGGACGCATCACCGGACGCCAGTGTTCGATGAGTGCGCCATAGCCGTGGATCAGTAGCACCGGCAAGCCTTGTTGCGGCGATGAGATCCAAGCCCGCATCAACCCGTCAGGGCCGCTGCGGTATTCTTCGCGGATTTCAAACCGGCGCGTAGCCTGTGGATCGGTCAGTGTGGCGGTCATCTATCACATACTCCATCTGTTAGGTTGGTAAACGAAAAACGTGGTTTGCTTGGAATCAGCATACCACGTTTGCAATGATTTTGCACAGGTTTTGTATGAGCGCTTCCACCGTGTAGATGGATATAGATCGGCGTACCCCGCCGTGACCAGCGGCAGCTTCACTGCCGCACTCCATAAAGGTATATCTGAGCAAC
>JAUQOZ010000292.1 GCA_030550625.1 Chloroflexota bacterium | reverse complement strand
GCCGTTGGCGATGTATCCGCAGTTTCTGCTCAGCGAGACGCTGTTTATTACGCTGTTGCTGGCTGCGTTCTTGCTCTTGGCCGATCCGCAGCGGCGACGGAATCTGCTGCTCGGCGGGCTGTTCCTCGGTCTAGCGACGCTCACCCGCGGCTTGCTGCTCGGCTTCTTGCCACTGGTTGCGCTCTGGATCGGCTGGCAGGCGAGCGGCGGCTGGCGCGAGCGGTTCGTTGCGGCGCTGCTACCCATACTAGCCGCTGGCGCGCTGATTGGGCCTTGGGCGCTCTATGCTTCGCGTACCTACGGCGGCTTGATCGTGATCGACACCACCGGCGCGTACAATTTGGCGCTGGGCGGGCGCACCGCTTACGACGGCGGGCGCAGTGATGCGCCGACGCGCAACTTCACGCTAGCCCTGCTCGATCCTACCCTCGATGATGGCGCACGCGCGGCGCTGGCAGCTAGTTCGTGTCTCGCCCAAACTGGCGATCCACGCCTCAGCGCCGCCTTGGCGAAACCGGTCACTGCGATGACGCAGGCCGAACGGCAACGCTTGCTCAGCGCCGAAGGGTGGTGCTTGATCTGGGCTAAGCCGGGGGCGTTCGTCGAGAAGACGCTGATCGAACTGGTTGATTTGTTTCAGATTAACTTTAGCGGCGCTGAGCGGCTGGCTGAAGGGTTTGCGCTCGGGCGGTTGCCGCGTTGGTATACGCTGGCGATGCTGCTACTCGATGATACGCTCTACATCATCACACTGCCGCTGGCCGTGCTCGGATGGGCTGCGCTGCGGCGCCAGCCTGTGAGCGGCGCATTGCTTGGCTTGATTGGGCTATGGCTGCTCTACAATATTGCCGCCGCGCCGCTATTGTTTGCGATCAATCGCTTTCGCACTCCACTGCTGCCGTTCCTCTTCCCCTTGGCAATGTTCGCGCTGGCGGCGCTGCCGCGCTGGCGGCAATGGCTGGCAAGCTGGCAAACGCGGCTCTATGCGCTGTTGGCCTTCGTCTTATGGCTGGTTGCCGCGACGCCGTATGCCTACCTCGAACCGTTGGCGCCGGGCGCTCCTTCCCGTTGGGCGTCGTACTTTGGCCCCTACCCGTCGGCGCTGGCGGCGGCCCAGATCGCATGGCAGAGCCGTCCGCAGTATGAGGCGTTGGCCCGCTTGGAAGCGGCGGTTGCCGACAACGATCTAGCGGCGTGGGAGCAGGCGCTGGCCGATCCTGCGCTGCCAGTGTATGCGCGGGCGGTGGCCGAGCCGTTGTTGGCAGCGCGGCGCGGCCAGCCAGAGCAAGGATTGGCATTGTTAGCGCAAGGCCAGCCGCTCTACCCGTGGCAAACGGCGGTAGTGCGCGGCGAGTTGTTGCGCCAGATGGGTGATCTGGCCGGCGCGCGCCAGTGGCTGGGCTTGACGCTGGTCGATGACTGGAACCCGACAGGGTGGGCATGGCGCTGGCTGCACCCGCCGCGCCTGCCCGGCGACCGGATCGATCTGGCCGATGATAACGACCTTGGCTATATTGACGGCTTCTATCTCGGCGAGTTTGATCCGGTGTTGGGGGCAACAGTGCGGTGGGCGAGCGAGACTTCCCGCTTGCGTTTCCCGGCGGCGGCGACCGGCCAGCCGCGCCAGCTTTGCGTGCGAGCGGCGGCTAACTGGCCGCCCGATCTGCCGTCTCCCGCCGTCCAAGCCGCGCTGGGCGATACAGTGCTGGGGACGTTTGCCCCTGACCGCTCCTTGCGTGAGTATTGCCTGCCGTTGCCGGCCTTGCCGGCGGGGGCCGATTATGTGATCACGCTGACCAGTCCCGGCTTCGTGCCCGATGCGCTCGATCTGGTGCGCCGGCAGGGGCCGCAGGTCGGGCAAGTGCGGATTCTGGCATTCCAGCTCGATTGGGCTGAGGTGCGGTAAGGGGAGCGGTGGCTTCCACCTTGTCATTGCGAGGGAGCGGCGGCACCCAGCGCAGTCGGGTGCCGCCCGACCGCAGCAATCTCCCCTTCGGCGGAAAGGCGCCGCTCCCGCGCGCGCGGGCCGAGCGCCGCTCGGCCCCTACCGCGCCCCCTCGCAAGGACACAGGGGGAGCAGTGGCTCGCAAGGACATAGGGGAAGTGTAGGATTGCATCTTGGCGTTACACCGAGGTCTGGCATGGCCATTGAACGGCGCCACAATCGACGCTGGTGGCTTGCGGTAGCGGCGCTCACCGCGCTGGCGCTGCTGTTGCGCCTGTTGGTCTGGCGCTGGCGCGAGTTGTATCCGCTGGGGGGTGACGAGGCCGAATATCTGGCGCAGGCGCTCACCCTCTTGCAAGAACGGCGCTACGTCGAGTTGCGCTTGATGCGCCCGCCGCTCTATCCGCTCTTTCTCGCGGCTGCGATCCTCGTGGTCGATTCGTTAGTGCAAAACTTGCGGTTGGTGCAGGCGGTGATCAGCGCATTAACCGTACCCTTGATCGCAATGCTGGCGCGGACACTGGCTCAGCGCAGCGCGCCGCACATGCCGCCGGCGTTTGCGCGTTGGGCCGGGTTGCTGGCTGCTCTGCTCGCCGCGCTGAACTACACGCTAGCCGCTAACGCCACCGAGTTGTTGACCGAGACGCTCTTTTTGGCCGGTTTGAGCCTTGTGCTGTGGTTGGCGCTCATGCCGGAACCATCACGGTTGCGCGCATTGGGCGTAGGGGTTGGAGTGGGGGCGTTGTGTCTGGTGCGAGCGGTGGCGTTGCCGCTGTTGCCGTTGATCGGGGGCTGGTGGCTGATCAATGCGCTGGCTGCTGGCCAGTGGCGGCGCGGCACGGCGCAAGCTGCGCTGGTGCTGCTCGGTTGGGCGCTGGTGGTGGGGCCGTGGACGGTGCGGAATACGCTGACATACGGCGGGGTGATTCTGATCGATACCACTGGGGCCGAGAACTTGTGGCTCGATAACGATCCCGCCGGGCGCGAAGCGGTGAAGGCGCAGCTTTATGCGCTAGGCGAAGACCGGTTGTTGCGGCAGCGGCTCGCTACCGAACGCGGGATCGCGGTGATCACTGCTGATCCGGGCCGTTTCATCGCCAAGATGAGCCGTGAGTTGCGGCTATTCTTTGCCCTTGAACATACCGACGACATGCGAGAGCGGCGGGCGATTTGGGTGTCGCCGGCTGAAGTCGCGGCCCGGTTGGGGTTGGGGGATGGGGTTTGGTTGCTTATCCTGCTGGCCGGCAGCTATGGGTTGGCGCGGCGCTGGCAAGCCGCGCCGGTACGGGTAGAGAGTTTCTGGCGCTCGCTGTGGCGTTTCTTCGCTGACCCGCGCTGGCTGCTCGGCGCGTGGGGGGCGTATGTGATGCTCACCACGCTTATCTTTCACGTCGAATTACGCTACCGCTTGCCGCTCTACCCGGTGCTGTTGGCGTACAGCGGGATGGTAGGGGCCGCGTGGCTGCCAGCGCTGCGGAATATCTTGCCGCGTCCGCATCCGGCGGCGCTGCTCTGGCCGCTGCTAGCGCTGGCGATCACCCTCTGGCACGCGCCGTATCCGGCACTGGCATGGCAGTTAGCCGGCAAACATCTTGCCTTGGCGCAGGCGGAACGGGCGCTGGCTGCGGGCGATCCAGCCGCAGCCACTGCGGCGGCGCAACAGGCATTGGCCCACGACCGAGCTTCAGTGTTGGCGCGGGTGGCGTTGGCGCGGGCGGCGCTGATGGCCGGCGATAGCGCTGCGGCGATGGGATGGCTCGACGAAGCGATTGCGCTGCTGCCGGCCCACCCCTATCCGCACCTGCTGCGCGGCGACTTGTTGCGGCAGCAAGGCGATCTGGCGGCGGCGCGCGCTGAGCTGGCGGCATTTGAAGCCGTTTCCCGCGAAGATTTGGCGGCGTGGCTGTGGGATCGGGCGATCACGCCGCCGCCAGCGACGCTGCGGTTAGGTGATGGCCTTGATCTCGGTTTTATCCGTGGCATGCACCTATCGTTGCCGGGCGAAGAGGGTTGGCGGTGGACGACTGGTTGGGCGCAGGCGCGAGTGACGGCTCCGGCGGGAGCGCAGGCGCTCACGCTAGAGCTGCGTAGCGGACGGCCCGATGGCAGCGCAGTGCGCGTTTGGGTCGCGGTAGACGGCGGCGAACCGCAGCCGTTTATGATTGGCCCCGATTGGCAGCCCATCACGTTGCCGCTGCCACCGGTCATCCAGTCGCGCGTCGTCGTGGTGTCTGTGCGCACCCCTACCTTTTGGCCGCGCCAATACGACCCGGCTAGTCCTGATGGTCGCCGGCTTGGGGTGCAAGTGCGGCAAATAGTGGCGCGATGAGGATATCGCCGGGGACGCGGAGGAATCATGTTACCGCCGAGGACGCGGAGGGATCATTTTACCGCCGGGGACGCCGAGGACGCGGAGGATTGACCCAAACCTCTGCGCCCCTGCGCCCTCCGCGGTAAAAAACCTGCGACCTCCGCGGTAAAACCGGGTGACAAATGACGATGAAACGCGAGACATGGTGGCTGATTGGCATCTTAGCCCTAGCAGCGCTGATCCGGATCGGGTTGTGGCTGCAACCGCTTCATTTGCCGGCTAACGATGAAGTCGAGTACCTGACCGTTGCCCGTGATCTGCTAGCAGGGCGGGGTTGGAGCTTCTACGAACGCTACCACTGGCTGCGCGCGCCGCTCTACCCGCTCTGGCTAGCCGGATCGCTCTGGCTGGCCGGCGGCGACGTGTGGCTAGCGGCGCTGCCGAATATCGCGCTCAGCGTCTTGAATGTCTACCTGATCTACCGCCTCTCGCAGGCGATTGGCGACCACGCTAGCCCGCTGGTTCACCGGTTGGCGGCGCTGGCAGCGGCCATCTTGCTCACCCATGCTACTTTTGCCTCGCTCTACATGAGCGAAACCCTCTTCACCACCCTGTTTAGCGGCGCGCTCTGGCTGCTGCTAGCGTGGCGGCAACGCGGCGCGCGCTGGCCCGATTGGCGAATCATCGCCGCCGGCGGGTTGTGGGGCCTTGCCCTCCTCACCCGTTCTATGCCGCTCTACTTTACCTTGGTGGTTGCCGGATGGATTGCCGTGGTCGCCGCTGGCCATTGGCGCAACCTCGTGCGCCGTCCCGCCACCTTGCTGATCGGCGTGGTCTTTGCCATCACTGCCTTAGCCGTTGTCGCGCCGTGGACGATCCGCAATTGCCTGAGTTACCGCAGTTGCATTGTGATCGAGACCGGACTCTCGTATAACTTGTGGGCGTTCAACGAGCCGCGCGAAGATATGGCGACCATCTTCCGCGTGCTCGAAACGATTCCCGACCCATCAGAACGGGCGGCCTACGCTACCGCACGCGGGCTAGAGCGGCTGCGCGAAGACCCGGCGATTATGCTGCGCAAACTGTGGCCGAACTGGCTGGCGATCTGGCGGGTGAAGGCCATCCAAGACCGCTTTCTGCTCGAAGACTATCGGGCCGATCCGCCGCCGCTGCTCTTCCTCGCCGCGCTGATCTTCGATGATCTGCTCTACGGGGTGATCGCAGTGGGAGGCGTAGCAGCCTTGGTCTACGCCGCCGTGCGCGGGCGCGCACCAGCGGTCTTGCTGGGACTCTGGCTCGCCTATTTCATCGCCGTATCGCTGGTCACGCACGGCGAAGGTCGTTACCGGCACTTCATCTTCTGCGCGCTGATCCCGTATGCGGCGCGAGCATGGCTGGCGCTGCCGGCACTGGCGCGCCGGCGCCACCGGTTGGCGCTGGGGACGGCGCTCGCGGCGGCGGGGGCAGTTGGTCTTTCGGCGCTGCTCGCCTACCACTGGGATTATGCCATCCAAGGCGGCGCGCGCAGCCTCTGGCGGCTCAGCGGCGATCTGGCCCGCGCTGCCGGCAATCTGCCGCAGGCCGCCACCTTCTACCAACAGGCGCTCGCGGCCCAACCAACCCCCGACGGCTATCTCGCCCTAGGTCACACCTTGCGCGCACAGGGAGACACCGCCGGCGCGATTGCCGCCTACCGGGCCGCCATCCGCAGCAACCTGCTCTATGCGCCGTCGTATGTCTATCTCGGTGATCTGCTGCGCGCAACAGGTCAGCTTGACGAAGCCCGCCGCGTCTACCGCCCGCAATACGCCAGCGAACAGACCCTGCTCGATCTGGCGTGGCGCGACACCGTACCGGTCGCGCAACCCGTGATTGAAGTCGGTGACGGGCTTGATTTCGGCTACCTGAACGGCTTCTACCCCGCCGAAGAGCTGGCTGGCGCGCGCGTGCGCTGGACGGGGCCGGTGGCGCGGATTCGGGTGCCGGCTACGGCGCGGGTGGCGCGGCTACGGGTAGCGGCGCTGCGGCCCGACGCGCCGGTAGCGGGGCATATTTGTAGCGAAAGCCAGTGCCACTCGTTTACCATCGGCGTCGCATGGCGCTGGCTGATCGTGCAACTGCCGCCGGCCTCGACCACCGCCCCGCTCCGTGACATCGAGTTGCGAGTGACGCCGTGGCCAGCGCCGGATGGGCGCGAGCTGGGGGTGGTGGTGGATACGGTGGAGGTGCGATAGTAGTACGCACGGCAGGGCGCCGGTAGACGGCTGATACCCCGCCAGTTTACTGCGCTTGCTATAATGAACGGGCAGGAACACGTTTGTCCTGCCTTATCACCATTCACCACCACAACCACTATGCTCAATCACCCTCCCCCTCTCCGTCTGCGCTGGCCGCTTATCCTGATCGTTCCTCTCGCGCTTTACCTGCTCTTCCTCGTTGGCTGGCTAGCGGCGCGCACGCTGCTCGGTGATCGCTGGTGGTGGCTCTTTCTGCTCAACGTGGCCACACCATATCTGTTGTTGCCGTTGCCGCTGGCGCTGCTGATCGCGCTGGCGCTGCGGCGCTGGCTGAGCGTGGCGCTCAGCGTGGCCCTGCTCGCGCCGGGGGCGCCGATCTTGCTCGATGTGTGGATGCCGAGCTTTAGCGATGATCTAGAGTATAGTAAACCGGCGATCACGGTGATGACCTACAATCTCTACGGCGGCAATGACCAAGCCGAACCGGTGATCGCGGCGATTCGCGCGGCCAAGGCCGATGTGGTTGCGCTGCAAGAGCTTAACCCAGCGATTGCCGCTGCCCTCCAGCGCGAGCTGGCGGGCGAGTATCCGTTCCAGCTCCTCGATCCGCGCGCCGGTGTAACCGGGATGGGGGTGATCAGCCGCTGGCCGTTGCAACCGCTGACAACTCGCTTGCCCGGCGAGCATTGGGTAGGGACGCCGCAACTGCTGCGGATTGCGGCGCCGTTGGGCGAAGTCGTCTTGCTCAATGTCCATACCATTCCGCCGGTTGGTTCGCCGGGATGGATGACGTGGGCAATTAGCGAGCGCGAGCGGCAGGTGGCGGCGATCGTCGCTGTTGCTCGCGAGCAGCGCCAGCCGGTGATTGTGGCCGGTGATCTGAATGCGACGCCGTACAACCGCGCCTACCGTATCCTCCGCGATGGCGATCTGGTGGATGTTTGGCCACAATGCGGGCTTGATGCCGGGTTTACATGGCCAAGCGCCGGGCAAGCGGTGCGCGGTGTGCCGCTGCCGGCATGGTTGGTGCGGATTGACTATATCCTGACCTCACCGGGGTTGATGTGTACCGAGGCGGCGGTTGGTCAATGGGATGGCTTTTCGGATCATCGTCCGGTGGTGGCGCGGCTGGTGGCGCGGTGAGGGTGTTTACCACAGTGGACGCGGAGGGTTTTTACCGCAGAGGGCGCAGAGGGTGTTTTACCGCAGAGGACGCCGAGGACGCAGAGGTTTTTCCGCGGGGAACGCTGGAGGGGCGGACCGAACCTGTGGGTGATCACAACCGTTGATCGCTGGGCGATGCCTGACCGGCCAATGCGGCGCTCCTCACCCCTCCCCCAGCGGGGGAGGGGCAAGGGGTGGGGGCATCAGCCCGCGCAGAGCGCGCAAAGGGTTTTGACCGCCGAGGGCGCCGAGGACGCGGAGGTTTTTTTACCGCAGAGGACGCCGAGGACGGACCAAACCTGTGGCCGCTGCCAACCGTTGATCGCTGGGCGATGCCTGACCGGCCAATGCGGCGCTCCTCACCCCTCCCCCAGCGGGGGAGGGGCAAGGGGTGGGGGCATCAGCCCGCGCAGAG
>JAUQOZ010000123.1 GCA_030550625.1 Chloroflexota bacterium | reverse complement strand
CGCGTCGGGACCTTCTGCCACTGGTGCGCGGTTGTCCCCACGCACGTGGGGGTGAACCGCCGCGTGCTGGGTTCCGTTTCTTGCGCCGCCGGTTGTCCCCACGCACGTGGGGGTGAACCGAACAAAATCGCGCTTGCTTTCCACATCGTGAAGTTGTCCCCACGCACGTGGGGGTGAACCGTTCGACTGTTCACCGGTTTGTGCAAAAGGTACGTTGTCCCCACGCACGTGGGGGTGAACCGGTTCGGTTGTCGAGCAGGCTAAGAGTGTGCAGGTTGTCGGCCGGCGCGTGGGGGTGAACCGATCGATACGTTCTGGATTTTTCCGTCGGTCATGTTGTCCCCACGCACGTGGGGTGAACCGCATTGCCGGAGTTCGGCGGGCCGCGTCGCGGCGTTGTCCCCACGCACGTGGGGGTGAACCGTACCACCGCGTCAACCCACCACCATACGGCGCGTTGTCCCCACGCACGTGGGGGTGAACCGAAACGCCCAGAATGGGTTGCGTATGTGCAGCGGTTGTCCCCACGCACGTGGGGGTGAACTGGCGCGCTCGTATCGAGCGCAGCGAGATTGTTGGTCGCCTTCCCTCGCGTCAGGCGTGGGTTGCAACGCCGGTAGCGCGTATCACCTTCCCGCGCAGACGACGTGCATTCCGCTCAGAAGAGACGGCCGGTAGAGCCGTCTCTCCTACCCATGTTCTCGCAAACCATCACCACTCGCGCCACTCTTCCGCAATATCGAACCGGTACGGCCATTCGCGCGGATGGGATACCAGACCGGCATGCACTGGGTTGTGCTGGGTGTAGGTCAGCACGCGCTCGGCTTCACCTGCCCGGTAAATTGGGTATTCGTAGTGATCGAGGTGCCAAAAGGGGCCGCTGCGGTTGAGCACTTCATTCGCGAGCCGTCCGGTCTGGCCTTTGAAGCGCTTGATCAGCCGGGCCAGCGAGTATTGGTACATCGGTACCGCATTGCTGCGCTCAATGATGAGATGAACGTGGTTGGGCATGATGCAGTAGCCGAACATCCGGTAGTAGCGGCCATTGAATTCAGTTAACGCATCGCTGACGATTTGCGCAATCGCTGGCTCAATCAGCCATTGCGGGCCGCCGGCTATGCCCTGATCTAGCAGCGCATCGAGCCGCTCGAACTGATGCCGGACAAGCTGGTAGAGGTGATGGAGTTGCTCGGCGCCAGTGTATTGCGTGGTGATCGTGGCCTGCGTCCGGTTTTGTTCTTGTTTTAGTTGGAGCAGCATTTTCTCCGGGATGGTATCGATCAGTGGGAAGGTGATGAAGGTGATGGTGGCCGGTGGGAATTGGGGCGGCGCGACGTAGTGTTTGAGTAGTTGTTGCATGATGGTGGCGACATGTTCCGGGCGAATCTGTAATTACCGAATTTTAACTAATGTTGGCGATTTGAGCAAATCTGGAGCGCACGAACGGCGCGCTTGCGGTTTAAATTCGTGACCGGAAACGTGTTACTATGTAGTGAGTCGAGATGTAGAGAGCGCTGTTTCGGTGTGACTCGCTATCATTCGTAAATTATTATGTCAAATCCATTAGTCGGTGTGCGGGTGACAACCGCTGCGTTGCGGGAAGTGCCACGCATGGAGGCGGCTGCCGAGATTGCGCGCCGGCGTGCGCGCGCCTTGGGCCGCCCGGTGTTGGTCAGCGTGACGACCCAAGTTGGGCTGCGCGATCCGTTGGCCCTCTTTGCCCGTGGCGCCGGTGTGACCCATAATCGTTTGTTTTGGAGCGTGCCCGCTGCCGGGTTTGAGTTGACCGGTCTTGGCGCTGCATGGAGTTTTACCCCGCCGCCTGAGGTTGATCGGTTTGCCGCTAGCGCCGCAGCGTGGCGCCAGTTGGTGGCTGAGGCGGTGATTGATGTTGACCCTGATGTGCCGGTGCAGGGGCCGGTGGCGATCGCCGGTTTTCGTTTCGATCCCGCTCAGCCGGCCAGCGAGTTGTGGCGTGATTATCCCCATGCGCTGCTGGTGCTGCCGCGGTTGTTGATTGTTCGTCACGGTGATGTAACAACCCTCACCGTGAATGGTATGGTTGATGAGCGTAGTTCGACGCTCGCCCTTGGCGCTGCCGCTGCTCGTCGCTTGCAAGCGTTGATAGGATTGCCATGGCGTCCCCATCGCCCGCCTGCTGATTTGCAGGTGGATGTGTCGCTTGATCCCGCCGAATGGAAGGCGATCGTCGCCGATGCGATCGCCGATCTCCGATCAGGTGCATTAGAAAAGGTGGTGCTGGCCCGCGCTGTTCGTCTGCGCGGGGCCGAGCCGTTTGATACTGCGGCGACACTCGATGTGCTGCGCCGCGATTATCCGCATACCTTTGTGTTTGCGGTTGCGCGTGGCGGGCGTACTTTTCTCGGCGCGTCACCCGAACGCTTGGTCGCTCTCCGCGATGGCCGGGTGTCCGCTTCGGCCTTGGCCGGTTCCGCTCCCCGCGGTAAGACTCCTGATGAAGATGCGGCGCTGGCTACTGCCCTGTTGCAGAGCGCGAAGGATCGCGCTGAGCATGCGTTTGTGGTGCAGATGATCCGCACGGCGCTGGCTGAGTATTGTGACGATGTGCAAGCGCCTGACACGCCTGAGATTATGCAGGTGCGGAATGTCCAGCATCTTTTTACGCCAGTGACGGCATGTATTAGGCCCGGTTACGATATTTTCGATCTGGTTGGCCGGCTGCATCCCACTCCCGCCGTCGGCGGCAAACCCGGCCCGGCGGCGCTGGCATGGATCCGCTCCCGCGAGCGGCTTGATCGCGGTTGGTATGCTGCGCCGGTTGGTTGGGTCGATGCCCGTGGCGATGGTGAGTTTGCAGTGGCGCTGCGTTCGGCGTTGATTGGCCGCCGCGAGGCGACCCTGTTTGCTGGCTGCGGGATTGTGGCTGCTTCTGATCCGGAACGGGAGTTGGCTGAAACCCGCATCAAGCTGCGCGCGATGCTGGGGGCGCTGGGGGCGGGTGAAGAGATGATGGGGTAGCGCGTTTTTTACTGTGAAGTGTAAGAAATAGTTAGAAGTTCTAAATAAATAATCGCTCCTCTCCACCTGTGAGAGCAGGGTATGGGGTGAGAGATTGAACTTCTCTTCCAATCAGGATAGGGCGAGGGTTGAAGACCGGCATAAGGGATTGATGATGAGCGATGCTGCAAGCCATCTCTATGCGCTGACCCATTGGGTGGCGGCGATTGCCAATGGTCTGGCGGCGAGCGGGGTGTATGACGTGGTGGTCTGTCCCGGTTCGCGCAGCACGCCGTTGGCGCTGGCCGTTGCGCGCCATCCGCACCTGCGCGTGTGGATGCATCTCGATGAGCGTTCCGCCGGTTTTTTTGCGCTGGGTATGGCCCGCTCTCGTAGCGCGCCGGTGGCGGTGCTCTGCACGTCAGGCACGGCGGTGGCGAATCTGTTGCCGGCAGTTGTTGAGGCCAATCTTGCCCGCGTACCGCTGTTGTTGCTCACCGCCGACCGTCCGCCTGAGCTGCGCGATAATGGCGCGCCGCAGACGATTGACCAGATTGGGATTTTTGGCCGGAATGTGCGCTGGTTTGTTGATCTGCCTGCGCCACATACGCCGCTCGTGCCGTTTTTGCGCGCTACGCTTGGCAGAGCAATTGGGGCAGCGCGCAGCGCTCCCGCTGGGCCGGTGCATCTTAATCTGCCCTTCCGCGAGCCGTTGGTGCCTGACCGCGCGTTGTTGGCGTCGCTGCTGGCCGAGCCGTTCACGCCAGTGCAGGTGGCGCCGGCGCGCCGCATGCTCGGCGGGACTGAGCTGGCAACGCTGGCGACGAGCCTTGTCGAGTACCGGCGCGGGTTGATTATCGCTGGCCCCGATTGCCCGCCTGATCTTGGCCCGCTATTGGTGACGCTGGCCCATCGCTTGCGTTTCCCGATTTTGGCCGATCCGCTCTCTGGTGTGCGCTATGGCCGTCACGTCGATGAGTTGGTGCTCGGCGCGTATGATGCCTTTTTGCGCGATGAACGGTTTGCCGCGGCGTATGCGCCGGAAGTGGTGCTCCGGTTTGGCGCGATGCCGACCAGTAAACCGGTGTTGCTTTATTTGCAACGCCATCCACAGGCGCGCCAGATCGTGATCGATGGCGGGGCCGGTTGGCGTGAACCGACTAGTCTCGCCACCGAGCATCTGCCGGTCGATGAGCATTGGTTTTGTGTGGCGCTAGCCGATGCGCTAGCTTCTTCCCAACGCGAGGGGCCGACGCTGTGGTTGCGGGCGTGGCTGACCGCCGAGCGGCTGGCTCGCGAGACGATGGCGGAGCATCTGTTGGCCCAGCCGGCAATCAGTGAGCCGGGGTTGTTTGCTCGTCTCGGTGAGTGGTTGCCTGCCGGCGCGACGCTGTTCGTCGGCAATTCGATGCCGGTGCGCGATTGCGATAGTTTTCTTGGCCCGCGCGCGCTGCCGCTGGCGGTGCTCGGCAATCGCGGCGCGAATGGAATTGATGGCTTGGTATCGACTGCGCTCGGTTTGGCTGCCGGCGGCGCGACGCCGTTGGTGATGGCGCTCGGCGATCTCTCGCTGTTGCACGATGCCAATGGCTTACTGGCGGCGCGCTTGCATCAGCTCAACGCTACCATTCTCTTGATCAATAATGATGGCGGCGGCATCTTTTCGTTCTTGCCCCAAGCCAGCGAGACCGACCAGTTTGAGTTGTTGTTCGGCACTCCGCACGGGATCGATTTTGCGCCGTTGGCCGCGCTGCACGGCGCCCGTTATACGCTGGCCGTCGATTGGCCGGCAGCCCAAGCTGCCCTGCAAGCGAGTTTGGCCGGCGGGTTGCATCTGATCGAGATTCGCACCCGCCGCGACCAGAATGTGGCCGATCATCGCGCAATCTGGCCGTTGGTCAGCGCCGCGCTTGAGCGGGCCGGGTTGGTGGAAAGGAGACCAGAGTGACCCATACGTTCGTGACCAATGCCGATATTATTGCCCAAGAGGCGCAGTATACCAGCGGTCTGTACCCCAAGCGCCCGCTGGCGATTGTGCGCGGCGAGGGTGCGCATCTGTACGACGCCGAGGGCCGGATGTACATTGATTGCGTGGGCGGGCAGGGCGCGGCTAACCTCGGCCATAGCCACCCGGCGATTGTGGCCGCGATTCGCGAGCAGGCCGAACGGCTGATCAGTTGTCCTGAAATCTTCCCCAATGATGTGCGCGCCGCGTATCTGGCCGAGTTGGCGGCGGCTTTGCCCTTCCCGTCCCGCATCTTTCTCTGCAATAGTGGAGCTGAAGCGGTTGAAGCGGCGCTGAAGTTTGCCCGCCTGCTCACCGGGCGGCCCGGCATTATCGCGACGATGCGCGGGTTTCATGGCCGCACGATGGGAGCGCTGAGCGCAACGTGGGAGAGCAAGTATCGCGAGCCGTTTGTGCCATTGGTGCCGGAATTTAGCCACGTGCCTTACGGTAATCTCGATGCGCTCCGCGCTGCGGTTGGCCCGCAGACGGCGGCGGTGCTGGTCGAGCCGGTGCAGGGCGAGGGTGGCGTGCGGCCCGCGCCTGCCGGTTATCTCGAAGGCGTCGCTGAGATTTGTGCGGCTCATGGCGCGCTGTTGTTGGTTGATGAAGTGCAGACCGGGTTTGGCCGCACCGGCAAGTTGTTTGCGATTGAACACAGCGGAGTGACGCCCGATATCCTGATTTTGGCCAAGAGTATCGCTGCCGGGGTGCCGATGGGAGCTGTCGCTATCCACGAACGGTTTGGCCCTTTGCCGCCGGGAACGCACGGTTCGACCTTTGGCGGCAACCCGCTGGCGTGCGCCGCTGCTCGCGCCGCTCTGCGCGTCTATCGCGAAGAACGCATCCCCGAGCAGGCAGCGGCCAAGGGGGCGTGGTTGCTGCAGGCGTTGCGCGATCTCGATTTGCCCGCCGTGCGCGAGGTGCGCGGCTTGGGGTTGCTGGTCGGCCTCGAACTCAAGAGCCGGTCGCAACCGGTGATTGCCGCCTTGCTCGATCACGGCGTGCTGGCCTTGCCCGCCGGCCCCAATGTGTTGCGCTTGTTGCCGCCGCTGATCATCGAACAGGCTGATCTGGAACGGGTGGTGGCGGCGATTGCGACGGTGTTGCGCTCGCCTCAGCCCGTCGCTCCAACGCAAACAACACAATCGCCACATCAGCCGGATTGATGCCCGCCAACCGCCCGGCCTGCCCCAACGTCGCCGGGCGGAACCGCATCAATACCTGCCGCGCTTCGTTACGCAGTCCCGGCAGCGCCGCGTAGTCGAAATCGGGCGGAATGCGCCGGTGCTCCATCTTCTGCATGCGCGCCACTTCCCGCTCTTGGCGGGCGATGTAGCCGCTATACTTGCAAGCAATCTCAAGTTGCTCGGCCACCGCCGGCGCGAGTTCCGGCAGATCGGGGATGGCGGCGCGGAGCTGGTCGTAACGCACCTCAGGCCGAGCCAACACTTCGGCCACCGTCGCCGGCTGGCTCAGCGGTTTGATGCCTTGTTCTTCCAACGCCGCGTTGATCGCCGCCGCTGGGTAGATACGCCGCTCGCGCGCTTGCTGCACCGCCTGCTCGGTCTGCGCGCGCCGCGCCTCAACCACCGCTGCCCGCTCGCCGTCGACCAATCCTAACCGGTAGGCAAGCGGCGTTAAGCGCAGATCGGCATTGTCGCCGCGCAAGAGCAGCCGGTATTCGGCCCGCGAAGTAAACATACGGTACGGCTCGCGAATCTCTTTGGTGGTCAGATCGTCGATCAAGACGCCAATGTACGCCTCGGCCCGGCCCAAAATCACCGGCGGTTTGCCCTGCACGTAGTGCGCCGCATTGATGCCAGCCATCAACCCTTGCGCCGCCGCCTCTTCGTAACCGGTCGTGCCGTTGATCTGCCCGGCAAAGAACAACCCGCGCAGCCGCCGAGTCTGCATATCGGCGGTAATCTCGCCGGTCGCGACCGCGTCGTATTCGATGGCATAGCCGATCCGCATCAGCTCGACATTACGCAACGCCGGGATCGAGCGCAACATCGCCCACTGCACATCTTCGGGCAGCGAGGTGTTGCACCCTTGCACGTACACTTCCGAGGTCGTCCAGCCTTCCGGTTCGAGAAACAGGCTGTGGCGCTCTTTGTCAGCAAAGCGCACGATCTTGTCTTCGATGCTCGGACAATAGCGCGGCCCCACCCCCTCGATCACCCCGCTAAACAACGGCGCGCGGTGCAGGTTTTCGCGAATGATGGCGTGAAATTCCGGCGTTGTATGCACTTGATAGCAAGGTAACTGCGGTCGCCAGCCAGCGAGCTGCGGGTGCGGGTAGACCGGCGCCGGCGGGCCGTGATACTCCGGCGGCGGTATCGTTTCACCCAATTCGGCGTAGTAGTGGCCGAACGCCAGCGGCTTGTCGCTGCCCGGCTGCAATTCGGTCAACGAGAAGTCAATCGTCGCTGCTGCCAGTCGCGGCGGAGTGCCAGTCTTCAGCCGCACCAGCGGGAACCCCAGCGCCGCAAGGTCTTCGCTCAACGCCATTGCCGGCGCTTCGCCGGCCCGCCCCGCCCCCCACATCGCTTCGCCGGTGATCGCCCGCCCGCGCAAGAAGGTGCCGGTGGTCAAGATCACCGCCGGCGCGAGGTACCGCCAGCCAGTGTGAGTTGTCACTGTAAAGCACTGGGTATCAGCGCTCGGCGGCGCAATCCGTTCCACCATCGCTTGGCGCAGATCGAGGTTCGGCACCCGCTCGAGCGTCTCTTTCATTAACCGCGCGTACAAGCGCTTATCGCATTGCGCCCGCAACGATTGCACCGCCGGCCCTTTACTCTCGTTCAACAACCGAATTTGGATCGCGCTGCGATCGGTGATGCGGCCCATCAAGCCGCCCATTGCGTCGATTTCGCGCACCAGATGGCCCTTCGCCGGCCCGCCAATGCTCGGATTGCACGACATATGGGCCAGCTTGTCGAGATCAATCGTCAACAACAGCGTCCGGCACCCTAGCCGGGCCGCCGCATAGGCCGCTTCGCAACCGGCGTGGCCGGCCCCTACCACAATTACATCGTATCGTGTCTGCATATCAGTGTGGCTATCCGAATGGTTATGAATCAAGTTTAGTCACGTTGTTGAATGTTTGGTCTTTCCCGCTAATCTACGCCCGCTCCCTCACTAAAGAAGAATGAATTACTCCCCCAGAGAGTTCAAGGGCGGACAGAACGTATAAGCGCAGATGCGGTTGATGCGTTGCGATGCGCAGGTTCACCCTCACCCCCTCTCCCGCGACGCGGCAGAGGGAGCGGGTACGTTCCACGAGCGCACTGCCTCCGCCACCTATCCAGCGACTCCCCCTCGCCCGCCGTCAGGTGGGAGAGGGGGCCGGGGGGTGAGGGCCAACAGCCCGCGCTATTTGTGTCTTTCCGTGGCCATTCCCGCCCGCTACGGCAACGAGCAAACGAGCATGGTATAATACCGCAGCGCGCAACAATGATTGTG
>JAUQOZ010000234.1 GCA_030550625.1 Chloroflexota bacterium | reverse complement strand
GGCGCTGCTGCGTTTCGCTCCTGTACTGCCATACCCACCAGCAAGCGGTTCCTCTTCGCTCGCTTCGACCCAGCCTTCTCCCGCCGGGAGATGATTCCGGCTCCCCTCCCCCAGCGTGGGAGGGGCTAGGGGTGGGGGCAGATCGCCCCCAGCGGGGGAGGGGCTGGGGGTGGGGGCAAGGACTTTTGCATCGCCACAACAAGACGCAAAAAGCACAAAACCTCTTTGTGATATGTGTGTCTTTTCGTGGCTATTCCCATTTCTCAAAACAACTCATCTAACAACCGGTAATAAGCAATTTTATTCAGGTCAATCTGCTCAATTCCATACAACGCAAAAAAGAGCGGTTCATATTCCTCGCCAAGATTGTAGCGAATGCTGCGCGACGCGAGCGCCAGATCGTGGTAGCGGTCGGCAATCCCGGCCCGGCCCCAATCGACAAACCCGCTCAGCGCGCCATCTTGCACGATCACGTTGGGCAAGCAATAGTCGCCGTGGGTAAAGACCAGATCATCTTCCAGCGGCTGGTCTCGTTCAACTGCTGCCAGCACTTCTCGCGCTGTCATCACCCCGCGCCGCTCGTCGTCAAAATCGTCTTCATCAACTAAATCATGCTCGACGTTGTAGCGCGCCTGTGCCAAGCGGTGAACGAGCCGGGCATCGAAGGGGCAGGTCGTGAGGTCGATCGCGTGGATCATGCGCAACCCCTGCGCCAGTATGCGCACAATCTCTTCGGGCGCTAATTCATATTGGGCAGAGACGCAATTCACACCGGCCACTTCCGCGAGCACCAGATACTCGTGACGCTCATCGCGCTCGTAATGCACTACCTCCGGCGCCGGCAGTTTGCCCTGCAACCAACGCAGCACCTGTGCTTCCGGCAGCAGCGAAACGTGTGGTGTCACCGGTTGCATTTTAAGGTAGAGGGTGCGTTCGGCTTGAATCAGTTGGTAGACGCTGGCCGGCGAGCAACCGATCGTCACTTCGCTGACAATACTGCCGGCGAGCAGGGTTTGGATGGTTGGCGGTAGGTGGAGGTTGGTCATATTCCACGAGCTGCCTAATACGAAATCCGGCCTGATCGTAACGTGGCGTATCAGGCCGGATGCTGAGCTGGTGCTGGACTACTCGTCTATTTTACGGTAATTTCCCAATCGGGCGAATCTTGCCGCCGGCAATATGCTTCGCCGCGACGTAGCCGAAGGTCATTGCCGGGCCAATGGTGCTGCCGGGGCCGGGGTAGGTATTGCCCATCACCGAGGCCGAGCTGTTGCCGATAGCGTACAAACCCGGAATTGGCGTGCCATCGGCACGTAAGACACGGGCGCATTCGTCGATAACTAGTCCGCCCTTTGTGCCAAGATCACCCGGCACCATCGGCACTGCATAAAACGGTGGTTGCTCGATTGGCGCAAGGCATGGGTTGGGCTTCACCGTCGGATCGCCATAGTAGCGGTCGTAGGCGCTATCGCCACGGTGAAAATCCTCATCGACGCCGCGGCGAGCAAAATAGTTGAAGCGTTCGATTGTCTCAACCAGATTTGTTGGATCGATCCCGCATTGCTGGGCTAATCCAGCAATGGTATCGGCCTTGCGGAAATAACCGCTCTCAAAATATGCTTTGGGAATTGGTTGGCCGGGGAAGAGGGTTCCAAAGATGTACTTGCTTCGATACCGCTGATCCATAATGAAAAAGGCCGGAATATGCGGCACTTCAGCGGTATGCTTCTCGTACATCGCATGCACCACATCGACATACGAGGCCGATTCGTTCGTAAATCGTTTGCCAGCCGCATTGACCATAATCCCACCGGGGTACGAGCGCTCGCCGACGTGGAACATCACCGGCTGGTTGGGTGGCACGCTTGACGGCCCCCACCAAGCGTCATCCATCAAATCAAGCTTGGCTCCAATCTTCATACCGGCCTGAATCGCATCGCCGGTATTGCCCGGACTGCCCGAACTCCATTCGTGGTTGACCGGCGGTTGTTGGAATGCCTCGCGCATTGCTTGGTTGTGCTCGAAGCCGCCGGCGCCGAGAACGACGCCTCTGCGTGCTGCAATCCGCACTGTCCGGCCCTCGCGTTCAGCGACGACTCCTACAACCGCACCGTCTTCTAATACCAGATCCTTGAGCGGTGTGTTGAGCCAAATCGGGACGTTTTCATCTTTGAGCGAGAGGCGGAGGCGGGCAATCAGGGCTTGGCCTAGCGTCAAATAGCGCACCCCGGCGATCATGTTGAACACGGTGCGCACCCCCACTTTCAGCGCCACCCACTTGCCGGCCCACGTCGAGGTGATCATGCCGAGCTTGTTGTACTCGCTGGCGGTAAAGGCCAACCCTGCCGGCACCTTAATGCTCATCGGGCGAAGTTGGGCTAAGTCAGGCCCCAATTTCTTGCCATTGAAGGGCGATGCCTCCAGCGCGCGGCCATCAACCATCCCGCCGGGCCGTTCAGGGTAATAATCGGCATAACCGACCGAGCGGTGAAAGCGGACATGCGAGTTGCTGACGAGGTATTTCACCATTTCGGGGGCATGCACCAGATACGACTCTTGCAGTGCCTGTGGGGTGCGATCACCAACGGTATGTTTGAGATAGGTACGCGCCTTCTCGAACGAGTCTTCCAAACCATCGCGTTGCAGCAGATAGTTGTTGGGGATCCACAACCCGCCGCCGGAAATGGCCGTCGAGCCGCCGTAGTATTCCGTTTTCTCGATCATGAGCACATCAAGGCCGGCTTGCTTCGCCACCAGCGCCGCCGTCATTGCCCCGCCGCCTGTGCCGACGACAACCACGTCGGTGGTGTGATCCCAGTGGGCCATGGCTTCCTCCTTGAAGCTAGGAATGGTTTTTTGGGAGAGGAACTATTTGTTCGTTGAATTGCTGAATAGTCAGATATGTATCATGGCGCGAGGCATTTGTCAAGGATGGCCGGCAAGTGACGCCTTTCTAGCGTGGCAGCAATTTGAGCGTCGTTGTGCGCACTTCAGGCGTTACCATCGCCCCCGCATAGGGCGAGTGGCCGTATTTCGCGTCATACGCCGCGTCAATCTGGTTATTGATGGCCGGATCGATTTCGGCGACAAAGACGACATCTCTACCTTCATCACCGGCCCAGATCCGGCCTTGTCCGCTGACTAGCGCGGCGCGAAACCATACCCCAGCGTGGCCGCGGTACGAGCGCACATAGAGATTGTCGTTGACCCGCACCACCCAAACTGGAACCGGTTTGGTCAGTTGGCCGCTCGCGTGCGCCGCTAACTCAATCTCATCCGCATCGCCAATCAGAGCGAGGTCTTCAGTTGTCCAGCCATTCATAACGATGGCTCCCTTCTATGCGCGGGCCAGTGTTGGCAGCAGTTGGGAAAGCCTTCCCAACCATCACCGCTGGCGCAACAGCCGCGCCGAATTGGCGAGAATGCCCAGATCGGGCAACGATTGCGCTGCGGCGGCGAGGGTGGGTGGCAGCAACCCAACCGCGGCCAGCGTGAGCCCAACCAGATTGTAGACGGCAGTAAACCCGATATTGAGCTTTACCACTCCCATCGTGCGGCGGGCAATGCGCAAAACCTGCGGCACCAGCGTCCAATCGTCGCGCATCAGAGCGATATGGGCGGCTTCGATCGCGATGTCGGTTCCGGCAGCACCCATTGCGATACCGATGTCAGCCTGCGCCAGCGCCGGCGCATCGTTTACGCCGTCGCCGACCATCACCACAGTATGGCCACGCGCCTGATAATCCTTCACCACCGCAATTTTATCTTCCGGCAGTAACTGCGCCCGGTACTGCACCCCAAGCTGGCCGGCCAAGGCGGCAGCCGTGCGTTCGTTGTCGCCGGTGAGCAATTCGATGTGTTTGATGCCGAGCGCGCGCAGTTCGGCGATGGCCGCCGGCGTTTCGGGACGGAGCGTATCGGCGGCGGCGAGGAGCGCAATCGGTTCGTCGTCGCGTGCCACGACCAAGAGGGTTTTGCCTTCGGCTTCGAGTTGGGCGGCCAGCGGCAACGAGGCCGCCGCTGGGATCAACCGGCGATTGCCGACGGTAATCGTAGCACCGTGTATTTTGGCCCGCACCCCCAGACCGGGGATGGCCGTAAAATGCTCTGGCTCGGCGAGAGTGAGGTTCTGCGCCCGTGCCAACTCTTGCACTGCCGCGGCCAGCGGATGCTCCGAATACCGTTCAGCCGTGGCGGCAAGCTGCAATGCCTCTGGCGCGGGAACGCCGTTGAGCGCGATCACATCGGTGATGCGGGGCCGGCCCAACGTCAGCGTGCCGGTTTTATCGATCAGCACCACATCGGCCTTTGCCAACGCCTCCAGATATTTGCCGCCTTTGATCAGCAAGCCGCGCTTGGCGCTCGCCCCGATCGCGGCCAGCATCGCGACCGGGGTGGCCAACGCGAACGAGCACGAACAGGCGACGACCAGCACAGCGGCGGTTGCCAGCGGGTTACGGCTGATCAAGAACGTCAGGGCGGCAATCCCGGCCACCACCGGCAGATAGTAGGCGCTAAACCGGTCGGCCAACCGTTGCACCTCTCCCCGATGCGCTTCCGCCTCTTCGACCAGCTTGATCACGCGGCCAAAGGTGGTATCGGCCCCCACCCGCAACGCCTTGATCCGCAGACTGCCTAGTTTGGCAATCGTCGCCGCAAACACATGCGAACCGGCGCTCACTTCCACCGGCATCGACTCGCCGGTGATTGCGGCTTGATCAATAGTGGCATAGCCGGCGAGCACCTCGCCATCAACCGGAATCTGCTCGCCGGGCCGCACGATCACGGTATCGCCGGGTTGTACCTCGGCCACCGGCACTTCCACCTCTTCGCCGCCCCGTTCAACCCTCGCCGTTTGCGGCGCCAGCGCAGTCAATTCCTTCACCGCTCGGCGGGCGTTCTCGGCGGTAAATCGCTCGACATAATCACCGACACGCATGAAAATGACCACGATCGCAGCCGCTACCCATTCACCCACAATCAACGCTGCGATCACGCCGAGCGTCATGAGGGTGTGCGAGGTAATCTGACGGCGGAGGGTCGCTCGCGCCACATTACGGAAGACCGGCCACCCGCCCGCAACCACCAGTGCGATGCCAATAGGCAGAGGGATCAATGCGTTGAGTTGATCAAACAGACCGAGCCACTCGCCGGCGATCACAATCCCCAACACAATCGCGAACACCACCGCCAGCAGGATCGTCATCCGGCGCGAGAATTGGTTGATCGAAGCGTTGGCCGGCGTTACCGTTTCAGGGACAGCATAGCCCGCGCTTTCGACCGCCTTGCGAATGGCAGGGAGATCAACCCGGGTTGGATCGAGCCGGATCACGGCCTTTTCAGCGGCCAACAAAACATCAACCGACTCGACACCGTGCAATTTGGCGATAGCCTGTTGCACATGCTGAGCGCACTCGGCGCAATCCATCCCCTTGACCGGCACTTCCAGCACATGTGAGTCACTCATCGCTCGCATCCTCGGCTTGGTAGCGCGTACACTCGTACACCCCTTTAGCGACATCGGCCAGCAATTCATCAGCCAGCCGGAGCAACTGCTCGACCCGCCGGTCGCTCAATTCGTAGTAAACGAAACGACCTTGGGGTGAAGCCGTCACCAACCCGCAATCGCGCAAGCATCCCAGATGGTTCGAGACATTGGGTTGCGAGAGTCCGGTTGCTTGCACAATATCGCTCACGCTGCGCGCGCCGTTACGTAGCGCGATCAAGATAGCAAGGCGCGAAGGATCGGCAAACCCGCGAAAGAGCTTGGCTTGCAGCGCTAGCGCCGTTGGATTGGCGACCGTGAGCATGGTACGTTCCCTCATAAACATATCATTATTTGATGATATAATAGGCGGCGCAGTGATGTTTGTCAAGTGGCGCAGCTATGTGAATAGCCACGAAAAGACACAAAAGCCACCAAAAAGTTTTGCGTTGTTTGTGTCTTTTCGTGGCTATTTCCCTATCACCCCTCCCCCAGCGGGGGAGGGGCAGGGGGTGGGGGTCATCAGCCCGCGCAGCGGGCTTCGTAACCGTAGCCCGGCCCTTTGGAGCGGAACAGATGCCTGCTAGGGTGTCATTGCGAGGGAGTGGCGGCGATCAGCTATGCTGGTGCCGCCCGACCGAAGCAATCTCCCCCAGTAGCGGAACCAGCCGGCTCAGGCATGGCTCTCGTGCTCGCGGGAGATTGCTTCGCCTCGCGGCGGAGCGAGCACTGCTCGCTCCCGACCGCTCGGCTCGCAATGACACGCGGGGCGTGACGCTTCCCTCACCCTCAAACTCTCTTTTCCACCATCAGATGGGAGCAGGAGTGCTGCCGGGTAAGCGGGATAGGCGCCGCTCAAGCGGAACGCAGCAGCGCCCCTCTCCCACACCAGTGGGAGAGGGGCTGGGGGTGAGGGGGCATCATCCCGCGCCGCGGGTGTCGTAGCAGTAGCCCGGTCTTGCGAGGCTATGTGAATAGCCACAAAGCGACGCAAAAGGCACAAAAAGGGTTTGGGTGTTTTGTGTCTTTTCGTGGCTATTCCCCACTCCTACACCTCACTCAACAACGCGCACAGCAGCGCAGTGCGGTCAATCAACCCCTGCCGGCTAATCTGCTCGTGATCGGCATGCGCGCCAGCGCCGGGACATCCCAATCCGTCGAGGGTGGGAATGCCGAGCGCAGCCGTGAAATTGCCGTCGCTGCCGCCGCCGGTGCTGCCTTCGCGGATGTCTAACCCCAACGCTGCACCTAGCTCTTGAGCGCGGGCAAAGAGCGCGGCGCTAGCCGGAGTGCGCTCCATCGGCGGACGGCGCACGTTGCCGCTAACCGCTACTTGCGTCCCCGGCGTTACCGGCTGTAGCGCCGCCATACCAGCTTCGATCCGCGCCGCTTCAGCCTGCGTCCACACCCGTACATCAACCTCCATCCATGCTTCGGCAGGCACCACGTTAGGCCGCGTGCCGCCGCCAACCACGCCAACATTGACGGTGGTGCCAATCGCGGGGTTAGCTAGCGCATTCACCGCCAAAATCTGGTGGGCTAGTTCGGTGATCGCACTAGCCCCCTTCTCCGGTTCGACCCCGGCGTGGGCCGCCTTGCCTGTAATCGTCACCCGAAACGCACCGCCGCCCTTGCGCGCCGTCTTCAGTGCGCCGTCCGGTTCAGTTGGCGGTTCGATCACCAACACGTGCGCCGCTTGTGCTGCTGTCGCCTCGATCAGCGCCCGTGAAGTTGGGCTGCCGATCTCTTCATCAGAGGTCAACAGCACAATAACCGGACGGCGCAACCGCGGCGCTGGCTGGCCAAACCCGCCAAGAGCGGCGTAAACCATCGCGATGCTAGCCTTCATATCATACGCCCCCGGCCCAAAAGCGCGGTCGGCAGTGACGGTAAATGGTCGCTGCGCCACCGTTCCTGCCGGCCACACCGTATCGTAATGGCAGAGCACTAGCGCCGGCGGTAACGCTGGCTCAGCGACATCAGTCACCGTGATGCGCAGATGATCGCCGCCGGCGGGGTTAGCGATGCGCTCCACCTGACCGACGCCGGCAAAGAGCGCGGCCAATTCATCAGCGCAGGCATCGAGCAGGGCTTTATCAGTGCTTGGCGATTCGAGGTGGACGAGGCGGGCGATCAAGTCGAGCAATTTGGCTTCGTGAACGGCAATTGTGGCGCGGTCGAGCATAGCAGTCTCTCCAGACAGATCGAACAGTTATGCGCGGTAGTATAGCGTATCTCTGTTAAGTGTATGGAGTGCGGCAGTCAAACTGCCGCACTCCATGGATCGCGATAACTGAGCGCCTTATGTCATTGCGAGGGAGGAGCGGTGCTAGCGCGCCGCCCGACCGCAGCAATCTCCTGCTTTAGCGAAAAAAGCTGAGCAGATTGCTCCCGTGCTCGTGGGAGATTGCTTCGCCGCGCGGCGGGCAGAGCCACGCTCTGCCCCTACCGCGCGGCTCGCAATGACAAATGGGAAGTGACGCTTCCCCAAACACCCTTTGCGTCCTCTGCGTGATTCGCGCCTTGGCGTTCAACCCTCTACATCTTTGCTCGTTTTGCGGCTTGTCATAACCCTCACCCCCCAACCCCCTCTCCCACCTGACGGCGGGAGAGGGGGAGCCGCGTGGTGTGCGGGAACGGCATCGTAGTACGAGTGACAGCAGCGCCCCGCTCCCGCGCCAATGTTGAGGGACGGACAGAACGTTTGATCGAGTACAACTGTCGATCGCTGTGTTATGCCGTAAAGCCCCGTGCGGCGCTCCCCATCACCCCTCCCCCAGCGGGGGAGGGGCAAGGGGTGGGGGCATCAGCCCGCGCCGCGGGCTTCGTAGCAGTAGCCCGGCCCTGCGGGGCTATGTGCATAGCCACGAAAAGCCACAAAAGCCACCAAAGATGTTGAGGTTCTTGTGTCTTTTTGTGGCTATTCTCGATTTCCCCCGCTCCCGCGCCAGAGGGAGTAGGGCAGGGGGTGAGGGC
>JAUQOZ010000267.1 GCA_030550625.1 Chloroflexota bacterium | reverse complement strand
TTCGCACCTCTTCGCGCCCCTTTGCGTCCTCTGCGCCTTTGCGTTGATCATCCTCTGCGCCCTCTGCGTTCTTTGCGCCTTTGCGTTGATTATCCTCTGCGCCCTCTGCGTTCTTTGCGCCTTTGCGTTGATCATCCTCCGCGCCTTTGCCCCCTTTGCGCCTTTGCGTTGATCATTCTCCGCGCCTTTGCCCCCTTTGCGCCTTTGCGTTGATCGCCTTTGCCCCCTTTGCGTCTGAGATGAACATAGCAGTCTTGCCGCAACCGGTTACGGCACTTGTCACGCCTGCCTGCTCGCCGGTATAATGCCTGCGGCAGATTCAGATTGCATTGAGGTGTCCTGTGAGTACACAACGTCCATCTTCAACCACCAACCCATTGGCCGGCATCGTGGCCATCGCCATTCTGTTACTGATCCTTGGCCTCGTCGCCGGTTTGTTGATCAGCCGGGCAGCGCCGCCAGCCGCCGCGCCAGCGCCAACTACACCGCCGCTCCCAACCGTCGCTGCGCCTACCGCTGCGCCCACGCCGGCATCAAGTGCAATGCAGGTTATGCCAACCGCGACAACCTACCAATATAACAGCCCGCCGCCAATGACGATTGATCCGGCCAAGAAGTACACCGCGACCATCTACACGCCCCGCGGCGAGATTGTGATCGAGCTGTTGCCCGACATCGCCCCGCAGACGGTCAACAATTTCGTTTTCCTTGCCCGCCAGAACTTCTACAACGGGTTGACGTGGCATCGCGTGCTGCCGAACTTTATGGCCCAAGGCGGCGATCCTAAAGGCGACGGCACCGGCGGCCCCGGCTACTCAATCCCGGCTGAGTTTACCGACAAGATCCTCTTCGACCAACCCGGCATCGTCGCCATGGCCCGTTCGTCGGATCCCAACAGCGCCGGCTCGCAGTTCTTCATCACCACCGCGCCAGCCCCATGGCTCAACGAACAATACACCATCTTTGGCCGCGTGATTCAGGGCCAAGAGATTGTTGACGGCATCCCATTGCGCGATCCGAGCAATCCAGCCGATCTGACGAGGCCGGGTGAGACGATTCTGGGCATTACGATTACCGAGTCATAGCGAAACGCAAGGAGCGTCAAGCCTCTACCGGAGCGGCGTTGCCCAGCAACGCCGCTCCTTGCCATAACCTGCCTCTCCCTCGTATAATACCCCTATCGCTCAATGTCGAGCTTGCGCTGCGAGGAGGCTATGCAATCCCCCCAACCGATCGTCAACGAGTTCGCCATCACTGCCGCCACGGTGAACGGTTCCGGCAGCCAGACGGCGAATATGGTACTGATGCGGGCCATCTTTCAGATGGGTATTCCCGTCTCTGGCAAGAATCTCTTTCCTTCCAACATCCAAGGTGAACCGACGTGGTACACGCTGCGGGTGAGCCAAGCCGGCTATACCGCTCGCCCCGCTGAGACACCAATTCTGGTGGCGTTTAACCCGCGCACGGCGAAAGAAGACCTCGCCCAGTTGCCGGCAGGAGGGATCTGTCTCTACCCGGCTGATGGGCCATGGCAACCACAGCGCGCTGACATTATCCCGCTTGCCCTCCCTGTGCGCCAGATCCTCGATCAGGTAGGCGTGAGCCAACGCCTGCGCCCGTATGCCGCGAATATGGTGTACGTCGGCGCATTGGCGACGTTGTTAGGCATCGAAGATACCGCTTTGACCAAGGCCGTGCAACACCAGTTCCGCGGTAAATCATCGGCAGTCGAGCTGAATCTGGCTGTGATCCGCGCAGCGCAGGCGTGGGCCGCTAACAACCCCTCGCCGGCCCATCACCGTTTCCGGGTCACCCGGATGCAGGCCACCGCCGGCATGATGCTGATTGACGGCAACACCGCCGCTGCGATCGGCGCAATTACCGGCGGTGTTGGCGTAGTAGCGTGGTACCCGATCACCCCGTCCAGCAGCTTGATTGAATCGCTCGAGAGCTATCTCCCCCGCCTGCGTCCGGCTGGCGGTGGCGCCACCTGCGCTATCGTGCAAGCCGAAGACGAGATCGCTGCGCTGGGAATCGTGATCGGCGCCGGGTGGGCCGGCGCGCGCGCGATGACCGCCACCTCCGGGCCGGGCATCTCGCTGATGACCGAGTTCGCCGGGCTTGGCTTTTTTGCCGAGATTCCGGCAGTGATTTGGGATGTGCAGCGGGTTGGGCCTTCGACCGGCCTGCCAACCCGCACTGCGCAGAGTGACTTGCTCTCGGTCTACTATCTGGGGCACGGCGACACGCGCCACGTGGTCTTGCTGCCGGGTACGATGGAAGAGTGCTATAGCGATGCCCAACTGGCCTTCGATCTGGCTGAATCTTTACAAACGCCGGTCTTTGTGCTGAGCGATCTTGATCTGGGTATGAATATCTGGATGAGCCGGCCCTTCACCTACCCAGAACAACCGCTGCAACGCGGCAAGGTGCTCAGCGCCGAAGATTTGGCCAAACTCACCGCGTATGCCCGCTTTGCCGACGTTGACGGCGACGGCATCGGCTACCGGACGCTGCCCGGCAACCCACACCCGCTGGCGGCGACGCTCAGCCGCGGCACCGGCCACAACGAGCGCAACGTCTATAGCGAGCGACCCGACGATTGGCAGCGCAATATGGCCCGGCTCTGGCGCAAACACGAAACGGCTCGCCGCATGGTACCGCGTCCAGTGATCGATCTCCACCCGCAGGCCACCGTCGGACTGATCGGGTTTGGCTCGACCACACCGGCAATTGCTGAAGCGCGTGACTTGCTGGCCGCCGCCGGCATTGCCGCCAGCAGTATGCGGGTGCGCGCATTGCCGCTCGGCCCGGAAGTGACCGATTTTATCGCCCGCCACCAATACTGTGTGGTGATCGAGCAGAATCACGATGGCCAGTTGCGCCAGTTGCTCCAGCTCCATTGCCCGGCTTACGCCACCCGGCTCGCTTCGGTGGCGTGGTGCGATGGCTTGCCGCTCACTGCGCCGTTCGTGCGCGATCAGGTGATGGCGGCGTTGGAACAGATGCGTGATCTGGCGCTGGTGATGAGCAAGTAAGCGGTGTTGCAAGATAGAGGGACAACGATGACCCAAGCACCTGTGAATGCGATTGGCTTGACCAAAAACGACTACCGCGGCGCGCCTTCGACCCTCTGCGCTGGTTGCGGCCATGATTCGGTCGCTAGCCAGATCATCGCCGCCGCGTTTGAACTCTCGTTACCACCACATACCGTCATCCGCATGAGCGGCATCGGCTGTTCGAGCAAGTCGGCGGCGTACTTCCTTGGCCGCTCGCACGGCTTCAATTCGCTGCACGGACGGATGCCCTCGGTCACGACCGGCGCGCATCTTGCCAACCACACCCTGCGCCCGCTGGCCGTCAGCGGCGACGGCGACACCGCGAGCATCGGTCTCGGCCAGTTTATTCACTTGCTGCGGCGGAATGTGCCAATAGTCTATATTGTCGAAAACAACGGAGTGTATGGCCTGACGAAAGGGCAATTCTCAGCCACCGCCGACGAGGGGCAAGAGCTGAAGCACGCCGGCGTCAATCACTTGCCGCCGATTGACGTGTGCGCCGAAGCGATCTTGGCCGGCTGCGGCTTCGTGGCCCGTTCGTTTGCCGGCGACGCCAAGCAGGTGCGTGAACTGATCAAAGCCGCCTTCAACTTCCACGGCGCGGCGGTGATCGATGTGATTAGCCCGTGCGTTACCTTCAACAACCACGACCGCTCGACCAAGAGTTACACCTACGGCAAAACCCACGAGTCGCCGATCCACGACATTAGCTTCATTCCGCACTACGAAGCGGTAACGATCGATTACGAACCGGGTGAGGCGCGCGATGTGCAACTGCATGACGGGCCGGTGATCCGGCTGCGCAAGCTGCACCGCGATCACGATCCTACTAACCGGATGGCGGCGCTGGCTCTGCTCGAAGAGGCGCGGGCGGCAAACGAATTTGTGACCGGATTGATCTACCTGAACGAGCGCCGGCCCACGCTGGCCGAAACGTTGGGGATCGGCCAGACGCCAATCGCGGCGTTGCCAGAGGAGCGTTTGCGCCCTAGCCGGGAGGCATTTGCGGCGGTGATGGCCGAGCTGGCGGGTGAGTAAACAGGGGCGAGGAGCGAGGTGAGGGACGGGTGAGACACCCGTCCCTACTGCTTTGGCATTGATGGCGGCGATTCTTCCACCTTTGGCTCAGACGATTTCTTGCGGCCAAACCACCCTTGCCGCGCCTTGGCCGCTGCCGGCGGCGAGGCTAGTGCTGTCGCCGGCTCAGATGCTTTCTTGCGCCCAAACCACCCTTGCCGTGGCTTGGCCGCTGCCGGCGGCGGGGTTTCGCTCTCCGGCCCAGCCGCTTTCTTGCGCCCAAACCACCCTTGCCGTGGCTTGGCCGCTGCCGGCGGCGGGGCCGCTTCGGGCACATCAGGAGCCGGCGGCAAGGCGATTTCCGGTTCAGGATAGGGGCTATCGCTGCGTTCGGCGCCAAGCGCGCGCAGCCACGACCACAGCAATCGGCGCCGCTCGGCGCCATTTTCAGGCAAAACGAGCGGACGCCCGCGCGCATCAATGATGAGACCAAGCAGGCTGCCCGGCACCTCAGCCGGATCGCTCTCGACCGGCTCACCGGGAGCATCGCGGCCAACCCGCACCCCAGCGACCGGCTTCACCTTCACCTGCGCATATCGTCCCGGTGATAGCGGCAGACGCGCTATCTCGCCATAACGCACCTGCACCGTCTCACTGCCACCGCCAACCGTAATCAGCTCCACCTCAGCCACCGGCTCACCGAGACGGCTGCCGCCTTGCAACACGATACATGTTGCCAACGGCGTATTCGCTAAGAGATCGTGGTCACACACCGACAAAGCGGCCTCGGCGCTGATGGTAGCCAATGCGCCACACACTGCCAACAGGCTGAGCGTGTCAAGATGCACATGCAACAACAAGCCGGGCAGATCGTTGCCGGGTTGCAAGCCATCGAGCAAGGCCAGTAACGCCATAGCGGGATGCGGGGCATGAATGAACGGCCCGCCGCTGGCAAATAACCGGCTATACTCAAGATCAGGCGCTGCGTCGCGCAGGTCAGCCATCCCCAGCGCCAACGCCTCACGGGTGAGCGCCAAATCGAGATAACATTCCTCGCGCGTCGCCGGCATCGTCTGCGGGCGTAACACCCGGTTGAGCAGCCGTTCCACCAGCTCTGACTCATCAATTGCAAACGGCAGCCAGCGGCTCATTGCGGCTGGCCCGACTTCGTTCAGCAGATTGGCAACACCATAGGCCGTACCACGCACACCGTGGATCGCCGCATGAATCTCACCGGGCGCAGCCGCCATCAACGTGGTCGCCGTTGCCCCCACATCAACATACAAGACCGGTTGTTGCCGCCGCTCGGCCAGAAACCGGGTCATTGCATACTGCGCCTCAACCACCGTGCAAAGCGTGAGATGGTCGCGATCGAACTGGCTGAGACCGGGCAGATCGGCCAATTGGCGCGCATATCGGGCCAGCAACGCCTGCCGCAACGGCGAGAGGGCTTCGCGGTCAAGCGCCGGGCGCACATTGGCCACGGCCAGTACATCGGCATTGCGGTCGCGCAACGCCATCTGCACCTGCGCTTGCGCCGCGGTATTACCGGCATAGATGACGGTAGGCAACGGTTCCTGAATGGTTTCGTTAAACAAGAGTTTGAGGTTGACCAGATGGGCCAGCCGGCTCATCGCCTCAACCGCCCCCCCGTCAACCCCGCCGGTCACGACAATCACATCGGGCGAGAGCGGCAGCAGCGTTTCGAGTTGGCGTTCGATCCACGATTGATCATCAGTTACTGGCGGGCGGCCCAACGTATCATCGAGCGTCAAGACGGCTAACGTGACGCTTGGCACGCCACGCACCGCGTGCAAGGCGCTGCGGGCCGAAACATCAGCGGCCACCGCCGTCACGACCACCCGCAACGGTTCGAGCGCTGATGCCATCACCACCACCGCATCGATCCCGTCACCGGCGCTGGTTTGCGGCATCAGCAAGCGGCCATCGCGCAACAACTGGCGGCTAGTGAGATCAGCTAACTGCGCCGTCGCTTCTTGCACGGCAAAGAAGATATTTTGATACGGCAACTCGCGGCTGGTGAGCGTCTCGGCTTGACCAATCAACCGGCTCTCGCCATCAACGTGATCGATCAGCGACACGCGCGTGGTGACACTGCCAATTTCCACGACCAACACCGCGCGCACAACCTCAACCATGCTCGTTATCCTTTACGGCCTAGGCGCCCAACACGGCCCGCACCCATTCCACAATAAACAGCAACCGTTCGTTCAACGCAGCGAGGTATGAACTAACACTGCCGGCTAAAAAGAAGCCAAAGGCCAGCAACAGCACCCACCGCCCTACCCGCGCCGCGCTATCAATCCAGCGCTGGCGGTTGGGATCAGACGAACGGGTTAGCGTAAAGGAGAGCAGCGTTACAATCGATCCAATCAATAACACCACGCTGCCCAGCACGGCTGCCGGAGAGGACATATCTTGCCGGGTGGCATCGAGCACTTGCGGCAGAATCGTCCCGATCAAAGCGCCGCCGACTACCAGCGCTGCACCCACCCCAAACACCAACGCCAGCGGGATATTCGCCAGCCACGAAGCGGTCTGTTGGCCGCTCACGCGGGTGAGCAACAACACCGCTAACACAAACGGGATCAAGCGCACCGTCGCCAACACTGGCTGGCCGCTCACTGCCAGCACATCGATCACTGCTGGACGCAGCACCTGATGGTAGATAACCACCACCGCATAGCCTAACGCCACGCCAACAAAGAGATATTGGACAAAACGAAACGCCGGTGTATCACCTACTAAACGGCTAAAGACCAAGAGGGTCAGCAACACCGGAATCAGCGTCATCGCAACATCCATCAAGCCTTCCCTCGCGCTGCGGGCCGTAACCGGCCAATGACCACAACAAGACCGCCTAATGCTAGCACCACCACAAATGCAATCGTCGCCCATGTCTGTACCGCGAGCATCGTGGTTGCCGCTTCATCGGCGACGCCAGCAGCTAACAGATCGCTTGCGCCACGCTGGCCGGCCACTGCATAGACGTTTGGCAAGCGCAGATAGGGCAAGACTTGCGGATAAACCTCCTGCGGTAACAAGAAGGCAATCGGCACCTCTGGCGCCGCGCTATGGATCTGCTCCATCCAAGCTTGCACATCTTGCACCTGATCAGCCATCACCACAATCAACGCCAGATCGGCCAGCGTCTGCACGCGCGGCGAACCATCAGGGCGCGTTGCTAAGAGACCGGCAGTCGCATCTTGACCGGTATAGTCACGGCGCAACTGCGCGCGCAGATCGATCGCCATACTCCGCAACGCCAACTCGCCACCCGGACGGTACCCCAGCAACACGTAATCGCGCCCGCCGAAGGTAACACCATTTTCGTTGTTATACCCAGCCGCGCGGAGTGGGCCGATCAAATCGAACGAGAGCAACGCGCCTTGCAAATCGGTGCTGACAATGATCAACTTGGTGCGATCGACAATTAATTGATCGAGCAACGCCTGCTCAAGCGGGCGCAATTCAGCAACCCGCTGCGCGCCCCATTCATACGCGACGAGCACCACATCATCGCTACCCAAAGCAGCCAACCGTTCACTGAGCGCAATCGCCGCTGGCGAGGGTTGCACCTGTTGTACAAACGGCCCCATCAGATTCGGCAATAACGTGCCTACCAAGACGACAACCAGCAGTGCCAATGCGAGCACTTGCTCCATCGCCGGTAAACGGCGGCGCACAGCAGCCGGTTGTTCGACCGGCGCCGGCATTGGCAAAGGCGACTGGATCAACCGTTCGAGCAAGGCCATGGCTGCAACCTGATCAGCCGTGCGTGACGCAGGAGCCGGCAAGGGTGGCTTGATGACCGCAATCTCTGGAGCAGCAACTGCCTCCTCTTCAACTTCCGCTTCACGATTGCGCAAACGCTCCAACCACGTGATGGAAGGAGAGACAGTCGGTTCAACCACTCGTTCAGAAGAGGCGCGCAACCATGGCGGCAGTTCTGCACCGCTAAAGAATTCGTCACTCGTTGAGCTTGTCGTCGGTGGCGGTTCAGCGGCTGCCGGCAATCCCGCTAATTCGGCTTGCAGCCACGGCATCGCATCTGCTGGCGCTTCTGTATTCAACCAGTCAGGGGTTTCAATGTGGCCTGCTGAGGCATCTTGCAACCACGCTGGCACATCGCTCGGCGCGGCTGGCTCCTCCGCCCGCAACCACGCCGGCACATCACTTGCCGCGGCTGGTTCCTCTTGCAACCACGCTGGCGCCTCGCTCGGCGCGGCTGGCTCTTCGGCCCGCAACCACGCTGGCACATCGCTCGGCGCGGCTGGCTCCTCCGCCCGCAACCACGCCGGTACCTCGCTCGGCGCGGCTGGCTCTTCGGCCTGCAACCACGCCGGCACGTCGCTCGGCGCGGCTGGCTCCTCCGCCCGCAACCACGCTGGCGC
>JAUQOZ010000363.1 GCA_030550625.1 Chloroflexota bacterium | reverse complement strand
CCAGCGCCCCTCCCGCCTCGCAGGAGAGGAGCGCTGCTGTGTTCCGCTCCGGCAATGCCTCACCCGCGCAGCCGGTGACTCCCCCTCGCCCGCCGTCAGGTGGGAGAGGGGGCCGGGGGGTGAGGGCGTCAACGCAACGACGCAGAGGGGGCAAAGGCGCAGAGATGGTAAACGCAAAGACGCAGGGGAACGCCGAGGGCGCAAAGGGATGACCGTACCCTCTGCACTCCTCGGCGGTAGGCATACACCAACTACGCCACCCGCTTGCCAGTCGCCACCCGGCCATTCACCGGCTGGCTGCGCAGGGCATAGGCAACGCCTTCTTGCAGAGTTGCCCGCGTAACCAAGCCTTGCATCGTCACACCAATCTGCACCAGCGTTTGGGCAATTTCGGGGCTAATGCCGGTCAGCACCACCTGCGCGCCGAGCAGACCGGCGGCTTGGGCGGCGCGGATCAGCGCGCTAGCGACTTGGGTGTCGACCACTTTAACGCCAGTGATGTCAATGATGGCAATCTTCGCCCGATGCCGGCTGACGCCTTCGAGCAACGCTTCGAGAATCTGTTGGGCACGGGCGCTATCGATGGCGCCGATCAACGGCATCGCCACCACCCCATCGGCAATCGGCAACAGCGGCGTGCTCAATTCGCGCAAAATCGCCTGCTGCGCTTGAATCACCTGCTCTTGGACGGCGAGCGTCTGTCGTTCGCGCTCGGCGCGACGCTGCTCGGTAATGTCACGAATAATCACTAACACATTATCGTTACTGGCTGTCATGCGCGCTTCGTAATCGCGCAGTTCGCCCTTAACCAGCATCTGATACTCGTAGCGCTGGATTTGGCCGGTTTGGCGCAAAACTTCGATGTGGCTGAGTGTCAAAGCCGCTAGCTCCGGCGGTAAGACTTCATCCACCCGCCGATTGAGAAAGGCTTCCGGCGGCAAGGCGAGATCATCATTGCTATCGGCTTTGAAATCGAGAAACACGCCATTGTGGTCGAGGAGGAAAAACATATCAGGCAACGCCTGCAATAACGCCCGCAGGCGTTGCTCACCGGCGCGCACCTGCGCTTCAAAGCGCAACGATTCGGTGAGGTCGCGGTTGATCACGGCATACCCCAACAACGAACCATCACGGTCGCGTAGGGCCGGCAACGCAAGCTGCGCGGTGATCACTGAACCATCGCGGTGCAGGTAGCGGATGGTGGTCTGCACGCTGCCGGCTTGGCTTGACTGCTGCGCAAGCGCAGCTAAGCGGTCGTGATCCTCGGGATGGACAAGTTCAGGCCACGCGCGCGCGTCAAGCGACTCGTAGCCAAGCATCTTGGCAAAGGCCGGGTTGGCATACGTGATCCGCAAGGTTGGATCGACAATGCCAATCCCCTCAGGAGCGTTTTCGACCAACAAGCGGAAAGTACGCAACCCTTCTTCCTGCTGGCGCAAGCCGGTTACGTCTTCGTAAAAGCCGAGCACGCCGATCACTTCACCATCGCGCTGCAAGGGCTTCTTTGTCGTGCGAATGCGAATGATCGTTCCATCGCCGCGGGTGAAGTTCTCTTCAATATTCGCTTTCGGGCCGGTTGCCATCACTAAACGGTCGCTGTATTGGTAGCGTTCAGCCTGATCACGCCACGGCAACTCGAAATCGGTCTTGCCGATCATTTCAGCAAAACTGGTGAAACCGGCATCCTCCAACGCGCGCCGATTACAGCCGAGGAAGCGTAACTCTGTGTCTTTCCAGAATACGCCTAACGGCAAGTTATCGATCACGGTTTGGAGCATCTCACGGCTCTCGAATAGCTCCTTCCGCAACCGTTCCTGCTGCGAAATATCGTACCCGATGGAGGTAAAGCCAACTGGCAGCCCCTGATCGTTGTAATGGATCGTCACCGACCATAGAAAGTAGAAGACCGTTCCATCGCGGTGAATGATTCTATTTTCGCTCGTGGCGGTTTGCAGGCCAAGTGTTACCCATTCGATCACGTTCTGTTGCAGTTGCTCACGATCGTCGGGATGGGTCAGTTCCAACACCGTTTTGCCGATGCATTCTTCAGGCTTATACCCGAAATAGTGCTGGGCAGCGGGGTTAGCATAGGTAATAATACCTTGCCCATCAGCCTCGGTGATAAGCAGGGCAGCGTCGTTGATCGCAGCACGCAGCCGCTGCAATTGCGCGAGATCGGTTTTGTCATCAAAGGGGGAAGACTGCATAGGGCGATTCCGGTCGGGTGAGATAAGGTAATAGCCAGTGTTTGCTGTGATAGTTGGTGAATCTATCTAAGCGATCTTATCTTAATCGAGAGATGTTAATAGTATATTAAGTTTTGATCAATTTTGGTTTAAGACGATCTCAAAAATGAGAGTTATTCCGCCTGTAGGGGCATCACGGTGTGATGCCCCCCACGAGTGCGCATTGCGCCAGCTCAGGCATTGCTCGCGCTAAAGCAGGAGATTGCTGCGGGCGCTCCGCGCCCGCGCAATGACAACAGCACGCCGCCACCGCCAGTCATTGCGCGTCGCCTGTAGGGGCAGCACGGTGTGATGCCCCCACGAGTACGCATTGCAACCGCGCAGGCATTGCTCGCGCTAAAGCAGGAGATTGCTTCGGTCGGGCGGCCCCCAGCACCGCTAGAGGCCGCCGCTCCCTCGCAATGACAAAAGGGCGAAGCCCCTCGCAATGACAAAAGGATCAAGCGAATGCGAGACATCAATAAGGGGTGGGGCATAGCCCCACCCCTGCTGGGTGCTTCATAGTCATTCACCTTAAAAGCGGGGATGCGTTTCGAGTTGTTGCACCAGCGCCTCGAACAGATCGCTCTCGGTGATGATGCCGATCACCCGGTTTTGATCGTCAACCACCGGCAATCCACCGATCTTGTTCTCGATCATGAGCAAGGCTGCCTCGCGCAGACCGGTCTCTGGCGTGACCGCGATCGGGTTCTCGGTCATGACTTCGTAGACCTTCACATTCCGCAGCGCCTGCGCAATATCGACCGGATCAAGCCCAGCGACGCGCATGACATCGGCGCCGCGAATGTCGCCTTGCGTGATGATACCGCGTAGTTCGCCGGTATCGACCACCACTGGCAAGCGCCGGATATCGTGCTCGCGCATCAATGCCAGCGCCTCGCTCAGCGGCGCGGCGAGATTAATGGTGATGGCCGGGGTGCGCATCCAGTAGCGAATCTCTTGCTCGGCTGGAACAGCCTTTGGTTTGTTCGTCATGGTGCGCCTCCTTGCGCTGATGAGTAAGGTGAATCCTGTTTTCATTGTAGCAGGGATCGCGCGCGCGCATAATGAAAAGTTGCCGTCATTGCAGTAATCATGCGACAACCGGATCAGGCAATAGGCGCTGCCATGGAGTGCGGCAGTGATACTGCCGCATGCCATCATGGCTGGCCCATCGCTCGCAAGTCTCACAATGGACGATATCGAGGCCGGCATGTTGCCTGCCGCATTCCATCATATCTGGCCCGCCGTTCGCGCCGCCGTACACAGAACCTGCGGAGGCAATGCCTTGCCATGGAGTGCGGCAGTGTCCTGCCGCATGCCAAACGACATCGACGTAATTGCCCCGATCAATCAACTGGTTAAGATGAAACACAGTACAGCGGCAGTGTCCTGCCGGACTCCATCATCGCCAACCCGCCGTTCGCGCCACCGTAGACCCAGAGCAATAGCGATGCGCCGTTCAGCACATCTGGTTAAAGGTGGTACAATACCTCTGCCGGTTCAATGTGAGGTGTTCGTATGCGGTTCCGCTGGGTATTCTGGTTGGCAGGATTGTGGTTGTTAGCGGCTTGCGTTCGCTCACCCGCGAGTACGCCTTCGCCAACGCCAACCGGCGCGGTGGTGTCGATCCCGCTGGCGGTGGCGCCGGCCCAAGCGGCTACATCAACCCCAACCCCAGCTACGGTGTCCATCCCGATCGTAGAGTCATCGGACGCCGCTCCGGCCCAGTCGCTGCCGTTGTTGCCGTACCGCGTGGTCGCCGATTATCCGCACGATTCCCGTGCATGGACGCAAGGCTTGATTGTGGCTGGGCCGGGCCGCTTGTACGAGGGTACCGGCGATTACGCTAATTCGTCGCTGCGCGAAGTCGATCTGGCGACCGGCCAAGTGCTGCGCAGTGTTGATCTCGGCGATCCAACGTTGTACGGCGAGGGGATCACGCAGATTGGCGACCGGATTTTCCAGATTACGTGGCAGAATGGCCTTGGTTTGATCTACGACGCCGCCACCTTTGAACGGATCGGCACCTTTACCTACCCCACACCGCCAGCGACGATGCCGCGTGAGGGGTGGGGGCTAACCTACGACGGTACCCATCTGATCATGAGCGACGGCACGGCCACGCTCTATTTCATCGACCCGGAGGCAACCGTCGCTAGTGGCCAGTTGGCCGTTGTACGCACGGTGACGGTCACGATCGACGGCCAGCCGCGTGACCGGCTGAATGAGCTGGAGTATATCAACGGCGTGATCTTTGCCAATGTCTGGTATAGTGATCAAATTGTACTGATCGATCCGGCCAACGGCCACGTGATCGGCGCGCTTGATATGAGCAGCTTGCTCTCGCCTGCTGAACGCGCGACGGCGGATGTCTTGAACGGCATCGCCTACGATCCGGCCAGCGGCCAGATCTTCGTCACCGGCAAATATTGGCCGCGCTTGTTTGCGATCACACTTGACCGGAATATCTACCTGCCGCTGATCTCCGGCCCGAATGGCCAGTAGAGCCTTATTTTTGTGCCCGCATGGGCCTCAACAGACAGGAGTGTACAATGACCACCCCTAGCGGCCTCCAGTATGTCGAAGTGCAGGCCGGTCACGGCGAGCAGCCGCAACCCGGTTCAGTCGTGGCGGTGCATTACCGCGGGATGCTCGCCGATGGTTCGGTGTTCGATAGTTCTTACGAGCGGGGGGAGCCGATCCGCTTTCCGCTCGGCGTCGGGATGGTCATTCCCGGTTGGGATGAGGGGATCGGGCTGATGCGGGTGGGTGGCAAGGCGCGGCTGATTATTCCGCCCCATCTCGGCTATGGCGCGATGGGGTACCCACCGGTGATCCCGCCGAACGCGACTCTCACTTTTGATGTTGAGCTGGTCGAAATCATGCCCGGCCCGCCGGATGCGCCGCAGGATCTGCCCGCCGATCGCTATACCACCAGCCCGAGCGGCCTGAAGTATGCCGATTTGGCGGTCGGCGACGGCGCGACAGCGACCGCAGGCCGCACGGTGACGGTGCATTATACCGGTTGGCTAACCGACGGCAGTATGTTTGACAGTTCGCTCAGCCGCGGCGAGCCGTTTGAGTTTCCGCTCGGCGCGGGACGGGTGATCCGCGGTTGGGATGAAGGAGTGGCCGGGATGCGCGAGGGCGGGAAGCGGCAGTTGGTCATTCCGGCGGCCTTGGCCTACGGCAGCCGCGGCGCGGGTGGCGTGATCCCGCCGGGGGCAACCCTGATTTTTGAAGTGGAGTTGTTGGAGGTGCATTGATGCGGATCGAAGCCATCGAGTTGCGGCGCATCAAGTTGCCGTACCGGTCGCCGTTTGAGACGAGCGGCTGGCGCGAAGAGGCCAATCACTCGGTGATCGTGACCTTGCACAGCGAGGGTGCAATCGGCTGGGGTGAAGCGCCGGTCGGCGCCGGGCCGTGGTACAACGAAGAGACGCAGGCGACGGCGTGGGTGATGATGCGCGAGATTCTGGCCCCGATGCTGCTGGGGCGCGATCTCAGCCGGCCCGAAGAGGTGGACGCGATCTTTGCCCGCGTGCGCGGCAACCGCATGGCGCGGGCCGGCCTCGAATTCGCAGCGTGGGATCTGTTTGGCCGCGCACGCGGCGAGAGCCTGAGCACTATGCTTGGCGGCACCCGGCAACGGGTTGAAGTCGGCGTCAGCGTTGGCGTCCAACCCTCAATCGAGGCCTTGCTTGAGGTGGTCGAGGGCTATGTCAGCGCCGGCTACCAGCGGGTGAAACTCAAGATCAAGCCGGGTTGGGACGTAGAGCCAACTCGAGCGGTACGCGAGCGCTGGCCCGATCTGCGCTTGCAGGTTGACGCCAATAGCATCTACACGCTTGACCAAGCGCCACAATTGGCTAAACTCGATGAGTTTGAGCTATTGTTGATTGAACAGCCATTAGCCCACGACGACATCATCGATCACGCCAAATTGCAGCGCCAACTGCGCACGCCGATTTGCTTGGACGAGAGCATCGTCTCGCCCGATCATGCCCGCTGGGCGATTGAGCTGCGCGCTTGCGGCGTGATCAATATCAAGCCGTCACGAGTTGGCGGCTTCACCGCTGCTCGCCAGATTCACGACATGGCCCAAGCCGCCGGCATTCCGGTCTGGTGCGGCGGCATGCTCGAAACCGGCATTGGCCGCGCCGCCAACGTTGGGCTGGCCAGCCTGCCCAACTTTAGCTTGCCCGGCGATATCAGCGCCAACGACCGCTACTTCCACCAAGATATCGTCACGAACCCGTTCACGCTGAACCCTGACAGTACGTTGACCGTGCCCACCGGGCCGGGCAGCGGAGCCGAAGTTGATCTGGAACGGTTGCAAGCAGTGACGGTGGATTATGTGATGTTGAAGGCCTAGTGGTTGAGCCGGCAATGGAGCAGCGAACGATCAATTGGATTATCAGCGGCGTGATTGCCGTAGCACTGGCGGGCTTGCTGCTGTTCATCAACCGCGGCTGGGCTCAGCCAACGCCGGCGGTCACGCCGCTCACCCCTGAGCCGTGGCCTACCACGCCACCGACCTTCACACCGTTACCTCCCACCGTACCACCGGCAGCGCCAACCCTCATCCCCCTACCTGATTTACGCCGGATCGATCCGGCGATCGGCTTGTCGATCAAGTTTCCGGTTACGACTGTAACCACGGTGAGCGGCGCCCAGAGCTTCTTTGGCCGTGATGAAATTACGCTGAAGGTGACGGCTGAGGTACGGTTGACGGTTGATCTGAGCCGGGCTCAGATCCAGCGCGATGGCAATACGCTGACGATCCGTTTGCCGCGCGCTGCCATTGATGGCGAACCCAACCCGATCGAGATTGAGGTGATCGGTGAGTCGCGGCGCTGGATCGGAACGCAGATCACGGCGGCCCAGAATCAGGCTCTTGCGCAGGCACGGGCCGAGATACGCCAGCGCGTGGCGAATGATCCTGAGTTGATTAGCATCGCGAGCGAAGTGAGCTATCGTCGTCTCGAACGGTGGCTAATCGATGAGCTGGGGTTTAGCCGGGTGGTGATCGAACCGCTATCGTCGTAAGTTCCCGGAGGCGAGTGTGCGCACGCTGAAGCTGGTCTGGAACGGGTTGGCCATTGCGGCGGTGTTGTTTTTAGTCTGGAGCGTCGTGCAAGCGTTCCAGCATGCCTCAGCGCCACCCACGTCAGTCACAACCACCGTTGGCCCGCAGCTTATCGAGGCCGTACGGCGGGTTAACAAGCAGATCTTCATCGAGCATTACGCTGGGGTGGAAGTGCGCCATCTCGACGCGCCGGCGGGATGGGCGTCGTTTCTGCGCAATCTGGGGGTACGGCAAGAGTTTCTGGTGTTGATTCGCGGGCGGGTACCGGCAGGGATTGACCTCAGCCAACTGCGGCCCGAAGACATCTGGGTGAGCAGTGATGGCCGGCGGGCGCAAATCACGCTCCCGCCGCCGCAAGTCTTTACCGACCAAGTGTCGCTCGATCTCGCCAACAGCCGGATCATCGAAAACACCGACTTCTGCCCCGGCTTTATCTGCCCGCAGACCAGTCTCGAAAGCTTCTTCCAATCGGTTGATGCCGAAGCCAAAGCCGCCCTCGTGCAAGCTGCGATCGAAGCCGGTATCCTCTCACAAACCGCTCGCGACGCCGAAGCCTATTATACCCAATTGCTCAACAGCCTCGGCATCGCTGAGGTGCGTGTGATCGTGCGCGGGTACAGCTCACCCTAAACGGCAGGCATAGCATTGGCTATGCCTGCCGCCACGCCGCCATCATCGCCGTAAACTGGCCGAACAGATAGGTCGCATCATGCGGCCCCGGCCCGGCTTCGGGGTGATATTGCACGCTAAAGCAGTGCAACTCAGGGTAGCTAAACCCCTCTAGCGTCTGGTCATTCAGATTGATATGGGTCAGCTCAACCCCTGCCGGCAACGTGTCGGGATCAACGGCAAAGCCGTGGTTCTGCGAAGTTATCTCAACCCTGCCAGTTGGCAAATAGCGCACCGGATGGTTCGCGCCGTGATGGCCGAACGGCAGCTTGTAGGTGCGCCCTCCCAGTGCCAACCCCATCAGTTGGTGGCCGAGGCAGATGCCAAAAATGGGCCGCTTACCCAACAAAGCGCGCAAGTTGGCCACCGCGTAAGTCGCCGCCGCCGGATCACCCGGCCCATTCGAGAAGAAGATGCCGTCGGGCTGGAGCGCCAGCACATCAGCGGGTGACGTCGTCGCTGGCACCACCGTCACCCGGCAGCCGTGATCGACCAACCGGCGCAAGATCGTGCGCTTGAGGCCGAAATCATACGCCACCAC
>JAUQOZ010000213.1 GCA_030550625.1 Chloroflexota bacterium | reverse complement strand
GGCGGCGAAGCAATCTCCCGCGCGCGCGGGAGATGCCCGCTCAGGGATCTCTACCGCTGAAACGGGAGATTGCTGCGGTCGGGCGGCCCCCGCGTGGCTGGGGGCCGCCACTCCCTCGCAATGACAAGTGGGGAAGGGGGAGATTGCTTCGGTCGGGCGGCTCCAGCGTGGCTGGGGGCCGCCGCTCCCTCGCAATGACAATTTAAGCCGTATACCGCACCAACTCATCGTCTTCGTGGCGGGTTATCATACCGTCAGCCACCAGCAATTCGAGGTGGGCAATCGTTTCGGCAATCGCAAACCGCGCCTCGTGGGGGGTGAAACGTTCGACGGCAAAGACGTGCTGCGCGACAGCAAAGGCCGTTTCTGCGCCGTTGCGCACCGCTTCCAGCATCACGGCCAGCCGCTCGTGGTGATGCGCTTGCAATTCGGCTACCCGCTCGGCCCACGCTGTGATCGTCTTGCCATGGCCGGGCAGCGCTAGCTCGACATCAAGCGTCGCCAATTCGTTCAGCGAGGCCAAATATTTGCGCAACGGATCCGGCTCGCTTTCCGGCCAGACACCGATGTGCGGTGTGATCTTGAGCAACACTTGATCGCCGACCAGCGCCAGCCGGTCATCTGGAGCGTAAAAGACCAACTGGCCATCGCTGTGGCCGGGGGCATGGATCGCCAGAAAGCGCCGCTCTCCCATCGTGAGCCATGTACCCGCCGGCAGCGGCGTGAGCGGCGGATGAGGCCGGGTGGCGGCGCGTAAGGCTGCGATCGCGCCGACGACCTGTTGCACGAGATCGGCGGGCATGCCGTGACGGAGAAAATGGCGTAAACTAGGATCATCATGGTCGGCGCGGTGCATCCACACCTCTTCGGCCAGTTCGATCTCGCGCGGCGCGAGCAGCACGCGCGCCCCCGAACGCTCGTGCAGCCAGCCGGCCATGCCGAAGTGGTCGGGGTGAAAATGGGTGAGCACGATGGTGTGAATCTGGCGTGGTTCGATGCCGAGCTCGGCGAAGGCGGCTTGCCAACCGGCTTCACCGGCAGGGGTGTGCAAACCGGTATCGACTACCGTCCAGCCCTGCGCATCGCGCAGCAGATAGACGTTCACATGATTGAGTGCGAAGGGGAGCGGCAAGCGTACTTGGTACAGATGAGGGAGCAGTGCGGTGATCATAAGGCAGTTCCTGTGAGTGAGCGCAATGCGCTGGCGAACAGCTATCTGCATTATAATACCGCGAGGATGTAGACACTACCACATTTGATGTATGGAACATTTTGAACCAACTTACACCAACCAACCGCCGGCGTGGCGCTTGCCGGCGATTATCGGCGGCATTGTGCTGTTGGCCGGCGTGCTCGCTTTTGTCATCACCGGAACCGGTGCGCCGGCGCCGGCTGCCACTCCGACGGTTGCGCCAACCGTTGAGACGGCGGCTGGCCACGGCGATTTCAGTAACAGCCCGCCAGCGCCGGTGATTTCAGTGGCTGACGCGCATCAACGCTGGCAAGCCGGTCAGGTAATTTTTGTTGATATGCGTTCAGGTGATGCCTACAAAGCTGCGCATTTGCCCGGCGCGCTCAGTTTGGCGTCGCCTGATCTTAACCAGCGACTGGCAGCGTTGCCATCCGGTGGTGTCATCATTGCGTATGGCGATGCCAGCCGGCCAGAGGCGGGCCAGCGCGGCGCGCAGATCTTCCGTGATCTTGGCTACGGGCCGGTCGCTGTGCTCGAAGGCGGGATTGAAGCGTGGCAGGCGGCTAACCTGCCGGTGGAGCGCCCATGATTGATTTGCATATTCATACCAACGCTACCCCCCACCATGCAACGTGGACGCCGGTGGCGTTGGCGGTGGCGGCTGCGGCTCGCGGCTTGACGATGATCGCGGTGACTGATCACAATACGACGGCGAATGTGATTACCACCGCGATGGCCGGGATGCACTACGGGGTGCAGGTGGTCAGCGGGGTAGAGATTGATAGCGCGTTTAACGGCAAGCTCTGGCATACGCTGGTGTATGGGGTTGACCCGGAAGCGCCGGCCCTGCTCGATCTGTGCGCTGAGGTCGTCAATCGCAATGCGTCTGATGCGGCGCAATTAATGCGCGATCTGCCCGCCGCCGGCTTTCGGCTGCCCGGCCTCGGCGACCGTGACCGCCCGCCCACGGTGGCCGATGTCGCGCTGGCGTTGGCGCGCCACAATGACTTGCCCGGACGGGTGGCCGGCGAGGGTGATGAAGAGGCTGGGATGCGCTTCATCTTGACCCATTTTGCCGCGGCGTACCGTCCGTTGAGTGTTGACGAGATCATCAGCGTTGCCCACGATCTCGGCGGGTTAGCGGTGTTGGCCCATCCGGGCCGCGACAAAGGCATCTATGCCATTCCGGCCACTGATGATGATATTGCTGCTTTGGCGGCGGCGGGCCTTGATGGGATTGAGGTCTATTACCCAACCCACGACGCCGCTACCCGCGCGCGGTTGCTCGCAGCGGCCCAGCGGCATAACCTGCTCGTCTCCGGCGGTAGCGACTCGCATCATCCCCAGCAGGATTTGGCGACGTGGCCGGCCAAGGATCTGACGATTGTGGCCCGGTTGCGACGGTGATTCGAGTGTAACGGGCGCGACGGTTCACCCGATCCGGCGCTGGCATCGGTTGCGCTACAACGGAAGATTGATACGTAGTTGCGCCCTCTCGCCCTGCCAAGAGTGGCGTACTCCGTGCTATACCCAATCAGTGCCAATCCGTCGCATCTGTGTGTATCCGTGTCCAATATTCCTTTGTCGCAATGCCAAGCGGTGCGTACTCCTAGCCGCGCCCAATCCGGGTGTATCCATGTCCCATATCTCCTTCCCGCACTGCCTAGTATGCGCTCAGAGCGGGAGATTGCTGAGGTAGCCGATGAACATTCAATCGATCGTTGCCCACATTCCAGTTCACCACCAAGTTGAAGTGGCTGAACTTGCCGCCCAGTATGGCATGCCGCGCTATCGCCACGTCGTGCTCGCCGATTGCACATTCGATCCGCTGATCAAGACCGATCGGGTCGGTGAAGTCGGGATGGTCGTGCGCCGGCGCAATGGCGGCATCTTGGTCGCGCGCAAGACGTATTACCCGCCAGCGATCTTTCGACTCTTGACCGGTGGCGTCGGGCCGGCTGAATCCATCGCGACGGCGCTCGCGCGCGAAGTTGCCGAAGAGACCAGCCTCACAGTGCAGATCAGCCGGTTTTTGAGCGTTATCACCTACGCAACGCCGGATCTCATGCCGCGCCGGTTTGTGAGTTACGTGTTTCTGCTCGATGAAGTAGGCGGTACCTTGCACGTCGCCGACCCCGAAGAACACGTAGCCGAGATGCGCACGGTGTTGCCGTCCGAGTTGCCGGCGCTGGCCGCCCGCTTGCGGCAACTGCCTGACCGTGCTGATCCGGCGATTAGCGGCAAATGGGCCTGTTGGGGCCAATTTCGCGCCGTGATGCACGAAGAAGTGGGAGCATTATTGGGGGCCGGATGAGGAAGTGGCGATAGATGCGTTGTCCCTCCCCTACCCGGCCTCTTCGCACTTGACATGCCGGCCCTTCCATGTAATACTGCACACAATTGCTAAGATTTGTGTAGATTTGCGAGGGATGGCATGCTGCAAACGAGTGGTCTCTGGTTGGCTCTAGCCACATTTCTCAGCATCTGGTGGGGTCATGTCGGCGTGCGTTGGCTTGAGGCCAAGAGCGCCGATATTCGCCCGCCGATGGTTGCGTTGATTATCGCCGGTCTCATCCTCAACCTTGCGGCCCTCTTCGCGCCGAATGTCACCATCGGCGGCGTGTGCAGCGTGGTTGGGATTGCGCTGTGGTGGGATGCGTTTGAGCTGGTGCGGCAAGATCGGCGGGTGCGTCACGGCCATGCGCCGGCGAACCCCAATAACCCCCGCCATGCCCGTTATCTGGCCGAGGGCAAGGCGACACTCCACGATCCGCTCGATCGCGAGCCGAGCGATCCGTTGGTTAATGTGCAGCCAACGGCGCACCGCAAACCCGAAATCGCCTCGTAGCCCTGCATGGATCAACAGCACTTGTTAATGAGGTCATCGCTATGATGTGGGAAGGTCTGGCAATCGGTCTCTTTAGTCTTGGCATTATCGGCTTTGGCTTCTTCTGGGTTATTCGCATGGAGTACCATCTCGGCTACCTATGGTGGCCGTATCCCTTACTCTTCGGGATTGCAATCATCGTGCTCTCGCTGTTTGTGGCGGATGCGGGTTGGTCGGCGTTGTTGGGTGTGACCGGCGCTTCCTTCATCTGGGGAGCCACCGAACTCAAAGAGCAAGCCGTGCGGGCTGATTTAGGGTGGTTCCCGCGCAATCCGAAGCCGAAGCCGGCGCCGCCGTTGGTGAACATCATTCGCAAAATCAAAGCGCCGCACCTGTAAATGTGTAGAGCCGGACGGCTGTATGGCGCTAGGCGCAGAGGGGGCAAAGGCGCAGAGAACGCGAAGAGCGCAGAGGGTTAGGGGTGTTGTCCTCTGCTCCCTCTGCGTTCGCGGCGTTAAAATAGCTAGTGCAATCCTCTGTTTATTGAGTGGGTATCATTGAAAGCATGACCGAGCTCGCCGCCCAGAAAGCCGCTTTGCGCGCCGAAATGATGGCGCGTCGCGATGCGCTGCCCGATCGTGATCGGCGCAGCGCGCAGATTTGCGCCTTGGTGCAGCAACTACCAGCATTTCTGGCGGCGACAGCCATTCATTGCTATCTGCCGATGCGATCCGAGGTTGATACGAAGCCGTTGATCGCAGCGGCGCTGGCTGCCGGCAAAGCGGTGGCTGTGCCGATCGTGGCCGGTCAGCGCCGGCTAGAGCATAGCTGGATCGATAGCCTTACCGAAACCGAATGGGTGCGTGGCCGGTTTGGCACGCTTCAGCCGCGCCAGATCCGCCCGGCCCAACCCGGCGCGTGGTCGTTGACCATCGTGCCCCTGCTGGCATTCGATCGCGAGCTGTACCGGCTTGGCTATGGCGGTGGGTTTTACGATGCGTTGCTGGCGGGAACGCCAACCTTTGCCGTCGGTGTCGCGTTTGCTGCGCAGGAGGTAGCGCGCTTGCCGCGCGAACCGCATGATATCCGGCTTGATGTGGTGGTCTGCGAGGATGGGGTCAGAAGAGCATAGCAGGGGCGGAGCAGGGCTAGCGCGCTGCTTTGCTCCTTTCTAGTCGGTAGAGAATTCTTATCTGGCGCCGCTTCCTACTCTGCGGTATGATAAGATACAGAGGGTTCAGTTTCCGTTTGCATCGCTTGTTGATCAACCCCGATGGCATTCCACGGAAATAGATGCCTTACCCCGCCTGTCTTTGGCAGCGATCGTGATCGGCTGCCGTTTGTAATGTCTAAGGAGTCTTGAATCATGCGCGCCACCGATTTGCCGATGATCATTCAGGGTGGCATGGGCGCCGCCGTTTCTGATTGGCGGCTGGCGCGGGCTGTTGCCGCCTGCGGTCAGCTCGGTGTTGTTTCCGGCACCGGCATTGATACCATTCTCATCCGGCGCTTGCAAGATGGCGACCCTGATGGCGCAATGCGGCGGGCTATGGCGCATTTTCCCATCCCCGGCGTAGCCGAGCGGGTGCTGGAAGCCTATTTCCGGCCTGAAGGCCGGGCGCCTGATGAGCCGTATACGTTGCTGCCGATGTACAACCTGAAGGTAAGCAAAGAGCGGCAACAGGTGGCGATGCTGGCGGCGTTTGTTGAGGTCTGGCTGGCCAAAGAGGGGCACGATCGCCCGATTGGCATGAATTTGCTGACTAAGATTCAGTTGCCCAATTTGGCCCTGCTCTATGGGGCGTTGCTGGCCGGGGTGGATGTGATCATTATGGGGGCCGGCATTCCGCGCGAAATCCCGGCGGCGCTCGATGCGTTGGCGGCTAACCAGCCGGCGCGTCTGACGGCAGAGATCGAGGGTGACGATGGCGCGCCGCCAACGTACATTACCTTCGAGCCGGCAGAGCATTGGCCGGGTGAGCCGCCGGCGTTGCGCCGGCCACTGTTTTTGCCAATTGTAGCCAGTGTAACGTTGGCGACAATGTTTGCGCGCAAGATTGCCGGCGTCGATGGTTTGGTGATCGAGGGGCCGACCGCCGGCGGGCACAATGCGCCGCCGCGGGGTGAGTTGCAACTGAACGAACGTGGCGAGCCGATCTATGGGCCGCGCGATCTGGTTGACCCGGCTAAGATCGCTGCGCTTGGCCTGCCGTTTTGGCTGGCTGGCGGCACGGCTTCGCCGGAAGGGTTGGCGGCGGCCCGCGCTGCCGGCGCAATGGGCATTCAGGTGGGCACGCTCTTTGCTTTCTGCACTGACTCAGGCTTGGCTGACCCACTACGCCGTTCGGTACTCGAAGCGGCTGCCCGTGATGCGGTTGATGTCTTCACCGACCCGCGCGCTTCGCCGACCGGCTATCCGTTCAAGGTGGTGCGCTGGGATGCCGACCCGGCGCAAGGCGTGCCGCGCCAGCGGATCTGCGATCTCGGCTATTTGCGCACGATGTATCGCACGCCGAAGGGGACGATCGGTTATCGCTGCGCCAGCGAACCAATTGCGACCTTTGTTAAGAAGGGCGGCGATCTGGCCGAGACGGAAGGCCGGCGCTGTTTGTGCAATGCGCTGATGGCCAATATTGGGGTGGGGCAGGCCCGCGCCGATATTGGCGTTGAGCCGCCGTTGTTGACCAGCGGCGATGATTTGGTGCGGCTGCGCACGATCTTCGACTTGACGCAAGGCTATTCGGCGGCTGATGTGATCGCCTACCTGCTGGGCGAACGTCCGGCAATGGTCGTGCTGCCGGCGGCGCAATCGGTAGAGACCGTGGCGCAGTAGCGTGAACACGGCAACGCTGGATGTGTTCTACCGCGCCCACGACAAGCCCGCATCGGCGTTGATGGCGAAATCGGTTGAAATGCGGCGTGGCGCGTCTATCTGCAATCCTTCATCAGTAGCCGTCACGCCGGCCAGATAGAGGTCAAACCCGCGCCCCCCCGGCGGAATGGCGAGAAAGGCAAGCATCGCGCCGTCGGGTGAAAAGACCGGTGCGCGCGCCGTGCCGAGGTCGGTCAAGCGCACCGCCGATCCACCAGTAACCGGCATGGCGTAGAGATCACTTCCCCCGTTAATGCCGACTGCGAACACCAGCCAGCGCCCGTCGGGACTCAGGGCCGGATCATACGATGGCGCCGGCGCTCCCGGCAAGGGGGCTGCTTGACCACCGGCAATCCGGTACAGTTGTTGTTGCCCGTCACTGCCGAGCGGGGTGCGCACCGCGATCAGATCACCCGACGGCAACACGGCAATGCGGCCCAGATGGGCATTCGCGTCGGCGAAGATGGGTTGGCGTTGGCCGGTTAGGTCATAACGAAAAATGGCCAGCGGCGCATCGGCTGGCGGATCACCCGCCGGCGGCGCGGCTTGGGCCGCGGCAAGCAAACCGCTGCCATCGGGCAACCACGTTGGGTATAGCGCCCACATCGCGGCGTAGACCCGCTCGAGGCTGCCGGGAGGCGCAGCCGGGTCGTTGCGGGTGAGTTGGGCAATGGTAACGCCCGCGCTATCAGCGACGAGCACATCACTGGCGCCAGCCCGTGGCGCGATATAGGCGATTCGTTCACCAGCCGGATCGAACACGGCGTGGGTTGCCGGCGGCGCAATGACTTGGCGGGCCGTGCGTCCTTCCCACAACCAGATACCGCCGCTGTGACTAAACAAGAGCCTTCCGGGCAGTTCGTCGCCGCGCAGGGTCGCCGGTGCGGTTGGCGTCGCTGGCGCGGTTGGCGCGGCGCAGGCAGTGACGAGGAGCAGAAGCAGGATCAGGCAGCGATTCATAGTATCGTCGACAAATAAACGTTTACTCTTCTACACGGCGGCGGAGCCACGCCAGCAGGCGTTGCGGCCACCGGCGCGCGCTTGGCGGCGGTTGCTGGATCAGGTCGTCAGGCAGGTCGGGCGGCAAGAGCGCGCGCAAGGCCGCTGGCGCTACTGAAAAACGCATCGGGGTCGTCCCAATGGGATCGCCGTCAACCTGTACCGGCAAAGGCGGGCGGGTGATGACCTCGATCGTATGGGCGCGGTAGTAGGCAATGTCGGGATTGAGGCTAAAGCGGCGGCGCAAGATCGCGATGAGGTGGCCGATGGCGTTGATTCCGTTATCCCCCTTAATCACGCACACATCGAGCAAGCCGTCATCAATGCTGGCGCGGTGGGTAATCTTGACCAACCCGCCGTACAGTTGCGTGTTACCGACCACAATCATCAACACCCGCGCCTTAATCGGGCGACCGTCAAGCAAGATGCGGGCACGGGTGCCGCGAATCCGCATCACCTCTTCGATGCCGCGGGCCACATAAGCCAAGGCGCCAAACCGGCGCTTTTCGTCGGGACGGACATTCGCCGTAATCGCGGCGTCAAACCCAATCCCGGCCATCAACAGAAAGTAGCGATCGCCGGCGCGGCCCAAATCAATCGTGCGCGGCGACCATGTTAACATCGTTTGCGCGGCAGCGCGGGGTTGGAGGGGCAAGCCCAATTCGCGCGCCCAAACATTCATCGTGCCCAGCGGCAACGTGGCCAGCATGGTCTGGCTCCCGACAAGACCATTCACAACCTCATTAATCGTACCATCGCCGCCGGCAGCTACCACCAACTCATAGCCGTTGGCGGCGGCTTGCCGGGCAAGGCAACGGCCATCGCCGGGGCCATTGGTCGGCTGCAAATCAACCGTCCATCCCTGCTCTCGCCAGACCTGAGCGGCTGCCTCAAGTTCGGCTTCCAACTGCCCGGCGTGGCCGGCGGTTGGGTTAAAGACAATCAATGTGCGCATGCAAGTGTGCTCTCTGTGTATCAGGCTATGGTCAGTATAGCAGAATCCATGCGCGGCGCTATTGCTAGCTGGCAACGCATGGTACAATAGGCGGGCGAAGGAGGAGGATGCCGATGAGCCAGTTGCAGCAAGAACCAATCCCGCCAGCGCCCGAGGAACCGGCCCCGCTAATGATGGCCGGCCCGCGCAGCGCCGATGATGATGAGCGTGAATGTCCAGTCTGTCAGGCGCAGATGCGCCTCTGGGCCGGATTTTATCGCTGCCGGCACTGTGGCTTTAAGGAGAGCTGCTGTTTCTAAATTGACACGCTGCTATCTTTCCAGTACCATAACCGCTACGCAAACCGCTACGCAGGCGGCGATCAACGACCGGGCAGACGCATGAACCAGTATGTAGCGCAATTTCTCGCTTATCTGGCCGATGAACGCAACATGTCGGCCAATACAACCGCAGCGTATCGTACCGATCTCGATCAGTTGTGCAGCTTCTTGCAGGATCGTGGGGTCGAACGCTGGGCCGATGTTGACGCCGAGGCGATGATGGCCTTTGTGCTCAACCTCAAAGAGAAAAAGTACGCCAACTCGACGGTGGCGCGCCGGCTGGCGGCAGTGAAGTCGTTTTTCGCCTTTTTGCGCGAACGAAACGTTATCAGCCACGATCCAGCCGAGCACCTCGATGCGCCGCGCGTCGATCGCTTTCCGCCGCGGGCAATCTCCCAGCATCAGGTTGATGAGTTGCTGGAGTTGCCGCTGCAAAATGGCACACCCGAAGGGTTGCGCGATAAGGCGATGCTCGAGGTGTTGTACGCAACGGGGATGCGGGTCAGTGAGTTGGTCGCGCTGAATGTAGATGATGTCGCCTTTGATGCTAAAACCGTGCGCTGTTTGGGCCGGCAAGGTCGCGAGCGCACGGTTCCGTTGAGCGATCCGGCAGTGACGGCGCTGGAAGAGTATCTCGACATCGCTCGTCCCCAGTTGGCCCGCCAGACGAGCGGCGATGATGAAGCGCTCTTCCTCAACCATCGCGGCAAGCGGTTGACCCGTCAAGGCTTTTGGCTCATTCTCAAGAGTTATGCCGAACAGGTGGGCATGCATGATTTGACGCCGCACATGTTGCGCCATTCGTTTGCCGCCCACCAGTTGCGCAGCGGGGTTGATTTGCGCGAGTTGCAAGAACGGTTGGGCCATGCCTCGATTGCGACTACGCAGATTTATACCCATCTGGCCGAAGAAACGCCGCCGTCGAATGCGGCCAATAACGGCCATGCCCATACCTAGCGCCGCACGTCAGGGCGGTGTTATCGCGGCTGGGCCGAGATGGCTAGCGTGAAATGTTTGCGCGCCCTTCCGGCCTGTGCTATACTCGTTTTGTGTTGGCGATGAACCGGAGGAGTACGTCGCGATGAGCGCCCAGCGAGCCGGGGACGGTGCGAGCCCGGCGGCTCAGAATGGCGGAACGGCGCCGGGGAGCCGGAATTGGCGTTGAGGTGAGCGGCTCGCGCCGCTAACCGGGGTGGAACCGCGCGTCAGGTGTGATGCGTCCCCGGGCGACATGTTCGCCCGGTTTTTTTATTGTGTGTGAAGGAGGAATCGCTGTGCCGGCTACATCACTCGACCAGATTGTGGCGCTGGCCAAGCGCCGCGGCTTTATCTTCCCCAGTAGCGAGATTTATGGCGGCTTGCAGGGGGTGTATGATTACGGCCCGCTCGGAGTTGAACTGAAAAATAATATCATCGCCGATTGGTGGCGCACCAACGTCTACGAGCGCGATGATATGGAGGGGCTGGATGCCGCGATCTTGATGAACCGGCTGGTCTGGAAATATTCTGGTCACGAAGAGACCTTCAACGATCCGCTGGTTGATTGCCGCGTGTGCAAGATGCGCTGGCGCGCCGACCACATCCACGGCGTTTGCCCCAATTGCGGTTCGCGCGATCTCACCGAGCCGCGCCCGTTTAACATGATGTTCCGCACCCAGATCGGGCCGGTGGCCGATAGCGGCTCGTTCGCGTATCTGCGCCCCGAAACCGCGCAGGGCATCTTTGTGAATTTTGCCAATGTGCTGACCACGACGGCCCGCAAACTGCCGTTTGGGATTGCCCAAGTCGGCAAGGCGTTTCGCAATGAGATCAACCCGCGCAACTTCCTCTTCCGAGTGCGCGAGTTCGAGCAGATGGAGATCGAGTATTTCGTGATGCCCGGCGCCGACGAAGAGTGGCACCAGCGCTGGCTTGAGGCCCGGCTGGCATGGTGGGAACAGATCGGCATTCCGCGTAGCCGGATCACGATCTACGATGTGCCCGCCGATGAGCTAGCCCACTACTCGAAACGCACCTTCGATCTGATGTACGACTATCCCAATATCGGTGTGCAAGAGATTGAGGGGATCGCGAATCGCACTGATTACGATCTCGGATCGCACAGCAAAGATCAAGATCAGCTCAACCTGACCGCGCGCGTCAATCGCAACGAGGATAGCATCGCCCGCTTGACCTACTTCGATCAGGCCAGTGGCCGGCACGTGGTACCGTATGTGATCGAGCCATCGGCAGGGGTGGGGCGCGCGATGCTGGCGGTGTTGTGTGAAGGGTATGCCGAAGAGTTGACCAAAGCCTTGCCGGCTGACAAGCTAGCCGTGGTTGGCGAGGCGCTGCAATCGTTCCTCAAGTCGGTGGGGCGCAGCGAAAAGATCAGCGCCGAAGCGCGCGATGCGATACTGGCTCGCGGTGAAGCACTCGGCCAAGCGTTGGCCGAGCGGTTGCCCGAAGTCGAGCAGTTGCTGGCGATGCCGGGAGCGGATCAGATTGAGGTGGGCAAGAAACTGCGCGGGCAAGCCCAACCGCTGATCGACGAGCATTACCGCACCGTCTTGCGGCTCAAGCCGCGGCTGGCGCCAATCAAAGCGGCAGTCTTCCCGCTCAAGCGCAACCACGACCAACTGGTCGCCACCGCCAAAGAGGTGCGCCGCCGGTTGCAGCTTGGTGGTGAGATGCGCACCGTCTACGACGACACCGGCGCGATCGGCAAACTCTACCGCCGGCAAGACGAGATTGGCACGCCGTTCTGCATCACGGTCGATTTCGACACGATCGGGCAGGGTAAAGACCCGGCCTTGTCCGGCACAGTCACGGTGCGCGATCGCGATACCATGGCCCAAGAGCGGGTGCCGATCGCCGAACTTGAGGCATATCTCCGCGAGAAGCTCCGTGCATAGTTCCTATGTAGCGCCGCACTGCTGTGAAGCTGCACGGTAGTGCGGCGCTACAGGAGCCAATGGTACACCGCGGTCTGGCCGGCCCCATCGGTGATCTGTACCGCTAGCTGGCGGCTAGTGCTGATGGCCGCCGGATCGTGATAACTAAACTGCCGCCATGCGCGCGGGCCGAGATCGCTGGCGAGGGTGGCTGTATGCCACGGCCCGTCGTCAAGCGCTAACGCCACGCGGGCAATGCCCTGCCCTGCCGACCACGCCACCCCGCGCAGCGGTTGGCGATTGTTTCCTTGGATAACCTCACTGAGATTGAACAGCCGGCAATCAATGGCTAACGAACCATCGTGGTGCGCGGCAGGCGGCGCTGCTTCGGTTGAGATCAGTGTGATCCGCTCGATCCATTTCATCCAGTACGCGCCAGCCCAGCCGGGAACAACCAGCCGTACCGGCCCGCCGTGCAGCGCCGGCAGCGGCTGGCCATTGACCGCATACGCCAGCATCGCATCTTGCCAGAGTTTAGCAAGTGGGACATAACGTACCTGTGGCTGCGCACCATAGCTCGAACAGGCGGCAAACGCCGCCTGCGGCTTGACGCCGGCGGCTTCCAGCAAGAGCGCAACTGGCACGCCGATCCACTCGGCATTGGCAATCGCGGCGTAGCTAGCGTCGTTGCCGTCATCGCGCCCAATGAGCACGGCAAAGAAGCTGCTGACCGGTTTGTGGAGCAGATCGTCGTAATCAATCACCAGCGGATGCCGGACGAGCCCATCAATCGTTAATTCCCACGTGGCCGAGCTCAGATCTGGTATCGGTTGCCGGTTGCGCGCAAAGAAGCGCTCAATGTTTGTCACTGCTGCATCGAGGATCGCAAGTGGCGGGTCAAGGATCAGCGGGTGTTCGGAGCGCTGGCGGAGCCGGTTGTCTTTGACCAGCGATTGGATTGGCGAGGTGAACGAGAGCGTCTCAAGTGACATACGAGCATCCGTTGGGTTAGCGTGCTTGGTCAACTACCGGCAGTATAGTGGCGCCGGCTGCAAAAATGATGACAATCACCGGCGCTGAGACTACAAAACGTTTAGCCGCGCTGGTCAATTTGACGAGTGGTGAAGAGTTACAGTATAGTATTCATACTGTGAGTATTCAAAGCGTAACGTAACAACGGTGTTGGTTCGCAAGAGTTGCGCAGCTAATGATTGCGCATTCCTGCGGCGCGATGAGGGACGTCGCTGCGGTGATTGTGCAACCGCAACGATCGGCGGCAAGCAGGTGGGTGATGCCTTCACAGAAACAGCCCCTTACCATTGAGCTAGCTCTGCTGGGGTTCGTGCGACAGCGACCCATGCATCCGTATGAATTATTTCAGCAAGTTCAAGCGTGTGATGGGTTAGGCTGTATCTGGCGAATTAAGCAAAGCCACCTCTACGCCGTGCTTGATCGGCTCGAAGCGGAAGGGTATCTCAGTTGCCATCTCGAAGGACAGGGCAGCCGGCCACCGCGCAAAATCCTCTCGTTGACCGCGCAGGGTGAAGCCATTTTTACCGAATGGTTAAGCACGCCAGTGCTGCGTGGCCGTGACATCCGGTTGGAATTTTTGGCCAAATACTACTTTGCCCGGCGTGAAGGGCCGGTTGTGACGGCGCAATTGCTGGCGCGGCAGATTGCTTGTTGCCGGGATTGGCTGGCTGAGTACGAAGCCAAAAGCAGCGGGTTGCCAGCAGATTCGTTTGAACGAGTGGTTTTACAGTACCGCATGGGCCAGTTGCAGGCGGTATTGGCATGGTTAGAGCAATGCCAACAGTTGGTAGAGGTGACTGAAAGCTAAGAGGAACGGTGTTATGACTCGATCATTGAGCATGTTGTTGCTCGCACTTTGGATGTTAACTGCCTGTAGCGCTTCCCAAGCGACCGCAACTACCGAGATTACGGTCGCGGCTGCCGCTGATCTTACCCCGGCGTTTCAGGAGATTGGGGTACTGTTTACCGAACGCACCGGCATTCAGGTGGTATTCAATTTCGGCTCAACCGGCCAACTCGCCCAACAGATCGAGCGTGGCGCACCGTTTGATGTGTTCTATGCGGCAAATAAGAGCTTTGTCGAAGATCTGGCTGCTAAAGGGGCGGTTGATGAGTCGTCAATGACCATCTATGCCCAAGGCCGGATCACGGTCTGGACGCGGGCTGATCAGGCGTTGCAACCGCAGCAGCTTACCGATCTGCTCGATCCGGCCTACCGGCGGATTGCGATTGCTAATCCAGAGCACGCGCCGTATGGCCAAGCGGCGCGTGAGGCGTTGGAACGGGCTGGGATGTGGGAGCAGATCAAAGACCGGCTGGTGTTTGGCGAGAATGTGGCCCAAACCTTGACGCTGGTTGACACCGGCAATGTCGAAGCGGCGATCGTCGCTCTCTCGCTGAGTGTGCAGAGTAATGGCCATTGGGTGCTGATCCCGGCTGAGTTGCATCCTGATCATCCGCTGATTCAGATGGCGGCAGTTGTGACCAGCTCGAAGCAGCCTGAAGCTTCTCGCCGGTTTATGGAGTTTGTCAATAGCCCGGAAGGGCACGAGATTATGAAGAAGTACGGCTTCATCTTGCCCGGCGAGATTATTGAGCCAGCGAGGTAGCGGGGTATGAATTGGCCGGCGTTTTGGCTGTCATTGCAAGTAACCGCCTTCGCAACGTTCTTTATCTTTGTGATTGGGTTGCCAATCGCGTTGCTGCTTGCGCGTACCGCGTTCCCCGGCCAGATTGTGGTTGAGACGTTGTTAATGTTGCCGCTCATTTTGCCGCCGAGTGTGATTGGCTACTATCTCTTGCTGGCGTTGGGGCGGGGCAGCCCGATTGTGGAATGGTTTCAGATCCGTATCTTGTTTTCGTGGCCGGCGGCAGTAGTGGCGGCGGTGGTGGTAGGATTGCCGCTGATGATCCAGAGCAGTAAAGCTGCGCTGGCAAACGTTGATCCACGGCTCGAACAGGCAGCGCGCACGTTGGGGGCCAGCGAACTGCGGATCATTACCCGGATCACGTTGCCGCTGGCGCGGCGCGGAATTGTGGCCGGCATCGTGTTGGGCGGCGCGCGGGCACTGGGCGAATTTGGCGCTACCTTGATGGTGACCGGCAATATTCCCGGCCGCACCCAAACTTTGCCGGTCGCCATCTATGATGCGGTGCAAGCGCAGCGGTACGCTGACGCCAATTTGATGGTGTTGGTTATGACAGCCGTAGCCTTTGTTGGCTTATGGTGGGTGCGCCAACTGGAACGCCCGCGCCCGGTGCCGGTCGCAACCCAGATCACGACGCAGGAGGAGACCGATGCAACCGCGCTTGTCCGTTGACATCACGCGCCGGCTCGATCATCTGACCCTGCGCATGCAGTTTCAGGTTGAGGCCGAAATCCTCGTGTTATTCGGGCCGTCAGGCGCGGGCAAGACGCAGACGTTACAAGCGATTGCCGGCTTGATGACGCCAGATGAGGGCATGATCAGCCTTGGCGATACGGTGTTGTTTCGCCGTCGCCAAGGCGAAACGCCGATCAACCTGCCGCCACGCCGGCGCCGGGTTGGCTATGTCTTCCAGCACTATGCTCTCTTCCCGCACATGACGGCGCTGGAGAATGTCGCGTTTCCGTTAGGCAATAGTGCGCAGGCCCGCCGCCGCGCCTACGAGTTGCTCGATCGCATGCATCTGGCCCATTTGGCCCAGCGCAAACCGCACGAATTGTCGGGCGGGCAACAGCAGCGGGTAGCGATTGCGCGCGCGTTGGCGACCGATTCGCCGGTCATTTTGTTTGATGAGTCGTTTTCAGCGCTTGACCAGCCGGTGCGCGACCGGCTGCACGCCGATCTGCGTGCGTTGCAAGCCGAGCGCGGTCTGATCGTGATCTACGTCACCCATAATCTCGATGACGCCTTTGCAGTTGGGCGCCGGATCGCGATTGTGCGCGAGGGCCAGATTGAGCAAATCGGGCCGCTGGCCGAGGTCTGCCGGTATCCGGCCAATGTGCGGGTGGCGCGGGTGTTGGGTATGGCCAATTTGATCACGGCGCAGGTGATTGGGATTGACCTCGATCGGGTCTGGCTCGATTGGCAGGGATGGCGGATCGCTGCCGCGCTGCCGCCGCAACCGCCGGCGCTAGGGGCAACGGTCACAGCCTTCATCCGGCCCGAAGAGATCTGGCTCGTTTACCCCGATCGACCGTTGACCCGGTTTGCCGATCACAATCTGCTGCCGGGCCGGATTGTCGAGCAGTGGCCGGGCCGGCGGTTATTTCAGTTGCGTATAGCGGTTGGCGAGATAATGCTAGAGATTGCCCACCCCTACACCGCGTATGCTGATCTCGGTATCACGGCAGGGAACGAGGTACAGATCAGCTTTCACCCGGAAAGTGTCGTCATTGTGCCAGCAGCAAGCCATGCCACCCATGATCTACGATCTCACCCGCCCGATCACATCCGGCATGCCGGTATATCCGGGTGATCCGCCGGTGCAGATCACGCCGCTGCCTAGCCCGCCATGGCAGATCAGCGCGCTGCAACTCGGCAGCCACAGCGGCACCCATCTCGATGCGCCGCGCCATCGCTTTGCCGGCGGCGCCGGGATTGATGCGATTCCACCTGCGCGGCTGGTCGGGCCGGGAATCGTGATTGATGCCGGCGGGTATGCGGCCAATGCGCCGATTGGGCCAGAGGTATTGGCTGGCGTGGCATTGCCGGCAGGCCTGATGGTGGTCATCCGCACTGGCTGGGAAGTGTATTGGGGCACTGATGCGTATGCTCGCCATCCGTATCTGAGCGCCGGATTGGCGCAGGCGTTGGTTGATGCTGGTGTGACGTTGGTGGCGATTGATGCCTTCAGCGTCGATTCAACCGTTGACGGCAACGATACCGCGCACGTGACGCTCTTAGGGAACAACATCCTCGTCGCCGAAAACCTCTGCAATCTTGCCGTATTGGAATGCGGCGTTCGCTATACCTTCGCTTTTCTCCCTCTTCCCCTCGTGCATGCTGACGGCGCGCCGGCGCGAGTGCTGGCTTGGCGCGAAAAGTAAACTGTTTTCTAACCGCAAACCCTCTTCAAATTCGATTTAGCTCATGTTACAATCATAGAGTAAAGTATATCTTATTCTGCAAATGAGATCTTCATTTTGCAATTATAATCGTCATTCAGCCAAAATACAGATTGCTTCGTCTTTGATATTGGTGTTCATTTTGGTAAATACAGCGTTTGCACATCACAGGAGGCGTTGCATTGCAATGTCTCCTCAATATGTTTACTCAAATACCTGTGCAAGATACTCTTGAACAAACGATTCATCACTTTGAACACCAACGCCGCCGAACTTACCAGATTGCTGGTTTGCTCAGTGTCGTGTTCATATCAATTGATGCGTTTGCCATTAGTTTTTCCGAGCGGTACTCATCGTGGGCGGAACGTTGGGTGTATTTGACCAACAGCCTGTTTATGGCCGTCTGCGCGCTGTTGCTGATCTGGATGTTATCACAGCGCCGCTATCATCTTGTGTTTATCGAACGGCTCGCCTTCTGCTTATTCACTTTCGATTCGCTGGTGTTCAATAGTTTGGCGCCGCCACTGTTTGGCCAAACGCTCGCGCAACGTTGGTATGAGACGGTCAAGGATGATATTTGGTTGATTATGGTGGTATGCGCACTCGCGTTTCACCTGTTTCGCTATCAAATCGCGATGGCGTTTACGATCAGTTTCTACAGTCTTTCGGCAGCAATGGTGGCCAGCCAGATGTGGTTCGCGGGCAGGCAAGGCGCTGATCTTGCACCGGGATGGCAAACGTTGCAAGTCTACGGTTCGGCAGCGGTATTTCTGGGGTTTATCTATGTGATGAGCCACTACCGAATGCAGGCGCAGCAATTGCAAACCGAATACACATTGATGAAAGAGTGGGCGTTGTTTGATGGCTTGACCGGGATCGCCAACCGGCGCCGCTGCGAACAGGCGTTGCGCGAGGCGATGGCGCGCGGCGAGCGTTACGGCGAACCGTTCACCATTTGTCTGTGGGATATTGACCACTTTAAGCAAATCAATGATGCCTACGGCCACGAAACAGGTGATCAGGTGTTGCGCCAAATGGCCCAAGTAGCCCGCTCCCGAATCCGCACGGCTGATACGGTTGGCCGGTGGGGCGGGGAAGAGTTTTTCTTACTGTTGCCGCATACCCGTTTGCCTGAAGCGCAGCAGTTGGTTGAGCGGTTGCGACGCGACATCATGGCTGCAATTGTGGTTGGCGATCGGCCAGTCACCGCTAGTTTCGGGTTAGCCGAGTATTGCAATGATGATGATCCGGCCAGCTTGTTGGCGCGAGCTGACGAAGCCTTATACACAGCCAAAGCTACCGGGCGCAATCGAGTGTGTGTGAATGCGTCGTTGGCGAGCCAGCCTGTTGCGTTTCTGTAATGCGTGACCTCTACCATTGCAATGTCTTATGCGTTAGGTCATGAGTCTGCGGGTGACGGAGTATACAGAGCGAGTCGCTGCCGGGGTGACAAGCTTGCTCTCATAGATTAAAGATTTCAGGGTCATTTCTCCTCCCAACACGATGCCAAGTCGGGTATGATGAATGGGAATAGTTTCACAGTTTGCTCAAAACCCTACGTTAGTACATAGTAAGGTAAACTGTCTCCTCCTCATCACCGCTTTGTTGGCGTAGCATTGGCTAAGGTTCCATCCCTCATCATTGCTGCGGTGGCGAAGCCCCTGTCTGCTATGCAAACGGTCATCGAACAAGAACGCGGACGCTTCGACCAACAACGTCGCCGCACCTACCAGATCGCCGGTTCGCTGGGTGTCTTGATGGTTGCGGTTGATGTCGTCAAGCAAAGTCTTGATCACACCCAACCATTGTTTGTACGCCTCATTTATATCGCCAACGATCTCTTTCTGATCGCGGTTTCCCTCCTCGTGATCTGGATGGTCACCACCCGGCGCGGCAAATTAACGACCGTGGAACGGCTGATGTTTATCGTCTTTGCTGCCGAGTCGCTATTGTTCAACGGCATTGTGCCGCCGCTGCTCGGCCAAACACTGGAGTTGCGTTGGGAGCAGACGGTCAATGACGATATCTGGTTCTTGCTCATGATCTGCACGCTTGGTTTTCATCTCTTCCGCCATCGTACCAGCGTGATGATTGTCACCGGTTTGTACGGCCTCTCGGTGGTCATTCTTGGCGGTCAAATCCTGTTCAGTATGCCACATGAACCGGTAGAACCGGGGTTGCGCTCGTTACAAGTGTATGGCATGGGCGCGATCTTTCTGTGTTTTATCTATATTGTCAGCCGCTACCGGGCGCAATCCCAGCGGTTGCAGATCGAGTATGAGCTGATGGAAGAGTGGGCATTTGTCGATATGCTCACCGGGTTGGCCAACCGCCGGCGTTGTGAGCAGGAGTTGCAAGAGGCGATTGCACGCCATCAACGGTACGGCGAACCATTTACGATCTGTCTGTGGGATATTGATCACTTTAAGCAGATCAACGACACTTATGGCCACGAAGGCGGTGATCAGGTCTTGCGCCACCTTGCTCGCTTGGCGCGCAACACTGTTCGTTCAACCGATCGCGTTGGGCGGTGGGGCGGCGAAGAGTTTTTCTTGCTGCTGCCCTGCACCCATCTTGCTGAAGCTGAGCAGTTAGCCGAGCGGTTACGCCTTCAGGTGATGAATCAGATGGCGCTCGATCATCGCGCAGTAACGGCGAGTTTCGGTTTGGCCGAATATCACCCCAGCGACAATCAGGTCAGTCTGCTGGCGCGAGCAGATGTTGCCCTGTATGAGGCTAAATCAGCCGGACGCAACCGGGTCGTCGGCGCAGTATTCGCTCCTGCGCTTGTGTGAAAAAACCGCAATCTAGCCGCCTAAGCTCGCAGGAATCCAGTTCGCTCAAGTGGCGTCATGCTGTGGTCGGGCGGCCCAACTATGCCGGATGCCGCTACTCACCCGTACAGGCAACCGTTTCACCCCATTTGCCGCTGGTTGTTGCGAGCGCAGCACATATCAACCATGAGCGCGAGCCGCTCGCTTCAGGGTTCGTTCCCCTATACACAGGAGCTTGCTGTAGAGCTACGCCCTCTCGTACTGGTCAATGGGATAGTGATGGCGAGCCGGGTGCAGGAATTGATGAGTGGCATGGGCTCGTGAGTTGCGCGGCGTCGCGACTGATGTAAATCGACATAATAGTGTGTCGCGGGATCAGTTCTATCTGCAATCGATGCTATAATAGCCACTACGCTGAACAAGCAAGGGGTTCTGTATGAGCATCGAGCAGATTGTTGCCGGGTGCGTGGTACAGCTTGAGAGTATCCACACCGCGCGCGAACGGGCGATTGCCGCAACGCGCATTTTGGTACGGCACAGCGCTAATAGTATTCGCGCTGCCCATCGCGGCGATTTTGCGACGGCCCGCCATCTCTTAGCGGTTGCCGAGGGGGTAGTAGCCGAACTGAATGACGCTACCGCTGGCGCGCCCGAAGTGCGTTACGCCGGTTATACCCAAGATGCCTTGAAAGAGTATGCCGAGGCGCATCTGGTGTTGGCCTTTCTGGCCGGTGACGAGCCGCCAACCGGTGAAATGATTGGCGTTGAGCCAGCGGCCTATCTCAATGGTTTGGCTGAAGCGGCGAGCGAGCTGCGCCGGGCGATTCTCGATGGTTTGCGCCGGGGTGAGGTAGCGCGTGGCGAACAATTGCTTGGCGTGATGGACGATATCTACAGCGCCTTGATCACGGTCGATTTTCCCGAAGCAATCACCGGCGGTCTGCGACGCACCACTGATGCGCTGCGGGCCGTGCTTGAGCGCACTCGTGGCGATGTGACGGCGGCGATCCGGCAGGAATATTTGGTAACAGCGATGCGGGCCTTAGAGGCGCGGCTCGATTAACTGGCAGATGGAGAAGCCATGCAATTTGATCAGGAAGCGCAAGGTCGCCGCAATAAAGTGGTGAGCGCTGCCGATGCGGTACGAGTGATCCGCAGTGGTGATACGGTGGCGACGGGCGGATTTGTCGGTACCGGCTTCGCCGAAGAGATCGCGATCGCCTTGGCGGAACGGTTTCGCGCCACCGGTGAACCGCGGGATCTGACGCTCGTCTATGCGGCGGGGCAGGGTGATGGGAAGGCGAAGGGCTTGAATCATCTCGGCCTGCCCGGTTTGGTGCGGCGGGTGATTGGCGGCCATTGGGGGTTGGTGCCGGCCCTGCAGCGCCTTGCCGTTAGCGGGCAGATCGAAGCCTACAATTTGCCACAGGGCGTGATTACCCACCTCTACCGTGACATCGCCGCCGGCAAGCCGCGCACCATTACGCGCGTCGGTCTCGGCACATTCGTCGATCCGCGCATCAGCGGCGGTAAACTCAACGAGCGCACCCAGACTGATCTGGTCGAGCTGATCACGTTTGATGGCGAAGAGTATCTGGCCTACAAGACCTTCCCGATCAATGTCGCCATTTTGCGCGGCACGACTGCCGATACCGAAGGCAATGTCACCATGGAGCGCGAGGCGCTGACGCTCGAGGCGCAGGCGTTGGCGATGGCCGCGCACAATTCCGGCGGGATCGTGATCGTGCAGGTCGAGCGGTTGGCCCAGCGTGGCACCCTTTCGCCCCGTCACGTCAAGATTCCCGGCATTCTGGTTGATTGCATCGTCGTGGCGCGCCCCGAACATCATTGGCAGACCTTTGCCGTGGCCTACGATCCGGCGTTGAGCGGCGAGATTCGGGCGCCTACCGAGCTGTTGTCGCCGATGCCGCTCACCGAGCGCAAGCTGATCGCGCGCCGGGCGGCATTTGAACTACAGGCCAATGCCGTCGTGAACCTCGGCATTGGCATGCCGGAAGGGATTGCGGCGGTCGCTGCCGAAGAAGGCATCTCTGACCTGTTAACGCTCACGACCGAGCCGGGAGTGATTGGCGGCATTCCGAGCAGCGGGCTCAATTTCGGTACTGGTATTAATACCGATGCGATTGTCGATCAACCGGCACAGTTTGATCTGTATGACGGCGGTGGGTTGGATCTGGCCTTTCTCGGTTTGGCGCAGGCCGATGCCGCCGGCAACCTCAATGTCAGCAAATTTGGCCCGCGGCTGGCCGGCGCCGGCGGTTTTATCAACATCAGCCAAAACGCGCGTCGGGTGGTGTTTGTGGGCACGTTTACCGCCGGCGGCTTGCAGGTGGCCCTCCACGATGGGAAGCTCCAGATCGTACAAGAGGGGCGCGAGCGCAAGTTTGTCGAACAGGTCGAGCACATTACCTTTAGCGGGCGCTACGCGACCAAGCGGGGCCAGCCGGTGCTCTATGTGACCGAGCGCGCCGTCTTCCGGCTCACTCCTGATGGCATTGAGTTGTGCGAGATGGCCCCCGGCATCGACCTTGAACGCGATATTCTGGCCCAGATGGCGTTTCGTCCGGCGATTGCCGCTGATGTGCGCGTGATGGATGCGCGCATCTTTCGGGATGGGCCAATGGGGCTGCGGGCAGAACTGGTTGGGTTGCCGCTCGAACGGCGCTTCAGCTACGACCCGCACAGCGGCATTCTCTTTATCAACTTTGAAGGTCTGCGCATCACCCGGCCGGAACAGATCACCGCGATTGCCGATCACGTTGACCAACTGGCGCGCCGGGCCGGCCAGCGTATGGCAGCGGTGGTCAACTACGACAACTTCAGCATTACGCCGGAACTGTTGCCGGAATATAGCGCCATGGTCGCGCATTTGATGGAGCGGTATTACACCCGCGTCACGCGCTATACGACAAGCGCCTTTTTGCGCATGAAGATCGGTGACGCCTTGGCGGCGAGGGGGGTGGCGCCGCATCTGTTCGAGCAGCAAGAAGAGGCGTTACGCGCGTTGCGCGCGTTGCCAGCCACGGATGCCGGTTAAGCGCAGGCTGCACCTCTAACCGGCATCAGCCTTCCCCATGGGTACCCGAATCACCACCGTGGTGCCCGGCCCAGCGCCAAATTGCAAGGTGGCCCCGATTTGGCGGCAGAGGCCCTGCACCAATTGCATGCCAAGGCTGCCGCCGCCAGTGTTGACTGTGGGTGGCATACCGATGCCGTTGTCGGCAACCTCAACGCGCAATGTATCACCGTCTTTGTGTAACCGTAGGCTGATCGTGCCATCTTTCGTGCCATGGGGAAACGCGTGCTTGACGCTATTCGAGACCAGCTCGGTGACGATCAAGCCCAGCGCAATCGCCTGATCGATATTGATACTAATGCCGTGGCTCACTTCGCTGGCCAGCCGGATCGGGCTGCCCCGCATACTGAGTGAACGCCAGACGCTGGTAGCGATATTTTGCAGATACTCGCCAATATCAATGTGCGCAAGGCTTTCGGAACGGTACAGTTGTTCATGCACCAGCGCCAAGGCGCGAATGCGGTTTTGACTATCTTGAACCGCGGCGCTAACCCGCTCATCGCTAATATTTTCGGCTTGCAAGCGCAAGAGGCTGGACACGATCTGCAAATTATTTTTGACCCGATGATGCACCTCGCGCAGCAACAACTCTTTTTCGGCCAGCGCGGCGCGCAGTTGGGCGGCGACCGCTTGCGGTCCTGACAAATCGGTTACCACCGCGCACATATTGGCTTCGGTCTCGTCACGGAGGGCGCGCAACGAGATCTGGGCTGGTCGCTGCGAACCATCAACCGCTTGCAGCGTGATTGGCCCCTTGCTCGAACCGGCGGCGCCGGCAGAGAGCAATTCAGCGCAGAGGAGCCGGTCAGCCGGTGCGACCAGATCGAGCAACGAGCGGCCAGTCAATTGATCTTGGGGCAGACCGGCCATTTCAGCGAACTTGCTATTGCAATAGAGAATGGTGCCATCGGCCAATAGGGTCAAGGCGCCTTCATTCATGGTTTCGACCAACACCCGGTAGGGATGTTCGGCGCCGCGCAGGGTATAGATCAACGGGCCGCGCGGCCCATCAATCACCAGCGCATCAGCCTCGCCCATCTGTAATGCCCGCACCAACTCTTCCAATTCAGTGAGGCGCGCTTGCAGGCGAGCAATCTCGGCTGGACTCATCTGTGGCTCATTTCCCATACGGCACTTCCCTATGTACTCGCGCGAGGGTGTATGGGGGCAACCCTGTGGGTTGCCGGTACCACGCTCGTGAAGCGACACTCCTCAATCATCATCGGTCAGGATATTCAAGGCGGCAGCCACCCGCGGCCAATCCGACGAACGCAATTCGCCGATAAACGCCGTGGGCGGGCCGGGTTCGACAATCAGCAGGGTCGGTGTCGCAATAATGTGATCTTCGCGCGCCCGATCGGGCTGTTGGTAAACATCGATCACCTCAAGCCGGTAGCGACCGGGCATATACCGCTCGCACAACCGGCGCACGGTGGTAATGGCACGGGTTGAACGGCTAGTCGCGCCGGCGACGTACAGCCGCAGCAATGGTACAACTGGCTGATTGGTGATATCCATCGGCTCAGCTCCCTGTATGTCGCCGGGGTGTGAGATCGAGCCCAACCAGCACCCGTTCCGTATTCGAGAGATCGCCAACGATTTTGCGTATCGGCGGCGGCAACTTGCGCACCAGTGTTGGAATAGCCAGAATATTATCGCTAATCGCTCGTTCGGGTTCGTGATGCAAATCGATCACGCGAACCCGATAGCGATTATGCAGGTATTGGTCGCAAATCCGGCGCAAATTAGCGATCGCGAGCAGGCTTTTCGGGGTCTGCCCGGCAATGTAGAGCCACAGATCATATTCATACTCCGGCGCTTCATCTGCCATCGCTGCCCTCTTGAGTAGATTCACGGTACCGGCTGGTCGCTAGCCGGCTCTGGATCTGCGCGCGTGCGCGCGCTTCCGATAGGTCAGCTTCCGCGTTCATCTCGTCATCGAGCGCAGCCAACTCGGCTTGCAACGCCTCGATCTGTAATGCCAACAGGCGCTGTTGCAAGGCGTAGCGGCGCTGGCGCTGGATCGCTTCCCGCTCGTGCAGTTCTTGTTCGTGCCGGAGCCGCTCTTGTTCAGCGATGCGCGCTGCGCCAACCAACACCGTCTCACCGGCGGCGTAAATTTCCACCAACCGTAACCCTTGCGCATCCATCACCAGCTCGCGCACCTGATTGGAATGGCGCATACCGCGGGATTTGAGCACAAGCAAGCTCCGGTTGCGTTCGCCGTTGGTCTCGTGGTTGCGCAAGACGATCCATGTATCGACCAGCGATGAAATATTGACCTCACTCTGGGCAGGATCGGCGCCGGCATTGGTTAAGCTGGTAGCGAGGGTGGTGACACCTAGCGACTTAAGGCCATCGAAGAGGCGGAACAGCATCGTCGTAATATCAACCGGACGGCTGATGGTATGAAACCCGGTGATCGGGTCGATCACCACGACGCGCGCGCCGCTCTGTTCCACCGCTTCGAGCAACGTGATCAAGTGGGTCTCTAAACCAGCCAACGAGGGCCGGCTACTGATGATCTGCAAGAGGCCGCGATCGCGCCATTGTTGCAAATCAAGCCCGATCGAGCGCAGATTGCGCACAATTTGATCGGCTGATTCCTCGAACGCAAAGAAGATCGCCGGTTCGCCGCGGGCGCAGGCAGCGGCGACAAACGACGCGCCAAGACTGGTTTTGCCTGAACCGGTCGGGCCGCTTACGAGAATGGTGGAGCCGCGGTAATAGCCGCCGCCATCGAGCAATTGGTCGAGATCGGGAAAGCCGCTTGAGATGCGTTCGGCGGAAACCGGATACCTCAGCGTGAATGAGGTGATCGGTAGCATAGTGATGCCATGCGGCCCGATCGTAAAAGGATACTCGTTAACGCCGTGAGGAGAGCCGCGGTATTTGACGATGCGGGCATAGCGGGTCAACACATGCTCGGTAATCCGGTAGTCGAGCAAAATGACGCAATCAGCGACAAACTCTTCGATCCCAAAGCGGCTCAGGCCTTGCCCGGAACGTTCGGCGGTAATAATAGCGGTCAGGCCACGCTGGCGCAACCAGCGGAAGAGTCGTTGCAATTCGCCGCGCAGAATGGATTGATTGCCAAACGCGCTGAAGAGGGTTTCGATCGTATCGAGCACGATCCGTTGCGCCCCAATACGATCAATCAGCAGACCAAGCCGGATGAAGAGGCCTTCGAGATCGTACTCGCCCACCTCGGCCACTTCACCTTGATCAAGCGAGATCTGTTCGAGCAGCAACAACCCGCGCTGTTCCAAATCGGCCACATCAATGGCGAGGTTCGCCACATTCATGCGCAAATCCGCCGGGCTCTCTTCAAACGAAACAAAGAGTCCGGGTTCGCCGTAGAGCGCCGCGCCGCGGGCCAGCGTTTCAAACGCGAGCAGGGTCTTGCCGCAGCCGGGGCCGCCACAGATCAAGGTTGGCCGGCCCCGTGGCAGACCGCCGCCAGTGATGTCGTCGAGACCACGAATACCGGTTGGCGCTTTGGGTAAGTTCGTGATGGCGGCAGGCAATTCCACCAATGCTCCTCTTCTCCTGCAACAATGCCGATCCCTCGCCGTAACGCGCGGCGGCTACGAGTGGCATTATTCATCAGCCGGATCGGCGCGGTTCATCACCTTGGCCGCATGCTTGCCAGCTAACGCGCCGCACCCCAGACTAGCCAATTCGGCAATCATTGCCGCCAACTGGTAGCCGCTGCTCTGCGCTGGATCGGGATGGTACAGGCTCAGTACGCCAATCACCTCATCGTGTTGCCGGATGGGTAACGACATCCGCTCGCCGAGTAACCCGTTCGGGATAAAATTGCACACATGGCTATCGCCGGCCAGACTCAACGCCCAACGCCGTTCGCCCCAACACGAGCAGCGCGGCACTGGCCGGTGAACGAGCGGTTCACCCCAGTGGCCAACCGGATGGACGAGATCGGTGTCAGGGTTGTAGATCAACAATGAACCACGATAGCCGGGTAACAAGGTTGCGCCAGCAGTAATGATAGCCGCATAGATCTCTTGGCGCGAGCGCGCTGCGTTAAGGGTATGCGCGAGCGTGCCAAGAGCGGTGAGCGCCTGTTCACGCTGTTCTAACAACGATTGGTTGGTTTGTAACCGGCGTTTTGCTTCTTGCAACTGGTTGATCGCCCGTTGCCGTTCACTGACATCACGGAAAACGATCACGACACCCTCATTGGCGCCGTCATCGCCGGTAATTTGGGCCACGGTATGCTCAACCAGCAAGCGATCGCCATTCCGGGTCAGAAGCGTGACCGGGGCTGGCAAGCCATTTGCCGAATCGGGATGAGGCGGCGTGCTATCAGCCGGCAAGCCGGTATTGGTGGCAACCAAGGTATAAACGCGCGCCAAGGGCCAACCGATCGCCTCTTCGGGGGAAATGCCCAACAGGCGCGCAGCCACCGGATTAACGAAGGTGATCCGGCTTTGCGGATCGGTGACGATCACACCATCGCCAATACTGGTCAAGGTCGTGCGGAGATGGCGTTCGCTAGACTGTAAGCGCCGTTCAAGCCGGTGCTTATAAGCGGCGACAGCAATGGCGACCTCGAGCTCGCGTTCGTCAAACGGTTTGAGCAGGTAGGCCCACGGTTCAGCGAGGAGCGCCTCACGCAAGGTCTGATCGTCAGCGTGCGCAGTCAAGAAGACGACCGGCACCCCCCAACGGCTGTAAATCTGACGCGCGGCTTCGATGCCGTCCATCGCCCCGCTGAGGCGAATATCCATCAAGACCAGATCAGGCGGTTGCCGCGCCACCGCAGCCAACGCCGCTTCACCACTCGTCACCACATCGGCGACCGAATGGCCGATGCGCCGCAAGGTCTGGCTCAGGTCTTGGGCAATGATTAATTCATCTTCGACGATCAACACCCGCATGTGTTTTCTCGGAGCTTAGCTGCAAAAGCGGTTAGTTGTACTGCTAGTATACCGCGTTATCTATAGTTGTGTTGCGGAAAGATCTCTGACCAGATCCGTACAATGAAGACAAGTATGGCTAACGCGACAACTTGCGACCCGCGTACATGGCCCGGCAAGAGCCAGCCGGTGGCGGCAAAGCCTTCGCCGATTAGCGTACCGGCAGCGAGCAGGGCGCTGACAGTGAGAAAGAGCATGCCGTGTGGTTGCGACTGGCGGTAACGCACCCGCCAGACGACTAAGGCGCTGAGCGCCGTGAGCGCAGCGTAGAGTTGGGTAGGGTGGCGCCATTCACCCCACAGATTGATCGCCCACGGCACTGCAGCCGGTAGACCATAACCATCGCCGCTGGCCAATTGGGCGATGGCATGGGTGAGGGCGGCGAGGGCGATTCCCGGCGCGAGCGCATCGAGGGTGGGCCACAACGGCCAGCGTTGCCGCCAGAATATCACACTGCCGATCACGATGGCCGTCGCCACGCCGGCTGGCGGAGCAAAGGCTTGCAAATCACGCGAGAACAAAGCCCACGGATCGGCCACATAGCTCGGCCATGCCATCAGCGCATAGCCGAGGCGCGCGCCGATCACGCCAGCCAGCATCGTGATAAAGACGATCATCTCGAGCCGGTCGCCGTCAAGCTGCTTGAGGCGGGCAGCGCGTCCGCTGACTTGCAGGATGAGCCAGCCGCCTAGCAGCAGGATGAGGCCGGGTGTATACAGGGCAAAGGGGCCAATGTTGAGTACAGGAAGCATAGGGTTTCGGTCGTGTATTGCGTTGCACTGAGCGACAACAAGCTCTATTACGTTTGGTTGATGAGGTTGATCAGGCGCGGCCTATTCACCGAGCAACGGTTCGATCACGCTGCGCAGACTAGCTTCGCTGAGCGGCCCGCCAAAGAAGACCTCCCGGATGACACCGGTGCGATCAACAATGAACGTGGTCGGCAACATCCGGATGCCATACCGCTGGCCGGTCTCGCCATCGCGGTCGAACACAATCGGAAAACTCAACCCGAACTCGCGTTGCATCGCGGCCACGGCGCCTTCATCGTCTTGAACCGTACTATTGACGGCCAGAATCGTCAAGCCGCGCTCGCGTTCGGCTTGATAAAGCTTTTCCAAGGTAGGCATTTCGGCCCGGCAAGGGCCGCACCAACTGGCCCAAAAATTAACGATCACGACCTGACCGTGCAAGGCTGACAGCGCCAGCGTCTCGCCATTGGCCTGCGGCAAGGCAATGGCCGGCGCGACAAAGCCCGGTCGCGGACTGATCGTTACCGGCGGCAGATCCGGCGGCCGGCTGATGACAATCCAGCTTACGCCGGCGATCATGAGAATGAGGGTCAACCAATCACGCTGGCTCTTGTTCATAGCACCATCGTCTCAAGCGACGGCCCACGGGACGTTGCAGCAATCGTTTCACGGTAGCAGAGCGTTGCGGCCATACTGTTTGCAACAGATACGCTAATTTATGGTATCATATAACGAGTCTGTGACCAACACAGCGTGTAACTCTCACCGATATGATAAGGTCACGCGCACATGTAGGCGCATTGCCGCCGCCAACTGCGCTACAGCGCCGCCAATAAAGCGCACTGTAAGCACAGCTTCCCGTTCTCGTTATTCGTTATTGTGGTTGAGTCTGTCAGTCCGACACGCCATTGCTCGGCGAGGCGCACTGTTCGTTGGGCGCGCCGGTGCGGCATGGCAGCACCGGACGCCATTAGAGTCGCGGAGCCTTCTGGAACAGGAATATGGAAACGCTTGAACTGTCGCTGATCACGCCACGGGTTACGCTCATTGCAGCGGCTGAGAACTATGGCCGCTTCGCCATCGCGCCGCTGCAACGCGGCCATGCCTCATCGCTTGGGAATGCATTGCGCCGCGTGTTGATCTCGTCAATCCCCGGCGCCGCCATTACCCGGATCAAAGTGGCGGGTGTAATTCATGAATTTACTGCTATTCCCGGTGTCGTCGAAGACGGCACCCAGTTGGTGCTCAATGTGAAAGGTATTCGGCTGCGTTCGTATAGCGATCGGGCAGTGGCGTTGCAGTTGGTAAAGCATGGCCCCGGCCCCGTGTTTGCGGGTGATATTGATACTCCGAGCACCGTCGAGATCGTGAATCCGCAACACTACCTTTGCACGATTGACGATGAGAACACAACGCTCGAAATGCAGTTGACGGTTGAGCGTGGCCGGGGTGTGCAGTTGGCCGATACGGTGAGTGGCATGCCGATTGGCGAGATTGCGGTTGATGCCCTCTTTAGCCCGATTCCGCGGGTCAACTTTTTGGTGGAAGAGATGGGTGATGATCCGCTCACCGGCTACGATCGGCTCATTCTTGAGATTTGGACTGATGGCACCATCAAGCCGGGCGATGCGTTAAGCCACGCTGCCCAAGTCTTGACTCAGTATTTTGGCCGGATTGTGAGCTTGAGCCAGCCGGAAGAGCCCGAACAGCAGCCCAATCTGCCGCCGCCGATTCCGGAAGAGATTGCCAATCGCACGATTGATGAGCTTGGTTTAAGTACTCGGACCTACAATAGTTTGCGCCGCGCGGAGATCCACACCATCGGGCAGTTGTTGCGCCTTGATGATCGTGGCCTCATGGGGATTCGTAATTTGGGCGCGAAGGGGATTGAAGAGATCCACCATCGTCTTGAGGCGCTCGGCTATCGTTCGGGTGAAGCTGCATCCGGCCGGTTGCCCGCCTCATCTGCCGACCATGCTACTCCGCCAACCGGTGCAACCCACGCAGAGGAGTGATAAGACACCCAATGGATGACAAGCGTATGACGACAGGTACCCCCGAATCAGCCGATAAGACGCGCCGGCGCCGGCGCCGGGTGAATGGTGATGCGGGGTCATCAGCCGGGAGCGAAGGCGTGAATGCTGCGCCGGCAACCACTGCCGTGGTCGAAGAACCTGTGACAATGCAGGGTGCCGGCTTACTGGAAATCGTTCCCGAAGGCCACGGCTTCTTGCGTAATCCACGGCTGAGCCCCAGCAACGATGATGTGTATGTGGCGCAATCCCAGATCCGCCGCTTTAATCTGCGCACCGGCGATATGATCGAGGGGCGCGTGCGCCCGCCCAAAGAGGTTGAACGTTACCCCTCCTTGCTCTACGTCGAGCGGATCAATGGTCTGCCAGCCGAAATGGCCCAGAAGCGACCGCTGTTCGAGCAGTTGACGCCGATCCATCCCAATGTGCAGATTGTGCTCTCGACTGAGCCGAATATTCTCCCGACGCGCATTGTTGATGTGATTGCGCCGATTGGTCGTGGCCAGCGCGGTTTGATCGTCGCGCCGCCCAAAGCCGGCAAGACGATGTTGCTCAAGGCGATCGCCAATGGCGTGACGACCAATGCGCCTGATATTCAGCTCATTGTGCTCTTGATCGGCGAACGGCCCGAAGAAGTGACCGATATGCGCCGTTCGGTGCAGGGTGAGGTGGTGGCCGCCACCTTCGATGAGCCGGTCGAGCAGCATATTAAGGTGGCCGAATTGGTGCTCGAAAAGGCCAAGCGGCAGGTGGAGCACGGGCGCCACGTGGTGATTTTGATGGATTCGCTCACCCGTCTGACCCGCGCCTATAACATTGCGATGCCGCCGAGCGGGCGCACGCTCTCCGGCGGTGTTGATCCGGCGGCGCTCTACCCGCCCAAGCGGTTTTTCGGTTCAGCGCGGAATATCGAAGATGGCGGCTCGCTCACCATTATCGCTACCTGCCTCGTTGACACCGGTTCGCGTATGGACGATGTGATCTACGAGGAGTTCAAGGGCACCGGTAACATGGAGCTGCATCTCGATCGCAAGCTGGCCGAGAAGCGCATCTTCCCTGCAGTCGATATTCAGCGTTCGGGCACCCGCCGCGAGGATCTGTTGCTCGATCCGGTGACGCTGCGCCAGAGCTGGATGCTGCGGCGAATGGTCAGCATGGTTGGCGAGAATGAAGGCGCTGAGTTGATGCTGACCCGAATGGCCAAAACGAAGAGTAATGCTGAGTTCCTTGCGTCGCTGGGTAAAGTTGGCTCATAATCACCTCGCTGCGCGTGTGCATGTCCAGTGATGTCGAGCTGAGCGGGATCGTGATTGCCGGCGGGCGTAGTCGCCGCTTTGGAGTTGATAAGCGGCGGTTACGGCTGTGGGGCGAAGGCGGCCCGCATCTGCTCGGCCACACCGTTGCGCTGTTGCAGCCTTTGTGCGTTGAGACTATCGTCGTACTCAATGATGCTGAAGCGTGGTCTGACTTGCCAGCGCGGATCGTGCCCGATGAGCAGCCGGGCAGCGGCGCGCTTGGCGGTCTGATCAGCGGTTTGCAAGCTATGCGCGCACCGGCGGCGTTGGTGATTGCCGCCGATATGCCGCTGATCGTGCCAGAAGTGCTAGCGGCGCTGGCGCAGTGGCCGTTTACCGGCGATGCGCTGGCGCCTACTCCCCCCGGCCAGCCTGATCAACCACAGCCACTGTTCGCTGTCTACCGGCAAAGCGCGCTCCCGCAGTTGCGCCGGGCCTTTGCCGCTGGCGAACGCCGTTTGCAAGCTGCATTGATGGCGTTGCGTTGGGTTGATCCCGGCCCCGCCCTCTGGCGCCAGTATGATCCTGCGGCGCGCTCGTTGCTTAATCTAAACACACCAGACGACTTGGTTGCCGCTCAAGCGTGGTTGCGCCAAGTTGAATAATGGCCGGTCGTCGAGGAGTGGCGCTTGGCGTTGCTCGTGTTTGCCAACAATTTGAAAGAAATGTTATCTTACAATGTGGTGACTCACAGGTATCGTTTATATAGTTGATCTATGATTGTTGGCACCACGTGGATATTAGGGCATTCGACGACCGAGTTTGACAATGCAGCAGCGTTCTTCTCCCAATGGTGTGGTTGGGTCGTCCGCCGACCCTGTTTCGTCGGCGTTAGAGGTGTTGTGGCAAAAATTGCTGGTGGCCTATGACGGCGCCTGCGCTATCAGTGGTTGCCAAGTAGCCGCTGTGTTACGCCCGGTCTTGATCGATCCGCAAGGGCCAGCGGAGCCGCATAATGCACTGTTATTGCGCGCTGATTTGCAAATCCTCTTTCATTCCGGCTTATTAACTATTGATGCGATGACGCTGGAGGTGCTGATAGCGCCAGAGTTGCGGGATAGCGAGTACGGCGCGCTGGCCGGCAGACGGTTGCGCCAGCCTAACCGGTTGGCGTTGCGGCCTAACCGGCGCTTGTTGGCGACGCATCACCGCTTGTTCCAGCTCGAACAGCCAGCGACTGATGCGCTGGCCGTCCAGCGACCGTTGCTGCGCCAATTGTTAGCTGTGCAGAGCTGGGTGAACAGTCTGACATTTAGCCCTGATCAGCACCTGCTTGCGACTGGCTCATGGGATGGCATGCTCCGGCTCTGGCGGTTGCCTGACGGCCAATTGCAGCGCGTCATTAGCGGGAATATTGGCGAAGTCAATGCCGTCGTGTTTAGTCCTGACGGTCAGCGGATTGCGGCGGCGGGTCGCCAGCACGGTGCGCGGATCTGGCGCGTTGCTGATGGCGAGCTCCTCGTGCATCTGGGTGATGACCAGCGTCACGGTGCGGTTTTTAGCGTTGCGTTCCAGCCACACGGTGATTTGATCGCCACCGGCGGCTGGGATCCGGCGGTCTACTTGTGGCATGCCACCGATGGTACCTTGAGCGGTATATTGCCCGGTCACGAGGGGGTGATCAATAGCGTCGCCTTTAGCCCTGATGGCAATCTGCTGCTATCCGCCGGCCATGATCGGGTCTTACGGCTTTGGCAGATGCATGATCGTTCATTGGTGCGGGCGATGCGCGGGCATAGCGACGCGATCTTTAGCGTCACCTTTAGCCCGAATGGACAATTGGCGGCGAGTGCTGGCGGCGATGGCCTGATCTTTATTTGGCGGGTCGATGATGGTCAGCCGTTGCAAATGTTAGCAACCCCTTCCGGCGCTTGCTTCAGCTTAGCGTTTAGCCCCGATAATCGGTATCTCGCGAGTGCGCACTATGGCCGGATCGTGCGCATCTGGCGGGTGCGCGATGGCGCGTTGCGCTGGGAGTTGAGCGGGCATAACGAGAGTGTCACCTCGGTGGCGTTTGCGCCGGGTGGCGATTTGTTGGCGAGCGGCAGTTTCGATTCGACAGTACGCATTTGGTCGTATCAATAGCGTGTTCGCGCACGGGAAGGAATGCGCTCAGGCATTTAGTTCCGCTAAAGAGGGAGATTGCTTCGGGCGCTACGCGCCCTCGCAATGACAAGGGGGGACGGTATCCGCTCTGCTGGTCGCCGCCCCTCCCTCGCAATGACCGGTTGGTGACCGTCTGTCATTGCGAGCCGCGCGAAGCGCGGCGAAGCAATCTCCTGCGAGGACGGGAGGGGTGCGCTCAGGCATGGGTTCCGCTAAAGGGGGAGATTGCTTCGGTCGGGTGGCGCCCGCTGCGCTGGTCGCCGCCCCTCCCTCGCAATGACAAGGGGGGACGGTACCCGCTGCGCTGGTCGCCGCCCCTCCTTCGCAATGACAGGAGGGGCGCGGCGCATCCTCGCTATGCCAAGCGGGCAAGGTTTTGACCATGGTTCACCCTCACCACGCCGTGCGCGCGTTTTATCGCCAGACAGACTGGATGTTCCGCGTGCTCGGCATCATCCGCGGTTCGCAGGCGATGCACGCCGGTTTGTGGCAGCAGGCTCGGAGCCATCGCGCTGCCCTGCGTTCGATTGATGAGACGTTGTTGGCGGCGGCCCAGCTTGCTCCCGGTGAGTGTTTGCTTGATGCCGGTTGCGGTGCCGGCGCCAGCGCCAATGCGATTGCCGCCCGCCATGATGGGCCGGTGATCGGCCTCACGATCGTGCCCGAACAGGCCAAGCGGGCGCGGCGCGGCGGGCCGGCTAGGTTTGTATGCGCCGATTACGCCGCGGCGCCGCTGCGCAACGCAAGCTGCGATGTGGTCTGGATGCTGGAAAGCATCTGCCATGCGCCGGATAAGCCGGCGTTGCTGGCTGAGATCACGCGAGTGTTGCGTCCGGGGGGCAGGGTTGTCATCGCTGATCGCTTCGCAGCGCGATCCGATCTCTCCCCGGCTGAGCGCAATCAATTGCGGGCATGGCTGCGCCCGTGGGCAATGCCCGATTTGGTGACTGCTGATGAGTTGATCACGCTTGCCGAAGCAGCCGGTTTACGCTTGCGCCGGCGCGATGACCTCACCCTCAGCGCCGGGCCGTCGCTCCGCTTCCTCGGCCATTTTGCCCAATTGACCCTGCCGGCGGCGCTGGTGTTACGCGCGCTCCGGTTGCAATCTGAACTTCAGATCGCGGCGATGCGCGGCTGCATTGCCCAAACCCGTACCCTCAACGCTGGCCTCTGGCGTTATTATCTGTTGGTGTTCAGCTACCAATAACGAGGCGTTGGCCGCAGTATGGAGTACGGCAGTTTGACTGCCGCACTCCATATTAGCGCGCTGTGCTGGCTGAATACGCTGGCGACCGGCAATATGAGGCTGTGCGTATCTCTCGCGAGTATACTTGACGAAGCAGCATCTCATCGTTCCCATCTGGTGGAGTTGAGCTATGGAAACCAATGGAGGAACGCAACAGCCTGAGCAGTTCCGCACTCTGCAAATGACCGTCTTGATGACGCCTGATATGGCTAATTTTGCCGGCAATGTTCACGGCGGCCATATTTTGAAACTGCTCGATCAGGTCGCTTTCGCGTGCGCATCACGCTACTCTGGCCGCTATGTGGTGACGGTCTCGGTGGATCAGGTGATTTTTCGCGCCCGCATTCATGTCGGCGAATTAGTGACGTTTTTGGCTTCAATTAACTACACCGGCAACACGTCTATGGAGGTGGGGATCCGGGTGGTGGCTGAGAATATCACGGCGCGCACCCAGCGCCATGTGATGACCTGCTACTTTACGATGGTGGCGGTTGACGACAATTTTCGCCCGTGTCCGGTGCCGCCGGTGCGGATTGAGACGGCTGAGCAGCGCCGGCGCTGGATGGCGGCTCGCTTGCGCCGTGAGTTACGCCGCGAGATCGAGCAACGCAGCCTTGAAATTCGCCAGCACCCGGAAGATTTTCTCAACGAACTCGATAGCGAGCCGCATTAGCCGAAACGCATTGACGAAGACGCGCCTGCTCCGTATACTACAGGCATGGCACGGATTTTAATTGTTGAAGACGAAACTGAAATTGCTTCGTACTTGCGGCGCGGCCTCAGCCTTGAAGGCTATCAGGTTGATGTTGCCTATGACGGCATCCGCGGTTTAGAGATGGCTGTCACCGGCAATTACGATCTCGTGGTGCTCGATCTGATGTTGCCGGGGGTTGATGGCTTTGAAGTTGCCCGCCGGCTGCGCGCCGAGTCGAGCATTCCGATCATTATGTTGACAGCGCGCGATGCGGTGCGTGATCGGGTGGCTGGGTTGGAGGCCGGCGCCGACGATTATTTGGTCAAGCCGTTTGCCTTTGAAGAGTTGCTGGCCCGCGTCCGCGCCCAGTTGCGCCGCCAGCAGGCGAGCCAGCATCAAGAGGTGTTGCGCTTCGCCAATCTGACCCTCGATACGCGCTCACGCGAGTTGCGCGTCGGTGACCGGCGGGTGGAGTTGACGGCCAAAGAGTACGATCTGCTCGAACTCTTTATGCGCCATCCGAATCAGGTGCTGACCCGCGACATCATCTATGATCGGGTGTGGAATTACGATTTCGGCGGCGAAAGCAATATTATAGAGGTCTATGTGCGCTATTTGCGCCAGAAGCTCGAAGCCAACGGCGAGCCGCGCTTGATCCATACCGTGCGGAGCGTGGGGTATATTTTGCGGGAGGATGCGTAGCGAACGGTAGGGGCATAGCAACGCTATAGGGGCATAGCAACGCGGGGCATAGCAACGCTATAGGGTCATAGCAACGCTATAGGGTCATAGCAACGCTATGCCCCTACCGTTCGCTCAACGCTGCAATTAACTCTTGCACCGCACTCACCACCGGCAAACTTCCCTCAACCACCGCCTGCTCGATGACGGGTAATCGTTCGCGCACGGCAGGGTGGGCAAAAAAGAGCGTGCGCAACTGTTCGTCAATCAAGTGATAGAGCCAATCGCGGGCCTGCTCGCGGCGGCGGGCAGCAAAGACGCCGCTGGCCGTCATCTCGGTGCGGAAGCGTTCGATCTCTTGCCAAACGGCGGCAATGCCGTCGCCGGTCAACGACGAGCAGGTACGCACCGGCGGTTTCCACCCCGGCGTGGCCGGTGTGAGATAGCGCAGCGCGTGGCGATACTCGGCTTGCGCTGCCAACGCGCGCGCTTTGTTATCGCCGTCGGCTTTGGTGATCACCAGCGCATCGGCCAGCTCGATTACCCCTTTCTTAATCCCTTGCAGTTCATCGCCAGCGCCGGCCAGCATCAACAGCAAGAAAAAGTCCACCATCCCGCGCACCGCCGTTTCGCTCTGGCCGACGCCGACCGTCTCGACTAGCACCACATCAAAACCGGCGGCTTCGCAGATCAGCAGCGTCTCGCGGGTTTTGCGCGCGACGCCGCCCAAACTGCCGCCCGACGGCGAAGGCCGGATGTAGGCGTTGGGGTGGCGGGCGAGCCGTTCCATGCGAGTTTTATCGCCCAAGATGCTGCCGCGCGAGATGCTGCTCGACGGGTCGATGGCCAAGACCGCCACCCGGTGGCCCTGTTCGCAAAGCATGGTGCCGAGCGCCTCGATGAAAGTGCTCTTGCCGACGCCGGGCACGCCGGTGATGCCGACCCGGAGCGAGCCGCCGGTATAGGGCAGCAGTTGGCGCAGCACCTCTTGCGCTTGGGCAATGTGGGCCGGAGCGTTGCTCTCGATCAGGGTGATGGCGCGGGCCAGAATGGCGCGATCGCCCTTGCGTACCCCCTCGACATACTCCTCGACCGTCAAATGCCGGCGGCGCGGGCCAGACGGCGGCGTGGCGGGGGCCGGCGCGCTGCCGGGCAGACCGTCGTGGCGGCTAGCGATTCCGGCGAGCACCGACAGCGCAAAGGGCATCTCTTCGGCAGTGGGCTGGTTGTTGGTCATACGTGTTATTGTTTAGCTGAACAGGCGAAATAGGTGTGTGACCCCTCGCCCCTCTCCCCGCCGGCGGGGAGAGGGGACGGTGAACGCATGTTGCTCATTGGGCTGGCGCAGCAATGCTGTCGCCGTGCAGCCGTTGTTGCAGTTCGCGCAGCAATTTCTCGGCGGCGACTGGAATGATTGTGCCGGGGCCGAAGATCAGCGCCGCGCCGTGAGCGCGCAGGAATTCGTAGTCTTGAGGCGGAATAACGCCGCCAATCACGACCATGATGTCTTCGCGGCCCAATTTGCGCAACTCTTCGACCAGTTGCGGCAAGAGGGTCTTGTGGCCGCCGGCCAGCGAGCTAATCCCGACCACATGCACGTCGTTTTCAACTGCCTGCCGGGCCACCTCTTCTGGGGTCTGGAAGAGCGAGCCAATATCGACGTCGAAACCAAGATCGGCAAAGGCCGTCGCCACCACTTTGGCGCCG
>JAUQOZ010000366.1:8185-8550 GCA_030550625.1 Chloroflexota bacterium | reverse complement strand
TTGTAACCTCTCTCCACCCCCCTCCCCCAGCGGGGGAGGGGCCGGGGGTGGGGGCGCCTCCCAGCGGGGGAGGGGCCGGGGCATCAGCGCGCTCGTATCGCTTTGCCATCAAACTCCTTCACGTCCTCGGCGCGCTTTGCGCCGGTGTGTTGACATTCCGTTGCGGCTGGGCGGTTGCCCTCACCCCCCGGCCCCCTCTCCCACTGGCGCGGGAGAGGGGGAGCCGCTGGGTTGCCGCCAAAGACAGGCTTTCAGCCGGAAGAATGATCGTTCCGCCTCCCACATGAGGCCCCTCCGGCGAGAGGAGCACGACTCCCCTCCCCCAGCGGGGGAGGGGCCGGGGGTGGGGCGCCATCATTGTTACC
>JAUQOZ010000366.1:0-8137 GCA_030550625.1 Chloroflexota bacterium | reverse complement strand
GGGGGGGGGGGCGCCGCCCAGCGGGGGAGGGGCCGGGGGCCACACCTTAATAATGCTTCCGTAAATCCATCCCCGCATACAGCGCCGCCACCTGCTCGGCATAGCCGTTAAACGGCAGCGTCTTGCGCCGGCCCATCTCGCCGATTCGCCGCTCGGTAGCTTGCGACCAGCGCGGGTGCGGCACGTCGGGGTTGACATTGGCGTAGAAGCCGTACTCGTGCGGTGCGACCGCCATCCAGAGCGAAACCGGCATCGTATCGGTCAGTTCAATCTTGACGATCGACTTAATGCTCTTGAAGCCATACTTCCACGGCACCACCAACCGCAAGGGCGCGCCATTCTGCGGCAGCAGCGTGCGTCCGTATAGACCAGTACTGAGGATAGTCAAATCATGCATCGCCTCATCGATCCGCAACCCTTCGACATACGGCCACGGGAAGTAGCGATCGCGCTGGCCCGGCATCTGGTCGGGATCGTAGAGCGTCTCGAAGCGCACGTACTGCGCTTGGGCGGTTGGCTCGACCAGTGCCAGCAGCTTGTGCAGCGGAAACCCCTGCCATGGGATGACCATTGACCAGCCTTCCACGCAGCGCAGCCGGTAAATCCGCTCTTCTTGATCGAACATCTGCAAGATGTCTTCGATCGCGAAAATGCGCGGATTGCGCACCATCCCCGTCACCTCCACCGTCCACGGTTGGGTGACAAAATTGGCAGCGCGGCGGGCGACCGCTTCTTTGTCGGTGGTGAATTCGTAGAAGTTGTTGTAATTGGTGATCTGTTCAAAGGTATTGGCCGGATCGCCCAACTCATCGCGCAGATCGGCATCTCCAACCGGAGATGGCTGGTTGCTATTGCCGGTGCTGGTGGGGAGACCGCAGGCGCTGAGCGCCGCTCCTATACCCAGCGCACCCAACCCGCGCAAGAACGCGCGCCGGTTGAGATAGACCGATTCGGGGGTAATATCCGATGACCGAATCGTAGGATCGCGATACATGACGGGGTCTTTCTAGGAATGACATTATTGTATGACCCGTAGAGACGCACGGCTGGGTGTTTCTGATGAGACGCACGGCTGTGCGTCTCTACAGGTATTATACGCCGCCAACCGGCAACCGGATGCCCTTCATTCATCCACCAACGCCAAAATCAACCGGCGCACCTGCCACAGCCGGCGGTCAGCGCCTTCGGGTCGCACGCCGAGGTCATCGCGAATCTGGCTGATCTGCAATCGAATGGAATCGATTGGCCCTTTTTGTGGCTCGAAACTGAGCTGATAAGCGCGGTCGAGAGCGCGGCGGGCGGTCATCAAGGCCCGGTCAGCTTCGGCGAAGTCGTTGCGTTGCAGCGCCTGCACCGCCTCATCAAGCGTGATCGCGGCGCGCAACAGATGGGTGGCGGCGCGCAATTGCGCGTTTTCCGCTTGCAGATCGAGGATTGTCAGCCGGAGCAGTCCATCATCAAGCTGCGCCGGGGGCAGTGTCGGTTGCGGTGAGGGGAGTGGCGTGGGTGGAACTGTTGGGGCGGGCGTGACCGTGGCGATCTGCGGCGCTGCCGGCGCAGGGGCCGGCAGCACCCAATAGTACATCATGAGGAAGAGCCCTACGCTAGCGGCGATGGAGAGGACGTGCGGCGCAACAAAACGTGCATACCGCTGCCAGCGTCCCGGCAGCGGCGGTGAGGATGGTGGCGTGTCATGAGCAGATGACATTGCGGCGAAGAGATTGCACTTGTCACCCTAGTGAAGCGAACTGCGATCCGGCCAGCGAGTGTTTGGCGAGCGAGCAGCCGGTGTGTTGCACGGCCTGAACGTGACCTGCGGTTTACCCGGCTGCCGCCGGCATTCAACACCGCTTCCTAGTCTATATAAGCTGAGCCAACTTAGGACTGCTCTTTTGGCCCATACTTAAAGAGTTTTAAGCGGTAGCCGTTGGGATCCGCAATAATAAAGCCGTATGGCCCTTTTGCCGTTGCGTACCGCTCGCGCAGATCCTCGACGATCGGTATTCGCCCCGCTAGCGTCTCGTAGAGGTCATCAACTACCTCAAATGAACCAAGTTCGAGACCAATAAACCTGATCCCATCCGGTTCAGGCGGGCCTTTGGCTTCAAATCGCAAGACGAACCCGTCCGCCAGTGTGATCGCGAGCACACCCACCGTCTCGTCATAATAAGCAGGCGTCAGACCGAGCGTGTTCGCATAGAAGTCGCGCGTCTCGCGCAAGCGATCGGTCAGCAAACAGATATGCTGGCAACGCACGACCGCGGCCATTTAAATCTCGTGCGCCAGCAAGATGGCCTGCGCAATCTCCTTCATCGATTTGCGCGTATTCATCGACAATTGCTGGATCTTGCGGAAGGCTTCCGCCTCTTTCAGGCCTTGAGTGTCCATCAAGATGCCCTTGGCCCGCTCGACCAGCTTACGGGTTTCGAGCGTCTCTTTCAGATCGGCCACTTGCCGATCCATCTCAAGGAATTCTTGATAACGGGCAATGGCGATCTCAATCGCGGGCAACAGCTCGGCCTCGCGGAACGGCTTGACAATATAGTTCACGACGCCAGCTTCTTTAGCTCGCTCGACCAGATCGCGGTCGGAATAGGCGGTGAGCAACAGCACCGGCGCAATCTTCTCTTCGGTCAGGATCCGCGCTGCCTGAATGCCGTCGAGTTTCGGCATCTTGATATCCATCAAGACCAGATCGGGGCGTAACTCGCGGGCGAGGTTGATCACGCTCACGCCGTCGCCGGCCTCACCGACCACCAGATAGCCGAGACTGACGAGCGTCTCTTTCAGATTCATGCGGATGATCGATTCGTCATCGGCGATCACCAGTCGCGTCTGGGGCATACGCTCTCTCCTCTATCGTGATTGGCAACCTGCGGCAGGCTGCATCGGTGGCTGATTGGTTTATGCGGGCAGTATAGCATCCAATCGTTCGCCGATCAACCGTCTAGCGAACGATTTTGTGCCCGCTTGACACTATACCTTATTATAACCCAAGCAGTTTCCGTAACAAATCATCATCATCATTACTGGCACGCTGGCTGGGCGCCGGATCGGCAGGCAACTCGGCATCGTCGAGCCGGCGGGTGGCGCGGGGCTGCTCTGGCGGTTTGGCGCGATGCCAGTCAGGGTCAAATTCCGGCTCTGGCGCAGCTAATTCCGCTTGCCAGCGCTCACGCTCGGCTGGCGGCAAGTCGGCTGCCGTATCATCATCCAGCGGCCCTAGCTCCATCTGCCAACGTTCACGTTCGGCGGGCGGCAGATCGTTCCAGTCTACCGGTTGATCGCTGGCGGGTTCGAGGCGCGCTGGATCGTACCCGTTGCGCAACACGCTTGCCGGCGCGTCAAACCACGCATCAAGCTCGTTATTGGCCAGTGGATCAGGTGGGTTGGGCGGCTGGCCGGGCGCAGAGTGACTCCGGTTGGCCGGACGATCATCGGCTGCCGGCCATTGATCGGTTTGGCGAACGGTCGAGCTGGTCGTTGGTTGCGATGTCACTGCGCTTGATGGTTGGGTGTGGCGGCTTGCCGTTCGGGTTGGTTGTCGCCATGCCGGCCCGCTGCGGGTTGCACGTTCTGCTTTACTCTGTTTCGTCACCCATCCTAATAGCGAGCGACCACCAGCCGCGGCTGGTTGCTCGATCACCGTCTCTTCAGGTGGCGGTGCGGGTGTTGATTGGTTCCGGCGCGCAAAATTGCGTAGCCAGTTTTGCCATGGTTCAGCCGCTGCGGCTGGTGCGCCCTCAGTAGCTGGCGGCGGGGTGCTGGCTGAGCGGTAGCCGCTGCGGCTGCTGCGCGAGCTCGCTACAGGATGCTGCTCGATGTAGCGATAAAAGTCATACATCATATACAACAGTAACCCAACTGCCGCTAACCCCAACACGATAATAACAGCCATCATCCATTCCGCTCCACCGCTATTGCTCTGCGCCACGTCACTGCTCGTTGCCGGCGCTGCCGGGGTTGCCATTGCCGATGGCGCCGTTATGTTCGGCGCAACCATAGCAGGGCAGAGCACACTTGCCGCTTGCGCCCCCACTTCCCGCCCCAGCAACCCCAGCCGCACTTGCCAGATTGGCTGTTCGGGCAACGGCGCAACCGGATCCAGCTCAAACCGCGCCCGTTCAAAATACTGTACCACCAGATCGCGTCCCGATAGCGGATCGCGCTCGGTCAGCGCGCCGCTGATGGGGTAGCCAAACACGCTCAGGCCGCCATACCGCTCGTAGAACGCGCGAAACCGCGGATGGGCGAACGCGGCGGGATCGTTCAGATCGGTGCGCGGCGTCACTGCTTGATCGGGATACGCCAGCCGGAAGGCGACTGTGCCGAGATGAGAACCGAGCACCCGGTTGGGCCAATCGTTGGCTAGATGTAATTCGAGCCGCTGGCGTTCGGTATAGAGCACGGCTACTTCTTGCCGGCAATCGCCGGCCAATTCGCGGCGCACCGGGCCGAGCGGCAAGCCGAGCAGAGCAATGGCTTCGACCAGATCGCGCCGTTGGTCGCTGCCGAAGGTCTGGTAAAAGCGGGCAAAATCGCCGGTAATCGGTGTTTCGGGCGCTTCGGGCAAGAGCAGCGGCGGGCAGACCTCGATCTTGCTGGTGGGAGGAAGGGGCGCAACCACCTGCAATTGGCCGGGATCACCCACCAAGGCTGAGAGGTCACGGGGCGCGATTGGCAAGGGCGCCGGGCCGCGATTGCCGTTGCCGGGGGTGATCGGTACATAACGGATGCCGGTCACCCGGGCTGCGCCATCTGCATCGCGCGTGACCCCTACATACATCAACACTGCCGGCGTTTCCGCTGCGCCAATCAGGTCGCCGGCGGAAAAGATGACCAAGCCTTCCCGATCGCCGGATCGTACCCAATCAACCGTTGCGGTCGCACCCGGTATGCTGCCGATAACCACATCCGCGCCGGCGGCAATCAGGTTACGGGCAGCGTTGATCCGGGCCTGTGCTGGATCTGGATCGTTGGGCTGGCCCCATGCCGCCATCACCACGACCAGATCGGTCTGGCGGCGCGCCTGCTCGATAGCAGAACTAATCGCCGGCAAAACCCCGGCAGCGTCGGCCAAGAGGTTGATCTGGCCACGCGGATCGGCATTACCGCCGAGACCCCACGTCGCGCTGAGGAAGGCAAGCGTTAACGGTGAGGCCGGATGCGGCACTGTGACCTTCAAAAACGGCGGCGCTGTTTCGCCGCCGGGCGCAGCGCCGTGCTGGTAGATGCCGTAGCGGGCTAAGGTTTGCAAGGTGGCATCAACCCCAGTTGGCCCCCGGTCGAGCAGGCGGGGGTGGGCAGCGCCAAGCAAAAGAAGGTTGCTTTCGGCCAAAGCGGCGGCCAGCGCCGGCGCCGGGCCGCCGGCCAAAGGCCCGGCCAGTGTTGCCAAGCCGAGATCAGCGGCGGCTAAAAATGGGCGCAACGGCGCGAACGACTCGGCGTAACTCGGCGTCTCGATCCCGCCGGGGATGAGGGCATCGGGCGTGATTGCACCGGCAATCGCGAGCGTATACTGCACCGAATCGCCAGCGCCACACCGGTTGAGCGCCCAACGCGGCCCGGCTGGCGGCTGGGCTTGCGCGACTGGTGTGGCGATACATACAACCAATATGGTGAAAATGAGCCACAGCCGGCTAATCATCATTGCCTCACCTCTGCCAAGCGTTGGTTCAGAGGCTTGAACCGGCCTGCGGTTGGCCGGATTGCAACAATTGTACTACATAATTAGCCGCTACGGCGACGGAGGTGCGAACCGGCCCACCCCAGCGCGAAGATCAGCGTGCTGGTGAGCACAATCGCGGCGCCTGACGCAATGCTGAGGTAATACGAGGCATAGAGGCCAACGATGCCGGCCAGCATCGCTAAGATTGCCGCTGCAATCATCATTGTGTGCATGCGATGGGTGAAGAAAGCGGCAGTCGCTGGCGGAGTAACGAGAATTGCCAGTGTTAAGGCGACGCCAACCGTCTGGATTGCAACCACGATTGCCACTGCCAGCATGGTCAAGAGCAAGAAATCGAAGAAGCGCACCGGCAAGCGTAACGTTGCCGCCAGCACCGGATCGAATGTAATGACCATCAGCTCTTTGTAAAACAGTGCAATCACCGCTAACACTGCCGTGCCAAACGCGGCGATCCGCCACAGATCGCTCTCGCTCACACCTAAAATATTCCCGAACAAAAAATGCGACAGATCGACCGCCGAATTGCGCACGGTCGAAATCAGGGCTACGCCGAGCGCAAACATCGCCGCAAAAACAATTCCGATCGCGGTGTCTTCGCGCATGCGCGCTGCCCGGCTCACCGCGCCAATCGAAAACGAGCTCACCAGCGCCGCTCCCAATGCCCACCAAAAGAGCGCGCCGCGATCGGCGCCGTTGATCAGATACCCGACCGCAATGCCGGGCAAGATGGTGTGGGCCAGCGCATCGCCTAAAAAGGCCATGCCGCGCAAGACCACATACACCCCGACAACTGCACAAATAAGACCGACGAGCAGCGCAGCGATCAAGCCGCGTTGCATAAAGGGGTAGGCCAGCGGAGCAGTAAGCAAATCGATCATACAGCGCCATCCGGGGTTGGATTGCAGCAAGTGTCCGCGACGGTCAACAGGCCATCGCCGCTGCTGAGCAGATGGAGATGGCCGCCATACGTGGCGACGAGATTGGCGGCGGTAAAGGCTTCGCGGGCTGGCGCATACGCGATCAGCCGGCGGTTCAGCAGCATCACCCGGTCAAAGTAGCGGGCCGCTTGTTGCAAATCGTGCAACGCGGTCAAAATCGTCACCCCTTCAGCACGCAACGCTGCAAGAGCGCGAAAGATTTCATCTTGGGAAGGAATATCGAGCCCAACCAGTGGCTCATCCATCAACAACAGGCGCGCTTCTTGGGCCAGCGCCCGCGCCAAAAAGACTCGTTGCTGCTGACCGCCCGACAATTGCCCGATTTGGCGATTGGCGAAGGCGGCTAACCCTACCCGTTCGAGCGCCCGCTGCGCCAACAACCGATCGTGGCGCGATGGCCGGCGCAAGAGACCGATCCGCCCTACCCGCCCCATCAAGACTACATCACTGACCGAAACCGGAAAGCGCCAATCAACTTGCAACCGCTGCGGCACATACGCGATCGTGTTTGGTTCAGCCTGCTCAGCGCCAAAGAAGCGAATCTCGCCAGAGGTAATCGGTTGCAGGCCGGCAATCGCTTTGAGCAGAGTGCTCTTGCCGGCGCCATTCGGGCCGACAATCGCAATCTGTTCACCAGCCTGAATATCGACTGAAACGTCGCTCAGCGCCTCGGTTTGGCGATAGCGCACCGTCAGATGGCGGATCGCAAGCGCTGGAACAGTGGTTGTCGCCGCTGCCGGTGTGGTCAGGGAAGAGACGGCCATAATCAGTCTCCGCCATATCATTGAGCGGGCGACGCATGCGTCGCCCGCGCATCACACTACCATTGTATACGAGAAATCACGTTACCCGCGCAGCGCATCAACCATTTGTTGGACGTTATAACGCATATAGTCAATATAGGTCGCTCCCGGCCCGTTTGAATCCGTTAGCGACTCGGTCAGCACTGGCACAATCTTGGCCCCGGTATCGCGGGCAATCTGCTCGGCCAGTTGTTGGTTGGCAATGTCGCCGACAAAGATCGCTGTAATACCATAATCGGTAATCAGGTCTTGCAGTGCCGCCAACTCTTGGGCCGAAGGCGCGGCGCTGGTGCTCACACCGGGAATGATGGCGCCTACTTGCCGCAGTCCGTACCGATCGGCCATATAGCCAAAGATGATGTGATCGGACACAATCAACCGGCGTTCGGCAGGAATAGCATCGAACTGCTCGGCGATCCAGCGATCAAGCTCGTCGAGCTGGCGTTGATATGCGGCAGCGCGTGCAGTGTAGGTGTCTGCTCCGGCTGGATCGAGCCGGCTCAGTGTTGACGCAATCACGTCAACCCACGCTTTGACGTTGGTGGGATCAGTCCACGTATGGCCATCAATGGCGCCTGCGGCGTGGCTGTGCTCGTCGCCGTGCTCGTCATCGTGGCTGTGCTCGTCATCGTGGCTGTGCTCGTCATCGTGGCTGTGCTCGTCATCGTGGCTGTGCTCGTCGCCGTGCTCGTCATGCATGTGGCCGC
>JAUQOZ010000356.1 GCA_030550625.1 Chloroflexota bacterium | reverse complement strand
ATCAGCCCCTGAACCGAAGCGCGTGCGAGAGGGCGAGCGGTAGCGACGGAGCGCGGGCGGCTCGCCCGCGGATGGCGAGCGGCGGACAGAACATAGAACTGTCGATCGCTGTGCAATGCCGTAAAGCCTCGTGCTGCGCTCCTCATCACCCCTCCCCCAGCGGGGGAGGGGCAAGGGGTGGGGGCATCAGCCTGCGTCGTGGGTTTTGTCACTGGATTCCGGCCTCTCCCCCGCGAGTGCGAATGGAACTCCGCTCAGACATTGTTCCCACTATCGTGGGAGATTGCTTCGGTCGGGCGGCGCTCAGCCGCACTGGGCGCCGCCACTCCCTCGCAATGACAACCGGCAAGCGGGTTTCGTCACCCTAGCCTAGCCCTTCTGCGTCGGGTTCCGAACACATGTTCCACTCGTCCTTGCACCGCCCCTGCCCAACCCTCTGGACCCTGCGCGCCCTTCGCGTCTTGGCATGTACCGTCGCTGCGCCTTGGCTTGCGTTGCATCTTTACGGCATCGCCCCCGCTTGCCGGCTTTTGGAGTGCGGCAGTTTGACTGCCGCACTCCATATCTGTCCGCCCGTGAATCCGCGCCAGCGGGCGAGGGGCTGGGGGTGAGGGCAAAACGGCGCATCGCAACGTCATGAACCACATCTGCGCTCGTGTGTTTTGGCCGTCCTTGAACCTGCGGGGGCGGGTAACGGCTCTTTCTAGGGTTGCATCGGGTGACGGCGACCCGGCAGTATTGTTAACGCAGCGTAGATCACTACTCCAACACCGCTCGCTCCGACCAAGCCAACCAATAATCCGGCCAGATCGTCCGGCCAGCGGTAAACCGCTGTTGGTGTGCCGCCGGGGATCAGCGCGCGCATCGACCACCACAGCACCCCAACCGCCACACTGGCGCCAAATGCAATCAGTAAGCGTCGCCACAGTGCCGGCGCTTGCCAGAGGCCCGGTAGCGTGCGCCCTAACACGATCGCCAAGGCCAGCGCTTCGAGCGAGTTGGCAATGCTGAACGCAATCGCGAGCCCGCTCACATCGGCCCCCGCCACCAGCAGCGTTGCGCCTAACCCAATATTCATCGTCACTTGCCCGATCCCGATCAGCACTGGCGGCCATGTGCGCTGCATCGCGTAGAAGGCACGGATCATGATTTCTGACGCGGCAAAGGCCGGCAAGGCGAACGCGTAGCCGGTTAAGGCGCCGGCAGTGTAACTCAGCGAGAGGCTGTCAAACGCGCCTCGCTCAAACAAGACGCGCGCCAGCGCCGGCCCCAAGGTGAGCAGGCCAGCGGTCGCCGGCAAGGTCAGCCAGAGGATGCGCTCCAGTGTTGTCCGCACGTCGTCGCTTAGCTCGGCTAGCCGTCCTTCGGCTACCAGCCGGGCCAGCCGTGGAAAGGCGACTGTGCTCAAACTCAGCGCAAAGACGCCATACGGCAACAGCATCAACTGGTAGGCCCAGCGCAACCCGGCCAGCTTGGCGTCGCCGTCGGGCAGGCGGGCGGCTAGGGCCAGCGTTGCGACAATGCTGAGGTGGGCCGCCGCTTGCCCGATCACACGCGGCCCCATTGCTTGCGCGACCTTGCCCAGTTCGGGCAGATGGCGGCCCAGATGTGGTTGCAACCGCATCCCGAGCGCAAAAAGCGCTGGTAACTGGATCAGCAGGTATCCGAGCGCGCCGATCACCACCCCCCATGCCATGCCCCAAATGCCCAGCCATGGCGCCAGCAGTGCGCCGCCGGTGATGCCAAGGTTATAGATGCTGGGGGCTAAGGCAGGCATCGTAAACCGATCACGCGCATTGAGCGCCGCCATTGCCAATCCTCCTAGCCCCAGCAGCAACGGCGAGAGCAGGAAGAGCCGGGTCAAAGCAACAATCAGCTCGAGTGTGGCCGCCGTAAATCCTTGCCCGCCATACAAGAGCGGCGCTAGCCATGGCGCCGCCACAAACAACCCAGCGCTCGCGATTGCCAACACAATCAGTGCCCACGTCACCACCGCGCTGGCCAGTTCCCACGCCCGCGCTGGCCGTTCTCGCTCCCACAATTCGATAAAGACCGGAATAAAACTGCTGCCCAGCGCCCCGCCGATGATCACGAGGTAAAGCAGATCAACGGTGCTGATCGCAGCCCCATACGCTGCCATCTCAGCCGACGTGCCGAAATAGTACGATGCGACAATATCACGGATCAGACCGGTCAGCCGGCTTAAGATGAAGCCGCCCATGACGATCAGGCTGTTGCGCTGGGTGCTCAGACGGCGCAAGACGGCGCTCAGTTGCACGGTTAGCGTTCCTATGCTATACTTCAGAGCTAGCGCGGCGAGCAAGCGCTCGCCGCTTCACGTGTCACAATACGCGCCAATTATATCCGAGGAGTTTGACCTTGGCGAACACAAAGTCGGCAAAGAAGCGCATTCGGAGCGATGCGCGCAAGCGCCTGCGCAACCAAGCGTACCGCTCGCGGGTGAAGACGATGATCAAGAAGGCTGAGCTGGCCTTGGCTAGCGGCGTGGTCGATGAGGCCGCGTTGCGTCTTGCCTACAGCACGCTCGATAAGGCCGCCGTGAAGGGGATTATCCACAAGAACAACGCCGCTCGCCGGAAGTCGCGCTTGGCCCAGAAAGCCAAGAAGGTGGCGCTGGCCGCGCAGGCCGGTTCAGCGGCATAAACAAACGCCGCAGAGCAGGAATGGTGCGGGCGGGTTGCAAACCCGCCCGTATCTTCATCTTGGATAGCCCTACCCCCGCTGCGCTTGGCACATCTCCACCACAAACAACTCGAGCGCCGTCTCCGCCTGCATTTTCCCTGTCTTGATCGCATGGTCGAGTTCGAGTAGCCGGTCGTGGGCAGTGACCAATTCGGCAGCCGTAAAATTGCGCGCCTGTTCAGCGGCTTTCCGGGCGACAAATGGCTTCAATCCCAGTTCGCTTGCAATGTCGTCAGGCCGGCGGCGCTGCGCAACCAGTTGCCTCACGTGCAAGAGGATCCGGATCTGGCGCGCCAGCATAAACAGTATATACGGCGGCGCTTGGCCGTCTTCGATCAATGCCCGCGCGCCGCGCAGCGCCGCACCTAGCCGGCGCGTGCTCAGGTCATCAATGAAGGTAAACAGGTTCTGCTCTTGCTGATCGGTGACGAGCCGGTCAACTGCTGCTTGATCGATCGTGCCGCCCCTGCCCACATACGTGGCTAGTTTGGCCAGCTCATTCGCGAGCGCGCGGCTGTCATTTCCGGCTAAATCAACCAATCGCTGCGCAGCGGCAGGCTCGATTGTCGCTGCAAGCGATTTTGCCCGCCGTTCGATCCAGCGCAACAGCTCGTGCCCGCTGAGCAGCGGAAATTCGCGCACCGCGCCGCGTTTGCTCAGGTAAGTAAAGAGCAGGTGCCGCCGGTCAACTTCGTCTTGTTCCACAAACACCAGATCGCACGTCGCCGGTACCCGTTCGCAATAGTCACGCAGCTCTTCGCGCGCTTTGCCGGCTTTGCTATGCTTGAGCGCATCGTAAACGATCACCAGCCGCCGATCGGCCAGAAAAGGGTGCGCTTCACAGGCGGCGACTAATTGTTCGATGGTCACTTTACGTCCATCAAGCACACTGATATTCAGGTCGGCTACCTCTGCCGGCAAGCTGGCTCGCAATTCAGTGACTGCTTCGCTGCGTGCCAACTCATTTGGCCCGTAAAATAGATAAATCATCGTTCGTCTCAGTATCAAGAGCACAAGCAATGGCTGCAATCAAGCGGGCAGCCCGTTCGGCTAACAAAGGGTTGAAGGTGCTCTCGCCGTTCGGTACCGCGCGAATACTCAAGGTGCGAAATCCGCGTTGCCGTAATGGTGAGAGCAAGTCGTCACGTACTGCTTGGGTGTGCGGTTCCAGATCAATCACCGGTTCGGCGCGATCGGCATCCATTGCCAGCCGGTACAGCAGCGGATCGGCTGGCTCGTTTCTGAAGATGCCGCTGCGGCTGATAATGGCTAATTGTCCACAAGCGAGCGGCCCCAAGCCGATGATGAACGTATTGGCTGGCTCGAAGGGGTAGCGCGCGATTAGGGCTTTGAGACCGCTTTGGTCGCAGTAGGCTGCGCCCACGGCTACTGCCCATACCTCGACGTGCTGTAAGCGCGGGATGGTTTGGCCAGCAATAATCAGCGTCGCCAAGGCTGCGATCCCGCCGTCAGGCTGCATGAGCGGTGGCTGGCGGCGCGAGGCCCAGAATAACAACAAGGCCCCGGCGAAGGCGCCGATTACCAATGTCCAGCGCAGTGCCGGTGCAGCGGTGATGGCGGCGATTGCCAGTGGCAGACTGCCGAGTGCCAGTCGAGCCAGCAACCCTTCGTATGTCGGCGCAATCAAGCGCGCAAGACCGCGCCACACCGGCGGCGTATCAAGCGGCGCCAGCAACACCAGCCGCCAGCGTGGCTGGGGCGGGGTTTGGGTGTCAGATGCCTCGATCGGGCGCACCGCAATGATATTCTGGCTGATCCCCCGTTGGCGTAGCGGTGGCAATGGCGCATACATTCCATCAATCAGCAGCAGCGCCATCAGCCAGAGGCCCAACGCCATGCCTACTACTGGCTGCCAAGCTGCCAACCCGATCGCCGCCATCAACCCAATCGCTGCCGGTGCAAGCCGTGCGCCCGGATGCGCGGCGGCGGGCAAGGAATGGGTTGCGACACTGAAGCCCGCCTGTCGCAGGCGGGCATTGATCTGCGCGGCTGCCATCGCTTCCGCCGCCGAAGTTGCTGGCCGGGAGCCGAGCTGGGCCATGAGTTCAGCTACCACCCCCGCACTGTCTAAGGTACGAACCGGCATCAACACCTCTGTCCGTCTATGGCGTTGGGGTTGGTGGTACCGGTGTTGCGGTTGGATCCGTCACAATTGGCGCTTTAATCGGTGTTGACGTTGCTGGCGGCGTGGCGGGATTTTCCGGCAGGCCGGGCAGCGGTGCATCTGGTCGCCGGCAGTCAGTCTGGCCGGGCAAGCAGAGCAACAAGACCAAATCGTAGCGAATGAATTGATTGCCAATATCACCGACATTTTTGACCTGCGCGAAGTAGAACCCGTCAACTTTAGGCGTAAACTCGATCTGCGAGTCGAGCGTATTGCCACCCGGCATGTCATCGTTGATGTCGAGGATGCTGACGCCATCGCGATCAGTTAGCACCAGCACCGTATCTGCGCCAGCCAATGTATCGCCGTTGACGGTATTCGAGCCACGGTAGCGCCGGGTATCAGTATAGATCACATAGCGTTTGCCGGCTTTGGCAAAGAATGTCACCCAATCGGCGTCGCCAGTTGGGCAGAGCCGCCGGTTCTCTTGCACCTCGTTCGAGGTAATCAGCCGCGCTTGTTCAGGCAAGCCATCCGGTTCAAACATGTCAAGACAGACCGACTCAACTGGCGCTGGCGTGGGGCCATAGCTTTCATCGAGCAACACGATCACGTAAGAATAATCGGTCCCGCCGCGTCCGGCGGTGTCGCGCACCCTGATGTAATAGATGCCGTCTGCTGGAATGCGCACGGTAATGCGCGGACGGGTGTCACCCGGGTTGGGATTGGCCGGATCGCGATTAAAGAAATCGTCGTTGAACGCTACCCGGTTGAAATTGCTGTCGAGTAATTCCAATGATAGGTCAATGCCCGGTTTCATCACCGGTACATCAATCGTGTATACTTTGCCTTCTACCCCGCCAAAATAGAGCCAATCCTCATCGCCGGTCGGGCAGATCACGTGTTCTTGCGCAATTTGCACATCGATTCGCTTGGCTTGGGCTGGAAAGTTATCGGGTTCAAAGCCGTCAAGGCAGATTGCGCTCGGCGTAGGGGTAATGGTTGGCGTGGGAGTCGTAGTGGCTGTAGGCGCAATTACTTGCACTACGATACGAAACAGTGCTGTAACGCTGGGAGCGCTGGCACGTGAGGCGACGATATCAATGGTATAAGTGCCGGCAGTTGCTGTAGCTGGGATATCATAGAAGAAAGTGAAAGATTGATTAGCGTTAGCGTTAATATTCACAGATGAGCTAGGTGCGATTGTTAAGGCCGGCCATCCCGAGGGCACTGTAGCAGTAATATTAAATGTGTCGGTTGGCCCTTGATTGGTCAATGTAGCAGTGACTGATATTGAGACTTGGCCGGGCTGGCCTGAAGATGTTGCTGAGGTTGGATTCCAAACAAAATTAATTTGCGCTAACGGTGCAGCCACTACCGAAAACTGCTGAAGGGCAAGGAGCGCAATGAGCAGGGTTGAAACGAGCGCAACAGTAATGTTTCGGGTACGAACAGAGGGTTTCATGCTGCTTGCCGGCTCCTCGGCTTACAAGGCGACGAGTCCACACTCATTATAAGCGTTCGCTACCCTTAGTGTCAAACGTTTTACCTGCTGAGGCGCGTCAGAACAAGGATGGCTGCATGTTTCAATGCTAGCTTGCGGCTACGAGCACAAGGTTATCTGTTCTTGTGGCTATTGTTTAGCCTAAAACGATATATGCGCTAACGATTTGATAGCATTCGTAGAAGTTATACTAAAAATATCGAAATTTGATGATTAAAATGTCTGTACCGTCGGTGAAGAGTTCATTTCACGCAAAGCGCCGGCCTGCAATTACACTGTACTATAGCGGAGTATATTTCAGACAGAGCGCCAGCACGGCGCAGGAGGGGACCATGGACATCGCGATTGAGCTCGTTCATGGCTGGCGCTTGCTCGCTCGCGTGCGCGAGCTGATTGATGAGCCGGGCGTGCAGCGGTTAATCATTCGGAATGAAGACGGTGAGGACCTGATCGAGATCGGGGTTCCCGCTATGCTGGCTGGCGTTACCACTCGCCCAGTGTTGGCTGCCGTCAAGGCGATTGCCGACGAGATGCCACGGGTGACGATTGAGATTGTGCGTGGTGGGATGCTGGAGCGCGCAGTTGGTGGGCCAGAGCCCGAGACCGATGAGGAGTTTGATCGCGCGATCGATGTGGTTGAGCCGGTGTTTGAGCGGTATTAGTCTATTGAGCCGCTTGTCCTAAGATGTGCCCTCGCCAAGCGATACGGAGCGAGCAACCCGCTCCGTATCGCTTGGCGCTTTTGGTTGCTTTCCCGCGCCTTGATCCTTCCTGAGCCGTAAGCATGCTCTTGCATAAATATGGTATACTTTATAGCGCGTTTTGCGCTCAGTGAGGAGAAACCCTATGTCTGCTCATGCTCCCGCCGAACTCGATCTGGCGGTTGCGTCGTTAATTATGGTGCGGCCCGATGAGGATCGCGCCGAGTACGAAGAACAGTACGAAAGTGTTGCTGCCGTGCAGGATCAACTGCGCGAGTATGGTATTGATATCGATTTGCTCAGCCAACCCGGCGTCGAGGTGTGGGAAGGCTCGATCGAGACGATGGGCGCCCTCTACCAGTTGGCCCGCATGGCGGCCCACCTCGAGCGGGGCAACGATTTGGCCCCGATTATCGCCGATGGCCCCGTCCTCGAAGAGGATCTCGATCGCGCTGTGACCGATGTCTGGGACGAGTTGGTGCCTAGCCGGTACCGCCATCTGATCAACTTGCAGGGGATCAATAGCTATTACCTGCCGGTTGATTTCGCCGATCCGATCTATCTGCCGTTTGAAGATGATGAGGGCGAAGAAGATCAAGCCTTCTTTGGCTCGTCCGTGCAGTTGCTGCGCGAGTTGTCTGAGTTGGCGCCACAGTTGATCAAAGCCGGCGTCTCACCGCGCTCCGATGCCTTCCGCTGCCTTGAGTCGCTCCGCGAAGCAGCGCGCCAGAGCGTGGAGTGCGGTTTGCCGGTTATCGTCTGGTAAAGGTTCCATGCAGGATGTGATCTTTTTCGATCAGCGCCCCCGTCCCGATCGTGATCAGACGCCGCGCGAGCGGCGCTATTATGTCTGGACGGTTGGGTGCCAGATGAATATCTCTGATTCCGAACGGTTGGAAGCCGCCTTGCAAGGGGTGGGCTATAGCCCGGCTGCCCGCCCTGAAGATGCAAGCTTTATCGTGCTCAATTCGTGCAGCGTGCGCGCGTCTGCCGAAGAGCGGATTCTGGGCAAGCTCGGCGAGTTGGTGCGGGTCAAACGGGCCCATCCCGATACCAAAGTGGTGCTCTGGGGCTGCATGGTCGGTCCCAATAACCGCTCGATCTTCGCCGAGCAGTTGCCAATGGTCGATCATTTCGTCTCGCCTTCTGCGGTCGATGAGGTGGTCGCCCTTGCTCCCAACCCGGTCTATACCCTTGATGAGCCAGCTTTGCCGGTGCGCGATTGGCGTCATCCACCGGTCTCGGTGCATGTCCCAATCCAATATGGCTGCAATATGACCTGTTCGTATTGCGTCATTCCGCTGCGCCGGGGCCGCGAGCGTTCGCGCCCCTTGGCCGAGATTGTCGAGGAAGTGCGCCGGATCGTCGCGCGCGGCGCCAAGGAGATTACCCTCCTTGGTCAGATTGTCGATTCGTGGGGCCACGATTTGCCGGGCCGGCCTGAGCTGGCCGATCTCCTAGAGGCGGTCGATGCCATCCCCGGTTTGCTCCGGCTCCGTTTCCTCACCTCGCATCCGGCATGGATGACCGATCGCTTGATCGAAACCGTCGCTCGCTTGCCGCGCTGCCAGCCTGAGATCAATCTGCCCGTGCAGGCCGGCTCCGACCGCGTGCTCAAGCTGATGCGGCGTGGCTATACCGTTGCTCGCTATAAGGCGTTGATTGCCAAGATCCGCGCCGCTATTCCCAATATCTCGTTGACGACCGATATTATCGTTGGCCATCCCGGCGAGACCGAAGAGGATTTTCGCCAAACAATGGAACTCTGCGCCGAGATTGGTTTTGATAAGGTGCATATTGCCGCTTTCTCGGCTCGTCCCGGCACCCGCGCCGCCGAACAAGAACAGGATCCGGCGCTCGCCGTGCCGCCAGAGGTGAAGGAAGAACGCCGCCGCCGGCTCGAGCAGTTGCAAGAACAGATTGCGACTGAACGAATGGCTCGCTTCCTCGGCCAGACGGTTGAGGTCTTGGTCGAAGGCGAGAGCAAAGGTAAGTGGCGTGGCCGCACTCCCGGCAATCGGCTGGTCTTCTTTAGCCATCCTGCCGATCTGACCGGCCAATTGGTGCCGGTGACCATTACCGTAACTAGCCCATGGTCGTTGCAGGGTGTACCGCAACTCGATCAATAGGTTCAGTGCCCAACCCAAGGAGAACGACCTTGTCAAAGCAAGATGAAAAGATGCGGATTCGCCGCCGCCTGCAAGAAAAGGCGATTGAATTGGCTGCCTTGAATCGCTGGCAAGAGGCGGTCGAGTTGAACCAGCAGTTGTTGCGCGTGAGCGAAGATGCCGAGACGTATAATCGGTTGGGAAAGGCGCTGTTTGAGCTGGGCAAGTATACCGAGAGCCACCGCGCCTATCAGAATGCCCTGCGCCTGAATGCCTCCAATCCAATCGCGCGCAAGAATGTCGCTCGTCTCGAGTCGCTGCTGGCGCGTGGTATCACTGAAGCGCCAGTGACCCGCTCGACCCGCCAGCAGATCGATATGCGCATGTTTATTACTGAAACCGGTCGCACTGCCCTGACCTCACTGGTGGATGTGCAGCGCGGCCCCGCCGTCGATGCCCTCATTACCGGCGAAAAGGTGGAATTGCGCGTTGAGGGCAAGATGGTCTATGTCGTCGATCTGGATGGCAACCTGATTGGCCGGATCGAGCCTAAACTTAGCCATCGCCTCGTCGAGTTGATGAATGGCGGCAATCGTTATCTCGCTGCGGTGGTGCAGTCTGACTCGCGCAATGTGCGGATTCTGATCCGCGAAATCTATCAAGACCCGAGCCAGCGTGGGCGCGTCTCCTTCCCCGGTAAGCTTGGTGAAGGCGCTACTGTCCTCTCCTCGCTCCGCTTCGATGAGTATGAGGATGTGCTCGACGAAGAAGAGTTGGTTGAAGAGACCGAAACTCTTGATGAGGACTTTATCGGCGGCGATGAAGACGAAGAGATTGGTCTCGATGAGATCGATCAAGATATCGCCGACGACGATGATCATCTGGAAGAGTGACCTCTACGCCGGCGTCAGTGCGTCATTGTCGCCTGACGCCGCTTTCCCCTTGCGCTCTACCGTGTGGATAGCTATACTACCTCTAGCAGGCGTGCATCTCACCGGTATGGTCTGGTAGATTGCCGCATTGCCCCGCTTTTCCGGCGCTATGGCAGAAAGGGTAGGTTATGAGCTTCCGTCTGCACGAAGTGAATCCGGCGGCCTCCCCAGCGAGCGCGCCTTCGCAACGGATGCCTGAGATACCGCCACAGCCGGCCACCATCGCTGAGACGGGTTTGTCAATGGGCTTTCTGACCGATCACGTGCTGAAGGTGATCTATTTTTCCGGCGCGATCACCGGCCAGAAGCTGGAAGAGACGATTAAGCTCCCCTTTCTCGGCGTGATTGATAAGGTGCTTGAGTTTCTCAAGCTGGAAGAATACGTTGATATTATCGGCGCTGAAGGCGGTTTTAGCGAGCGTTCGTTCCAATACGTCATCACGGGCAAAGGCCGCAATAAAGTTCACGAAGTGATCGATCGGAACCAGTACGCTGGCCCCGCTCCAGTGCCGTTGCAGCAGTATGTGGATATTACCCTCCGCCAGAGTATCGGCGAACTGGTGATCGATCAGGCGACGATTCGCAAGGCGTTTAGCCATCTGGTTGTCAGCGAGAAGATGCTCGATAAAATTGGCCCGGCGGCCAATTCCGCCCGCTCGCTCTTCCTATACGGCCCTCCCGGTAATGGTAAAACTACGATTGCCGAGGGGATCGCAAATCTGCTCGGCGGGTTGGTGATTATTCCCTACGCCGTTGAAGTTGATGGCCAGATTATCAAGGTCTTCGACCCCCTCAACCATCAGGTCGTGCAGATCAACGAAGTCGGCCATGCCGAGCTGCCGCCGCCATCACCGTTTGGCGGGCCGGTGGCAGCGCCGGCAACGACGTATCCCGATGCGCGGTGGGTGGTCTGCAAACGACCGCGGGTAATGGTCGGTGGCGAGCTTGAACTCGAACAGCTTGAGCTGATCTTCGACCCAATTTCAAAGGTCTACGAAGCGCCGTTCCAGATGAAGGCCAATGGCGGCCTCTTCTTGATCGATGACTTTGGCCGCCAGAAGTGCCGTCCGCAAGATCTGCTTAACCGCTGGATCGTGCCGCTCGAAAAGAAGGTTGACTTTCTTGCCCTCCAAACGGGCAAGAAGATTCAAGTGCCGTTTGATGTGCTGATCGTCTTTTCCACTAATCTCAACCCCAAAGATCTAGTTGATGATGCGTTCTTACGCCGCATTCGCCATAAGATCGAGGTGCCTAACCCATCGCCAACCGAGTTTCGGGCGATCTTCCAGCTCGTGTGCAAACAAAAACGTATTCCCTATAGCGATGATGGTTTGCGCTACCTTATCCAAGAACACTATATGAAAGTTGGGCGCGAGCTGCGCTCCTGCCATCCCCGCGATTTGTGCGATCAGATATTGGATGAATCGAAATACCGTGGTATTCCGCCGGCGATGTCTCGCGAGTTGATCGATCGCGCCTGCGAAGCGTATTTCGTCAAGCTCGGCTAAGGAGGTTGGATCACTATGTCGCTGCTCAAACGTCTCACCGGTAATCCTGCTCAGCCCGAGCCTACGCCGGCTGTTGCCACCCCTCCCCCGCCGGCTCCGGCCGCCACTATCGCTCCGGCGCCGCCCCCGCCGGCTCCGTCCGCCGCTCCTGCCGCACCAGCTCGCCCGGCGGTGCAAGATGCAACACCGGCGAATGACCAGAAGCGCATGCTCGATCTGTCGCTCTGGATTGTGGACCGGATTCAGGCTTCGTTAGGAAATCAGACCGAACTGAAACGCTCTCCTGAGACCGAACGGCTGTTGCAAGAACGGTTTGCCCGCATCTATCAGCAAGCCAATGTCAATTTGTCCGATCAAGATGTCAAGAAGCTCTTCGCCATGGTGTGCGATGAGCTATTTGGCTTCGGCCCGATCCAGCCGTTGCTCGATGATGATAGCATCTCGGAAATTATGGTCAACGGGCCATATAAAGTCTACATCGAGCAAAAAGGTAAGCTCAAGCTCACCGATGTGCGCTTCGCTTCCGATGAGCACGTGATGAAGATTATCGACCGCATTATTCGCCCGCTGGGTCGCCGCATCGACCGCAAGTGGCCGATGGTTGACGCCCGCCTGCCTGATGGCTCGCGTGTCAATGCGATCATTCCGCCCTGTGCGATTGATGGCTCGACGATTACCATCCGCAAGTTTACCAAGAATAAGCTTAAGGTCGATGATCTGATTCGCTTCGGTTCAATGACGCCCGAAATGGCAGAGTTCTTGCGGGCCTGCGTCGTTTCGCGTTTGAATATTGTGGTCGCCGGTGGCACTGGCTCCGGTAAGACGACCTTGCTCAACGTGCTCTCGAACTTCATCCCGGAAGATGAACGGATTGTGACGATTGAAGATAGCGCCGAATTGCAATTGGCCCAAGATCACGTCGTCCGTCTCGAGGCGAAACCACCGGAGATTGATGGTTCTGGCCGGGTGACGATCCGCGATCTGGTGATTAACTCGCTGCGTATGCGCCCTGAGCGGATCGTGATTGGCGAGTGCCGCGGCGGTGAGACGCTCGATATGTTGCAGGCGATGAATACCGGCCACGATGGCTCGCTGACCACGCTCCACGCCAATGCGCCGCGCGAGGCGATCGCTCGTATGGAGACGATGGCCTTGATGGCTGGTATGGAGATGCCGCTGAAGGTGATCCGCGAGCAGATTGCGTCGGCGATCGATCTGATCGTGCAGCAGACCCGCCTCGAAGACGGTTCGCGTAAGGTGGCCTACATTACCGAAGTGCAGGGCATGGAAGGCGATACCGTCGTGCTGCAAGATATCTTTAAGCTTGAAATTCTCGGCAAGACCGGCGAGGGAAAGATTATATCTGAATTGCGCCCGACTGGCGTGCGGCCTAAGTTTACCCCACGCCTCGAAGCGCACGGCTTTAAGCTGCCGCCGAGCATCTTCGGCGCGCAGATTCCGGGCCAGCGAGGCCGGTTTTAGCCGTGAATGTAACGCAAAGACGCGCAGACGCAGCGCGTTGGCCGGGTAGCTTGCGATCAGCTCCCGGTAATCGCTTGCGTCTCTGCGTCTTTGCGTTTTAGCTTGTGTCACGTTATGGCGCATACAACGCAACTTCCGGTGATCATTGTCGGCGGCGGCTTGGGAGGTTTGGCAGCGGCGATCCGGCTGGCTGCCCAAGGCCGGCGCGTCATCCTCTGTGAAAAGAACGAACGGTTAGGCGGCAAGCTGAACCTCCATCAGGCCGAAGGGTATACCTTCGATACCGGCCCCTCGTTGTTGACAATGCCATGGGTGATCCGCGATCTGTTCACCGCCGCTAACCGCCGCATAGACGACTACCTCTGCCTTGAGCAAGTGGAGCCGACCTGCCGCTATTTCTGGCCCGATGGCGTTCGCTTTGATGCGTGGCAGCGACTGCCCCAGTTGATCCAAGAGATCGAGCGCATCAGCCCGGCTGATGTGCCCAATTTCTTTCGTTTTATGGCTCACACATCCCGGATTTATGATGCGGTGGCCGGCCCTTTCCTGCTACGCCCGTTCGATGGCCTGCGCGAATTGATCACGCCAACGATGGCTCGCCATGCCTTGCGTATCGATTCGCTCCGCAGTGTTGATGCGGCAGTGCGCTCGTTCTTCCGTAGCCCCCACCTACGCCAGATCTTTAATCGCTATGCGACCTACAACGGCTCATCACCGTATCTGTCACCCGCCACGTTTAACGTGATTGCCTATATCGAGCTGGCGGAAGGCGGTTGGTATGTGCGCGGCGGGATGTATCAATTGGCCGTGGCACTGGCCCGCTTGGCCGCAGAGCTAGGGGTTGAGCTGCGCACGAGCGCGCCGGTGGCCGAGATCATCGTTGAGCGTGGCAGGGTGCGCGGGGTGCGGCTGGCCGATGGCACTGTCTTACCGGCTGCGGTGGTGGTGGTGAACGCCGATCCGCAATACGCTTACGAGCGGCTAATCCCCGGCGGCCAGCCCGAGGCGGCGCGCCTCGCCCGGATTGAACCGTCATATAGCGGGGTGGTGCTCTTTCTCGGCGTTGAGGGCGATTTTCCGCAATTAGCCCACCACAACATCTTCTTTGGCGGCGACTATCCGGCGGAGTTTCAGGCCATTGTGCGCGATCGCCGTCCCGCGCTCGATCCGACGGTGTATATCGCCGCGACATGCCGTTCCGACCCTGCCCATGCGCCGCCCGGTCACATGAATCTGTTTGTGTTGGTGAATGCACCGGCTGACGATGGCCGGATCGATTGGGACGCCGTGCTGCCGGCCTACCGCGATCACATCATCGCCAAACTTGAGACGATGGGTTTGCGCGGTTTGCGCCACGCTATTCGCTACACCCATCATTGGACGCCGCGCGATCTGGCGCAGCGCTACAATGCCGCTTTTGGCGCAATCTATGGCATTAGCTCCAATTCCCCGTTTGCCGCCTTTGCCCGCCCGCCTCTGCGCGCGCGCCGGGTGCGCGGTCTGTACTTTGTTGGTGGCGGCACCCATCCCGGCGGCGGTATCCCGCTAGTTTTGCTGTCGGGGCAAGCAGTGGCGGCCCGGATTGCGGCTGATATGCCGGTGTAAACAAAAAACACTTTACAACCCTGTAGGTGTGCCTGATGAATATTTAATAGCTTTTTAACCCTCCGATGGCTGATAGCACAAAGAATTGTGTTTTATCATCGTTAAGTTACGATTAAGTACTTGATTTTTGACCTTCAGGGTGCTATGATAAGGCCGTAGCCTCGAGAGAACATCAGAAACCGGAAGGAGGAACCAACCACTTACGTGCAACCGGAAGGCAAGCGCTTCACCTCTAATGTAAAGAGTTATGTGTGGGTAAGTCTGGAGAGATGAAGCGTAAGTTCGGGGAAACGACCACCATCGAAAAAAAGGTAAGGATGATGGGGTCGGGGAGACGAACAGACAAGCGCCAGATTACTGCTGAGTAATCGGATGCTCTGCGAGCCGTACGGTTGCCTCCCAAACAAACTCACCGCGTTGGGTAAGAAGGAGCTGCTGTCCCACGCTAGATGGTGAGGTAATCCAATAGCAAAAGCTAGCCCGGCGCATCATCTGCTGAAGGCGGAGCAGCTAAAGGACCTGTGAGGGTACGGTGGTTCGGAACATCCTTGCCGCTCTGATGAACTCTCGAGGCGGTTGGTTTCCGAGAGGGTTTAACGTAGGCGGGTAATTAAGTTGATCCGTTTAGTCGCGATGCGGTAGGCAACTGCCGCATCTGCGTTTTTATGCTGGTATAGCGGAAAAGGAACGCTATCTCCCTACGCCATCGTCCAGCCGCCATCGACCGCCAGCGTCTGTCCGGTGATATACGATGCTGCCGGCGACGCAAGGAAGAGCACAGCGGCGGCAACCTCTTCGGGCTTCCCCAACCGGCGTAACGCGATAATATTAGCGCTCCACGCTTGGATTTCTGCCGGAATGGCTTGCACGAGGTCGGTCTCGATCATTCCCGGTGCGACCGCATTGACAGTGATCTGCCACGGCGCCGCTTCACGGGCTAAGGCGCGCGTTAGCCCGATAATCCCGCCGGCTGCCGCAGCAAAGTCGGCTTGGCCGGGAAAGCCAGAGGATCCGTACAGTGCAGCCAGATTGATGATCCGTCCGTAGCGCTGTTGCATCATCGGGCGTAGGGCTGCGCGGCAGGTGTGATAGACCCCGCTCAGGTTGGTTTGGATCGTTTGTCGCCAACGCTCGCTGCTCATCTCGCTCAGCGGGCCATAATCGGCAATTCCCGCACTGTTGATCAAAATGTCAAGCTGGCCCCACCGCTCGAGGGCCGCATTCACCAACGCAGGCCCACTGTCAACTTCGCGGACATCGATTGCCAGTGCTGCGGCTTCGCTGCCAAACGATTGGGCTACGGCGACAATGCTAGCAGCAGCAGCCTCGTCGTGATGGTACCCTACCAACACCCGAGCGCCATGCCGGGCAAGACCGCGCACAATCGCTTGCCCGATCCCTCCCGACCCGCCGGTAACGATTGCTACTTGTCCGGTGAAGTCGATCATTGTTGTTTCCGTTGTATGGGCATTGTAGCGCAATACCGCTACGGCATCACCCAACCGCCGTCAATAGTCAAGACATGGCCGGTAATGTACGAAGCGCGTGGCGAGACGAGAAACCGGATGGCGGCGGCAACCTCTTCGGGCCGGCCAAACCGTCCCAACGCGATCGCTTGCAGCGCCCATGCCCGTAATGCTTCCGGCACGGTTTCCACCATATCGGTTTCGATATAACCGGGAGCGACAACATTGACAGTAATGCCATCACGGGCGACTTCACGGGCGAGCGAGCGGCTCAAGCCGATAATGCCGGCTTTGGCGGCGGCATAATTCGTCTGGCCGACATTGCCGGCCAGCGCCGCCAGCGAACTGACCGAGACGATCCGGCCATAGCCGGCAGCGCGCATGATTGGCACGGCAGCGCGGCAACAGAGAAACACTGAGGTCAGATCGGTTTCAATCACCTGTTGCCATTGCTCAGGCCGGAGGCGAGCCAGTGGCGCATCGGCAGTGATGCCGGCATTATTCACTAGCACATCAATCCGGCCCCAGCGCTCTAGCGCCGCGTGTACCATCCGCTCGACCGCCTGCTCATCGGTAACGTTCGCCTGAAAAGCCAACGCATCACCGCCATTGGCGATAATCTCAGCCGCCAAGGCTTCAGCCGCCGAGGCGCTACGTTGATAGTTAATCAATACGCGCGCCCCGGCAGCAGCCAGCTCAATGGTCGTGGCGCGCCCGATGCCACGCGCGCCACCGGTAATGATGGCGACCTGCCCCTGCAATTCCATAACCTTCTCTATACCGGTTGCATTGCCGTCAATGCCCGTACATCCTCGAAGGTAGCGACGTTGATCAAGCGCGCTGCTGGCGCAATCCGGCGAATCAACCCAGTCAATACTCTTCCCGGTCCGATCTCGACGAAGGTTTCGACCCCCATCGCGACCATGTGCTGGACTGACGCAATCCAACGCACCGGCGCTACCACTTGCGCGACCATTTCGCGCCGCACATCATCAGCATCGCGGAGCGGTTCAGCCGTGACATTGGCAATCAGCGGAATATCCAGATCGCGTACGGTCGCGCTGGCAATCGCCTGCGCCATACCTTCAGCGGCTTCGACCATCAAGGGGGAATGGAAGGCTGCGCTGACTTTGAGGGGAATTACCCGTTTTGCGCCGCGACTTTTGGCGAGCAGGCTGGCATGTTCCACTGCCACCACACTGCCGCTGATCACGAGTTGATCAGGTGCATTGTAATTGGCGATGACAACGGTGCCGTGCAATTGATTGTGGTGTTGCAGCGCCGCGCTCACCTCTTGGCAGATTTGTTCAAGAATGCCGGCATCAAGCCCGATGACGGCTGCCATGCTGCCATCGTGGGCGGCGGCCATCAATTCACCCCGGCGACGCACGAGGCGCAACGCTGTGGTGAAATCCAATGAACCGCCTGCAACCAAGGCCGAATATTCGCCAAGGCTGTGACCAGCGACCGCAATCGGTGGTTCGAGCCGGTCGCCCAATAGTTCGCGCATTGCGGCTAAGAGGGCCATACTGGTGGTGAGGAGCGCCGGTTGCGCATTCTCTGTGGCGGTGAGGTCGGTTTCTGGCCCGCTAAAGCACAATTCACTCAACCCGAAATCAAGCGTCTCGTCCGCAGTGGCAAAAATTTGGCGCGCTGCTGCGGATGCAGCGATCAAATCGCGCCCCATGCCAACTACCTGCGATCCCTGACCCGGAAAGACCCAAGCAATGCTCATGGTTTGCCCGCCTTCTCCTTCCCTGCCGGCGCTTTGCCCTCCCCCTCGGCTCTTGCGCCAGCATGACCGCTCTTCGTCCGTGTTAGGTCGCTATATCTTCATGGGCCGTAACGAGCGGCCCAGCGAACCCCTTACTGCGCCGGACGTCCCCAGCGTACCACTCCCGATCCCCAAGTTAAACCGCCGCCAAATGCGGTGACTAAGACATAGTCGCCAGATCCGATCCGGCCCTGTTGGGCGGCTTCGTACAAGGCAATCGGAATGGAAGCTGCTGACGTGTTGCCATACCGGTCGAGATTGATCATCACCCGCTCAGGCGGAATTTCGAGCCGGCGTGCGACTGCATCAATGATCCGCACATTGGCTTGGTGTGGAATCACCAGCGCAATATCGTCGATCGTCAACCCAGCCGCTTGCACCACCTGCATCGCTGAATCGCTCATCTCACGCACGGCGTGCTTAAAGATCTCACGCCCATTCATGTAGACATATTGCCGGCCTTCAGCCAGCAGCTCAGCAGTGAGCGGCATGCGCGTGCCGCCGGCATCAACCGCCATGAGGTCTTCGAGGTTGCCGTCGGCGCTCAGGTTGGAAGCGATCAGGCCAAACGGCTGGTCAGTCGCTTCTAGCACCACTGCGCCGGCGCCATCGCCAAACAAGACGCAGGTATTGCGGTCATCCCAGTTGATATAGTGGGTAAAGATATCGGCCCCGATCAGCAAGAGGCGGCGGCTGACGCCACTTTTAATCAGGCTCGTGGCGACGGTCAGTCCATAGACAAAACCGCTGCATGCCGCAGCCAGATCAAACGCGGTCGCCCGTGGGATGTTCAGATTTGCTTGCACCGTGCAAGCGGTTGCGGGGAACGGTCGATCAGGGGTGCAGGTAGCGACAATCACCGTATCAATGGTCGTCGCATCGACTCCCGCCATTGCCAGCGCCTCGCGTCCGGCGGCGGTTGCGAAGGTTGAGGTGCTCTCACCGGGGCTGGCGACCCGGCGTTCACGGATGCCGGTACGGGTGCGGATCCACTCATCAGAAGTGTCAATCCGTTGTGCCAGCTCATCATTCGTGATCACGCGAGAGGGGACGGCCATACCCCAGCCGATCACTGCCGCGTAACGTTCCCTGCTCACCCTCACAACCTTTCTATCTACGGTAAAGGGCTGCCAAACCGATCCGATCGGCAGGCAGCCCCTTCATGCCTGTGGACCCTGTACGTGTCGCGATCCGAGCTTCACTGATTACTCAGCGTTCACTTTCAGGACCTGCCGGCCCTTGTAGTAACCGCACGACAGGCATGCGCGATGCGCCCGCATTAATTCGCCGCAGCGCGGGCAAGTGACCATCACCGGCGGTGTCAACGCCAGATGCTGCCGCCGGTTACCGCGCCGGTGGCGCGATACTTTTCGCTTCGGTACTGCACCCATGATTTGTTACTCCTCAGTTTTGGTTCCGTTGTCGCTCCGCCCATTCACGCAGCGCAGCGAAGCGTTCATCGACTGGAGCGTCGTCTTCCTCAATGCCTTCCGACTCAACCGTATAATTGACCGGTTGGTCGCGGTAAGCCGGCGCGACCGGGTTCATCGGCAAGCTGATCAGCGCATAGCTGCGAATCGCTTCACCCACATCAATGTGGTGCAGCTCATCGAGCATAAACGGATCATCTTCCACCGGTTTGGGCAATCGGTGCCCATTCACCACATCGACTACAGCGTAAAACTGGTCGCTGAAGTCGAGATCAAGTTCATAATCGAACTGTTCAAGCGAGCGCACGCATGTGAGAGTGACCACGCCGTGAACAGTCACCTGTGCGTACACACCAGCCGCCGTGCGGGTCAAACGGAGGCGACCGCTAATATTGCGCAACGTCAGATCATCATCGAGCCGCAGCGCCGGCTCGGTAAATGAGATATCGCGTCGCGCTCCCATCTCTTCGCGCAGCAGTTGCGCGAGATTAAACCGTAGAGCTGTCATAACTTTCACCTGTGGCGCGCCAATGGCCCCGCCACAAGCGCCAAATTATAGGCGAGAGAGTGGCGGGTTGTCAAGCGCCCGGTTGGCGCTCATCCAGCGCATGCAAGCCATTCCGAACGCTCGTGAGCAACTTGCTCAGCCGCTCATCGAGTTCTTCCAATACTTGCCGGGCGTAGGCGTCAGCGCCAGCTCGCACCTCAGCAGCTTCCTGTTCGGCCTGTTGCAGCAGGCGCGCGCGCTCCGCTTCGACAGCCGCCAACAGACCGCGTTCGCTCAGCACCTCTTGCACGCGGGCCTGCGCAGCAGCGAGCAATTGCTCTTGCTCGGCGATAATCCGGCGGGCGCGCCGGATCTCTTCGGGAATGACTGTGCGCATCTGGTCGATGATCTCGAGCACGCGACCTTCATCAATCAGCGTGCGCCCGCCGCTGAGGGGCAAGCGAACCCCGGCAGCGATCACCTCTTCCAATTCATCAATCAGATCATCCAGCTCGATGGCGATCACCCCCTCTGCGCGAATTTTTCCCGTAAGGCCGCAACGACCACCGGTGGCGCAAATTCCACTGGATCGCGCCCTAGGCTTGCCATTTCGCGCACGGCCGTCGAGCTGATATGCGCGAATGGCCGCCCGGCCATCAGCACCACCACTTCAATCTCGGGATCGATCGTCTGATTGACCTGCGCCATCTGGAACTCAGCTTCAAAATCGCTCCCGGCGCGCAGGCCGCGCACGATTGCGCATGCGCCAACCTCACGCGCGAATTCAACCGTGAGGATGTGGTAGCTCATTGCTTCGACATTGGCGAGGTCAGCGGTTGTCGCGCGCAACAAGTGCAAGCGCTCTTCGGTTGAAAACAGTAACCGCTTTTGTGGTCGATCGAACACGGCCATAATGACCCGGTCGAAGATGCGCGCGGCGCGGCGGGCGATATCAAGGTGAGCGTAGGTGACCGGATCGAAACTGCCGGGATAGATGGCGATGCGCATGGCTTACCCTTCTTGTTCCGGCATAGCGGTGGACGTGAGTTCGTAGATCGAAAAACAGGAATCACCCAACCGGCGAAACTTGATCCGGTGCAGACCGGGATACGCATCGGCGAGCGCGACACGGGGTGAATGCCCGACGATCAGCAAACTGCCCTCTTTGCCAACGCCACTGCTCGCGACGAGCTGCATGGTCGCCTCGATCTCTGGATCAGCATACGGCGGGTCCATAATGATTATATCATAGCGTCCAACGCCGCGCTGACGGTGCAAAAAGCGATCAACCGGCATGTGATGGATGCGCGCTTGCTGATCAAAACGAGTATGGCGCAGGTTTTCGGCGATGATCGAGCAGACGTGCGCATTGCGCTCAACAAAATCGGCGCTGTCAGCCCCGCGGGACAAACATTCGATGCCGAGCGAGCCGGTGCCAGCGTAGAGATCGAGCACGGCGCCGCGAATTGGCCCGTACCCTTCCAGCACAGAAAAGAGCGCCTCTTTGACCCGATCCAGCATTGGCCGGGTGCCAAGCCCTTTCGGCGCTTTCAGGCGATGCCCTTTCGCTTTTCCGGTTATTACGCGCATGCCAACCGCCCGGTGAATGATAATGCATAGCAGACGGCCGAGTCGCGGACCGTCTGCCTGCTTGCATCGCTGCGATAATTGCTTGCGTCTGCGTTAGCGCTTGGTGTACTGAGGCGCCTTGCGCGCGCGCTTGAGACCAACCTTCTTCCGCTCTTTCGCGCGCGGGTCGCGGGTGAGCAGGCCAGCCTGCTTCAGCGTTGGGCGCAGCTCGCTATCGTAATCGAGCAGGGCGCGGGCAATACCGTGCCGCACCGCGCCGACCTGCCCAGACACGCCACCCCCTTTGACCTTCACCAGTACGTTAAACGTGTTGAGGTGATTGGTCAACACCAGCGGCAGCCGCAGATTGCGTTGGAACAGATCGCGATTGCCGAAGTAGTCTTCCGGCTTCTTACCGTTGACGATAAAATCCCCACTGCCGGGGAAGAGGCGCACCCGCGCCACCGCCGTCTTGCGGCGGCCGGTGCCCTGATAGTAGCGCTTGGCTTCCATTCCTTCTCCTCACCACCTGTGCGCCGGGTATGGCGCGTGCTCGTGATCAACGCGCGAGGGCGCGAGTTTGCAATAACAACGGCCCACGCTGCACTAGCGCGGGATGTAGGGCTTGGGCTGCTGCGCAGCGTGCGGGTGGTTCGGCCCGGCGTAGATGCGCAGTTTGGTCAGCAACCGGCGGCCCATCCGGTTCTTCGGCAGCATCCGCTTGACGGCCAGCCGCAGAACGCGATCCGGGCTCTTGGCCAGCATCATCTTGTACGGGGTGGCCTTGATGCCACCCGGATACCCAGTGTGCCGATAGTAGATTTTCTGATCCGGTTTGCGCCCGGTCAACACGATCTTCTCGGCGTTGACCACAATCACGAAATCACCGCCGTCGATCGACGGGGTATACGTTGGTTTGTGCTTGCCGCGCAGCAGCGTACTGATCTGCGTCGCCAACCGGCCGAGCACCTTCCCGCTCGCATCAATGACGTACCAGTCGCGCTGCACTTCTGACGGTTTCTGATGATAGGTCTTCACAGCACCTATTCCTCGTGTACGTAGGACGAAGGCTGTTCGACCTTCGTCGTGCTATTTTGCCGTTCTAATGGTTCAGCCCAGCGAATAAGACCGGGCGGGTAGCGCACCGCCGTGAGCGTCAACCCGTGCGCTGGGGCGGTTGGCCCGGCCAGCCGGCGATCACGGCTGACCAATACCTCACCAAACTGATCGACGGTCATCCGCCCCCGCCCAACGAGCAGCAGCGTGCCGACGATCATCCGCACCATATGTTGCAGAAACGCATTTGCCGCTAGCTCGATGGCTAATAACCGCCGGTCAAACCACTCCCGCTCAACGATCCGGGTCCAGTGCATCGTCCGTACCGTCGAGCGTTGAGTTGGTGTTGCCGTCGTGAAGGCGGCAAAATCGTGCGTTCCCTCCAATAGCCTGAGCGCTGCGGTCATTGCCGGCACATCAAGCGTTCCTGCGTAATGCAGCGCCTGATGGCGGAGTTGCGGCAATGGCGCTGGCGCACAATCGATCAGGTAACGATATTCACGCTGAAGAGCGCTAAAGCGCGCGTGAAAATCGCGAGTCGCTTCACCAACATTCTGCACTGCCAGATCGGTGGGCAGATGCGCATTCAGGCCACGCCAGATCGTAGCGAGCGGATGACGGGTTGCTGTCTGCACATGCGCCACCTGCCCAGAAGCGTGGACACCGGCATCGGTGCGACCAGCCAACACAATCCGGCGTTGTTCCTGCGTCAGCGCCTCCCATGCCGATTCGAGCGCGCCTTGCACTGTGCGAATGTCGGTTTGCCACTGCGAGCCGGCGAAATCGGCGCCGTCATAGGCTAGCAGCAGCGCAATCGTCCGCATCAGACCAACTCGATCAAAGCCATTTCAGCCCCATCGCCGCGGCGCGGGCCGAGCTTCGTGATCCGTGTGTAGCCGCCATTGCGCCCGCCGTAGGTGGTTGGCGCAAAGGTAAACAGCTTGCGCATTGCGTCCTTGCTGGCCAGCTTCGAGAGCGCCATCCGGCGCGCATGCGGCGTGTCCTCGCGCGCAATCGAGAGCAGTTGTTCAATTTCAGGCTGGACCGCGCGCGCCTTGGCCAGCGTCGTCTTAATCTTCTTGTGCTCAATCAGGGCGATCATCAGGTTACGGTAGAGCGCCTTGCGGTGCTCATACGACCGCCCCAGCAATTTTCCGGCATGTCGATGTCGCATGGTCGTATCCTCTTAGCGCGACGCCCCATTCGCAGGCAATCGCGGAATATAACCCCGTTCGATCAATTTATCGCGAATCTCTTCCATCGATTTCTGGCCGAGATTGCGCACCGACAAGAGCGCCTTCTCATCCATCTGCAACACCTGACCGATCTTGGTGATTTCGGCCCGCTTCAGGCAGTTATACGTGCGAGTCGAAAGTTCCAACGTCTCGATCGATGTGTCATAGACGCTCGCTGGAATCTCCAACCCATTCGTTTCGGGCTGGGCTTCCGGTTCGGCGGCCAGCCGGTTGAAATTCGCGATTGTCGTGTTGTAATGCACCAACACCCGAGCCGCATAGTCGAGCGCATCGACCGGTCGCACGGTGCCGTTAGTCCACACCTCAAGAATCAGGCGGTCGAAGTCCGTAGCTTGGCCGATACGGGTGTTTTCCACCATATAGTTCACCCGCGGCACCGGCGTAAAGATCGCGTCGATCGGAATCTCACCCAGCGGGAGAATCCCGCGCTGATCAGCCGACAGATAGCCGCGACCGCGCTCAATCGTTGCCACCAACTCAAACTGCGCCTGCGCATGTTCGAGGGTGCAGATATAGTGATCAGGATCAACGACCGCCAGCCCCTCTGGCAAGACCAGATCGGCTGCCGTCACGATGCCCGGCCCCTGCTTCCGGATCGTCGCGGTTGCCGTGCCTTCGTGGCGGCCACGTAGATGGATGCCTTTCAGGTTCAGAATGATCTCGACCACATCCTCGGTCACGCCGGGGATGGTATCGCTCTCCTGATAGACACCGGCAATGCGCACGTGGGTAATCGCCGATCCGGGAATGGCTGTAAGCAGGACGCGCCGCAGCGCGTTGCCGAGCGTGTGTCCATAGCCCGGATCGAGCGGCTCGATTTTAAAGCGCCCAAAGGTCTCGGTTGTCTCGACAACCTCGATCTTTGGTTGAGCGATATCGAGCACGGCTGCCTCCCATTTCTTCGTTTGCATCCCGCAGACGGGAGCTACTACCGGCTATAGAACTCGACGATCAACTGTTCGTTGATCCCGGCCTCAGCATCTTCACGGCGCGGCAGCGAAACCACGGTGCCCGAGAGGTCAGCGGCATTCAGCCGGAGCCATTCGGGGGCGCGGTGCTTGTTCAACACGCCGCTATCAACCAGATTCTTGAAATAGGTGCGGCTGCGGCTCTGCGGGCGCACCGCGATCACTTGCCCAACCTTCACGGTATACGACGGGATATTTGTCTTGCGACCATCAACAACGATATGCCCGTGATTCACCAACTGGCGAGCCTGTGCGCGCGTCGTGGCAAACCCAAGCCGGTACACCACATTATCGAGCCGGCGCTCGAGCAAGCTCAGCAAATACTCGCCGGTCACGCCGCTGCGGCGCGACGCCTGCTCGAACAAACGGCGGAACTGGCGCTCGAGGACGCCATATAGAAACTTTGCTTTCTGCTTTTCGCGCAACTGCATACCATAGTCGGACAACTGCCGGCGACGGGCGGCAGCACCGTGCTGGCCCGGCGGATCCGACCGCTTGTTCAGAATGCGCTGTCCTTTTTCGGTGATTCCAATCCCCAGCCGCCGGCTCACCTTGCCGACGGGGCCTGTGTATCGCGCCATAGTCTTCCTTATCCTTTGTCAATATCACGAACGCAGGGAACGCTGCGTTCAGCTTTGTACGCCTGTGAGATGGGCGCCGGCGCTGCTGCTTGCACGCGCCACCGCAATGGGCGTCCGGGAACGATGCCCTCCGGTTCCAATTGCGGTCGTCTCACAGTACAGAACTAGTACCCTTTCGCTACCCGTCACCGAACCGTTGCGCTTACACGCGGCGGCGCTTGGGCGGGCGGCAGCCGTTGTGCGGAATTGGCGTCACATCGGTAATCGCCGTGATCTGCAAACCGGCGGCCTGCAACGACCGGATCGCGGCCTCGCGGCCAGCGCCGGGACCCTTCACAAACACCTCAACCGACCGCATGCCGTTTTCCATCGCCTTGCGGGCGGCGTTCTCGGCAGCCACCTGCGCAGCGTAGGGAGTGCTCTTGCGCGAGCCTTTGAAACCGCTCTGGCCGGCGCTCGCCCAACACACCACGGCGCCCTGCGGATCGGTAATCGTCACGATCGTATTGTTAAACGTGCTCTGAATATGCGCCTGACCCCGCGGCACATTCTTGCGTTCGCGGCGCTTGCCGCGCTGGCGTGCCGTCGTCGTGGTCGCTTTTCCCTTCGCGGGCATGCCTCACTCCTTATCGCAATTACTTCTTGGTCTTCTTCTTGATACCGATCGCCTGACCGCGCCGCCCGCGGCGAGTACGGGCATTGGTGCGCGTGCGCTGACCACGCACCGGCATGCCACGGCGATGGCGCAAGCCACGGTAGCAGCCAATATCCATCAGGCGCTTGATATTCAACTGCACCTCGCGGCGCAAATCGCCCTCGACCCGGTACTCGCGATCGACAATCTCGCGGATCCGGCCAACCTCTTCCTCGGTCAGATCACGCACTCGGCGCTCGGGATTCACATTCGCCTTGCGCAGAATTTCCATGCCATTCGAGCGCCCGATCCCATAGATGTAGGTGATCGCAATCTCGATCTTTTTGTTGCGGGGAATATCAACCCCGGCGATACGTGCCATGCCTGTCCTCTTCGCTACTGATAGGTTCCGCCAACCGGATGCGGCTGGCGGAGCGTCCTTCTCGGCCCGTCAGAGCGGGCGAATATTGCCTGCCGTTATCCTTGCCGCTGTTTATGCTTCGGTGTGCGCGAGCAGATCACCCGGATCACGCCTTTGCGCTTAATCACCTTGCAATACTCGCAGCGCGGCTTTACCGACGCTCGCACTTTCATTTCAGCCTCCTTGCGGCGGCGGACGCCGCCGTGCTGCGTCGCGCCCCCTACTTATAGCGATACGTAATGCGTCCCCGGGTCAGGTCATACGGCGACAGCTCGACCAGCACCCGGTCACCTTTCAAGATCCGGATGTAATTCATCCGCATCTTGCCCGAGATGTGAGCAAGCACTTCGTGCCCGTTATCGAGCTGCACCCGGAACATTGCGTTAGGCAATGGTTCCGTGATCGTGCCCTCCATCTCGATCACGTCCTTCTTCTTCGACATATCCCTCCTAACCTACGGCTGCGCCGGCGCCAGATACGGGCTCAGCGCTTTCAGCATTGCCTCTGTCACGAGCGCGATCTCACGTTGACCATCGATCTCATGCAGGATGCCCTGCCGCTGATAGTACTCAATCAGCGGCATCGTCTGGGCGAAGTAGACATCCAGCCGGTGCTGCGCCGTCTCGATCGAATCATCGCTCCGTTGATAGAGTTTGCCGCCGCAGGCGTCGCAGATACCCGGTCGGTGCGACGGAAAATAATAGATGTTGAAGATGGCGCCGCAAGTGCGGCACGTCTGCCGACCGGCAATTCGGCGCAGCAGCACATCTTGTGGCACGGCCAAAAAGAGCACGGCGTCGATGCGAGCGCCGTCACCCGCGAGCGCCTCTTCGAGCGCCCGCGCCTGATCTTGGGTCCGCGGGAAACCGTCGAAGATGACACCTGAAGCGCAATCCGGCTGCCGGATGCGTTCGAGAATCATCCGAATCACGACCTCATCCGGTACCAATTCACCGCGATCCATATAGGACTTTGCCAGCATGCCCAATTCGGTTCCTTCACGCAACGCGGCGCGAAAGAGATCGCCGCTGGCGACGTGGGTCAAACCAGTCCGATCGGCGAGGGTCTTTGCCTGTGTGCCTTTGCCGGCCCCCGGCGGTCCTAACAAGATAACGTTGGTCATGACTCGGCGCTCGCTCATTTTCAGAACCGTACAGGACGCTGCACGGTATGACCGTCTGCCTGTCTCACAAAGACGCTGCCCAACCGGCATGCCGGCGAGCAACGACTTGTATTGTACTACACTTTTTGCCGTTCGTGTGCAACGCCTACCGGGTCAAGAAACCTTCGTAGTCGCGCATAATCAACTGCGCCTCAAGCTGGCGCATGGTATCGACTGCTACACCAACCACAATCAGCAGGGCAGTGCTGCCTAGCCCAATCTGCACACCAGTAATCGACTGGGTAAGGAAGGGCAACACTGCGATCAAGCCAAGGAAGAGCGCGCCAGCGAGAGTGATCCGGTTGAGTACCTTCATCAGATACTCCTCCGTCTTCTTGCCGGGGCGAATGCCGGGGATGAACCCGCCATTGCGCTGCAAGTTCTCGGCCAAATCTTGCTGGGTGAAGATCACCACCGTGTAGAAGTAGGTAAACCCAACCGTCAACAAGAAGAGGAGCGTCATATAGACGATCCCGCCACCTTGTCCGGTTGGATTGAACGTATTGTAGAAGAAGCCAGCGATTGCGTTCCCGATCCCTTCGGCGCCGGGCCGATAGAACCACGACGCGACGATGCCGGGGAAGATGATAATGCTTTGAGCGAAGATCAACGGGATCATGCCGGCCGAATTCACCTTCAGCGGAATGAAGCTGCTCTGGCCGCCATAGACTTTGTTCCCGCGCACCCGCCGCGCATATTGCACCCGGATGCGGCGCTGGCCTTCTTGGATCAGCACAATGCCGACGATCGTCAGCAGGGCAATGGCGATAAAGCCGATCAGGCCAAGAATGGTGCTGAAATCACCGGCTTGGCTGATCTGGAAGCCCTGAATAATCAAGCCGGGCAACCGCGAAACGATCCCGCCGAAGATGATGATCGAGATACCGTTGCCGATCCCACGTTCGTTAATCTGTTCGCCGAGCCAAATCAGCAACATCGTGCCGGCGACCATCGTGGTAAGCACAGTGAACGTCGGCAAGAAATTCGATCCCAGATCAAACGGGGTTCGGAACAACGACTGAATGGGATCGTTGTTCGGATTAATCGTGCGCTCAAGGGTCAGCGTTTGACCATAGGCTTGCAGGTACGCCAGCGGAATAGTCAGCCACAACTGGTAGCGGTTGAGGCGCAGGCGGCCCTGTTCGCCCTCTTTTTGCAATTCTTGCAGCGCGGGAATCAGCGGCTGCAGCAACTGCATGATAATTTGGGCGGTGATATACGGGTACACCCCCATCGCCGCCACGGAAAAGTTTTCCAGCGCGCCGCCGGCAAACAGATTAAGCAACTGGGCTAGTTGGTTGGTTGCCAGCGCCTGCCGCAACTGCTCGAGCGTTACCGGGTTGATGTTGGGCACCGGAATATGCGCGATCAGGCGAAACAGAAACAGCATCCCGATGGTAAAGAGGATGCGGCGCCGGAGATCAGGCAACTGAATAGCGCGAAGTACAGCCTGCAGCATGGTGATGCTTCCTGTGAGCGGCGAGAACGACGGGGTTCTCGCCGCACTGACCAATTACGATTGGAGAGCTTTGCGCATGCTCGGATTAGGCCCGCGCGAGCGCGAGTGACGCTCGACGACCCACGTCAGATCGATCGCCTTTCCGCCGGCGGCCTCGATCTTCTGGCGGGCGCTGGCCGAAAATTTGTGCGCCTTGATCACCAACGGCTGGCTCAATTCACCGTCACCAAGAATCTTGATCGGCATCTTCTTGCGGCGCACCAGCCGGCGGTCCAACAGCGATTCCGGCGTCACTTCCAACTCAGCCGGCCAATCAGCAAGGCTGCCAACGTTTACCACTTCATACTCAACGCGGAACTTGTTCGTAAATCCGCGCTTGAAGGGCATGCGCTTCACCAGCCGGTTCTGGCCGCCCTCAAAAGTGCGGTAAGGACCGGGTCCGCTGCGAGCCTTCTGGCCCATCATACCCTTACCGCCGGTCTTGCCTTTGCCCGAGCCGTGGCCGCGACCGATGCGCTTGCTCTTGCGGCGCGAACCCTCGGCGGGGCGCAAATCGTGAAGTTTCATGCCTGCACCTCGTCCTCAACCTCTTCCACCTTCACGAGGTGCTGAATCTTAAACAGCATCCCGCGCACCGATGGATTATCAGGTTTGAGCACACTCTGATTCAAGCGGCGCAAGCCCAGCGCGGCCAGCGTCTCTTTCTGGTCGCGCGCATAGCCAATTGCGCTCTTGACATACGTTACGCGCAGCTTACCCATCACGCCGCCTCCGTTTCGCGCCGCGTCCGGCGTTCCATCAGCTCTTGCGTCGTCATGTCGCGCCGGCGTGCCATCTCTTGCAGCGAGGTCATCTCGCTCAGCGCCTTGAATGTCGCCTTCACGACATTCACCGGGTTATTGCTGCCATAGACCTTCGAGAGCAGGTCTTTAATGCCAGCCGCCTCAACCACCGGGCGCACGCCGCGACCGGCGATAACGCCAGTACCGGGGGCTGCCGGGCGCAGCATCACCTTGGTGGCAGCATACTTCGTCACGACCTCGTGGGGGACGGTCGAATGCACCAGCGGTACGCGGATCAGATTGCGCTTGGCTGCTTCGGCCCCCTTACGGATCGCATCCGGCACTTCTGCCGCTTTGCCCATGCCAATGCCAACGTGGCCTTTGCCATCGCCGACCACAACGACCGTGCTGAAGCTGAAGCGCCGGCCGCCCTTCACGACCTTTGACACGCGGTTGATCTGGACGACTCGCTCCTCGAGCTCCAGCGTGTCGGGGTTGATACGTTCTCGTTTCACAGTTCCTCCGCTACGCTGCCCTTGGGCAACTAGAAGTTCAGACCAGCTTCGCGGGCCGCTTCGGCCAGCGCTTTCACCCGTCCGTGATACTTATAGCCGCCGCGATCGAAGACCACCTTCGTAATCCCGGCCTGCAACGCTCGTTCGGCAATCAACTTGCCGACCAGCGCCGCTTCCTGCGTCTTGGTCATGTCCGGAGTGCCGTTCCAGCCCTTTTCAGTGGTGGAAGCGGCCACCAGCGTATGGCCGACGGTATCATCAATCACCTGCGCGTAGATGTGGGCATGGCTACGGAACACATTCAGCCGCGGCCGTTCTGGTGTGCCCGACACGCGCTTACGGATGCGATTATGCCGGCGAAGCCGGAGTTCACGTGGTGTTCGTTTTCCCATACTATCCTCAATACTGCCGCAACGGAGATTCTATCCCCCGTCGCTCGCTTGGGTCAATTACGATAGAACAGTGGCGTTGTAGCCCCTGCATCCGCCCCTCTCCGGCTGGAATGAAAGAGAGAGGCGGGAAGCCTTGCAATCAACTCTGTCTATCCTATCGTTACCGCTTCTGCCGCTAGCTGCGTTTTCAGCGGACTACTTCGCCTTGCCAGCCTTGCCAGCCTTGCGGCGGATCTTCTCTTCGACGTACTTGATGCCCTTGCCCTTATACGGCTCTGGTGGGCGCAGGCTGCGAATGCGTGCTGCCTCTTCACCCACCTGCTGCTTATCGATCCCAACCACCGTCAGCGCCAGCGGGTCGTTAGCCGACTTGCGTTCACCGACGACATAGCTAATGTTTGGCGGCGGATCGATGCGCACCTGATGGGAAAAGCCAAGGTTGAGCACCAGCGTCTTGCCCTCAAGCTGGGCACGGTAGCCGACGCCATTGATTTCCAGCGCCCGCTGCCAGCCCTGCGTCACCCCTACAATCATATTATTGAGCAGAGTGCGCGTCAGGCCGTGCAGCGCCCGGTGCAACTTGCCGTCCGAAGGGCGTTGGACAGTAATCACATCTCCCTCTTGCTTAATCAGCATATCGGGGTGCAACTGTTGGGTCAGGGTACCTTTCGGGCCTTTCACCGTCACGAGGTTCTGCTCGCCGATGGTAACCTGAACGCCCTTTGGCACGGTAATCGGTCGTTTGCCAATTCGCGACATGATACTCCTCCGTGCGCGTTACCAAACGTAGCAGAGCACTTCGCCGCCGACGCGCTCGCGCCAAGCCTCGTGGTCAGCGAGCACACCCTTCGGCGTTGAGAGAATGCTCAGCCCGAGGCCGCCGCGCACCCGCGGAATGTCATCGCGCTTGGTATAGATGCGCAGCCCCGGCTTGCTCACCCGGCGCAGACCGGTAATCGCCGGCCGGCGGTCGGACATATACTTCAGTGTAATCGAGATGGTCTTGTACGGCTTGCCATCATCGATCACCGTATAATCCCGAATAAAACCTTCCCGCTTCAAAATGTCGGCAATCGCAATCTTCATCTTCGATGCCGGCATTGTCACCGTTGTATGGCGGGCCATGCACGCATTGCGGATGCGTGTCAGCATATCGCCGATAGGATCATTCACACTCACGGTATGCCTCCTCACAAGTCGGGCGTCAATAACGTTTCTGATTGCCGCACAGCACTCACCAGCTCGACTTGACGACGCCCGGAATGAGGCCCTTCAACGCATGCTCGCGGAAGCAAATGCGGCACATCCCGAACTTGCGGATATAGGCTCGCGGCCGGCCGCAGATCTTGCAGCGATTGTAGGCGCGCACCTGAAACTTCGGCGGCCGCTGAGCCTTCACGATCAACGACTTCTTAGCCAACGGAATACCTCCTCAAAGCGTTGAACCAGTCAGCGCACTGCGCGCTCTTAGTTCAAACTAATCACGAAATGGCATGCCGAGCCGCTTGAGCAGTGAATAGGCCTGCTCATCATTCGGCGCGCTGGTGACAATCGCCACCTCTAACCCACGAATCTTATCGATCTTGTCGTAGTCGATGTCTGGGAAGACGATCTGCTCGCGCAGACCAAGGCTATAGTTGCCGCGGCCATCGAACGAACTGCGGCTCACGCCGCGGAAGTCGCGGATGCGCGGCAGTGCCAGCGAGCAGAGCCGGTCGAGAAAATCGTACATCCGATCGCCGCGCAGCGTGACCATCGCGCCGATCGGCATCCCGGCGCGCAGCTTAAACGACGCCACCGACTTCTTGGCCCGCGTCACCACCGGCTTTTGGCCAGTGATCGTCGCCAGATCATTCACGGCGGCCTCGATCGCCTTGGCATTCTGCACCGCCTCGCCGACGCCAACATTCACCACAATTTTGACGAGGCGCGGCACCTGCATGATGGACTTGAACTTAAACTCCTCCATCAATGCCGGGACGACCTCTTTCTGATATTTTTCACGCAATCGAACGGTCATGGCTCTTTCTCCAGGGGCTTGGCGTCAGTCTTAAGCTGCGCCGGCCCTGAATATAGACTACTTATCGATAATGGCGTCACAGGCCTTGCAATAGCGCACCTTGCGCGGGCGGCCCTTATGATCGGTCTCTTCGAGGAAGCGCTTGCCGGTGCGCGAGGCCCGCCCGCAGCTCGGGCAGATCAGCATCACGTTTGAAGCGTGCAGCGGCGCTTCCATCTCGATAATCCCGCCGGCGCGACCGGGGCCGCGCGGCTTCTGGTGGCGCTTAACGATATTCAGCCCTTCCACCACCACCCGGTTGACTGCCGGCAACGCGCGCTTAATCTTGCCGCGGCGCCCCTTATCCTTGCCGGCGATCACCAACACTTCATCACCAGTCTTTACATGCATCACAGCACCTCCGGGGCGAGTGACACGATCCGCATAAACTGCTTCTCGCGCAACTCACGGGCCACCGGGCCAAAGATACGGGTGCCACGCGGGTTATTCTCTTTCCCGATCAACACCGCCGCGTTATCATCAAAGCGGATGTGCGAACCGTCAGGCCGGCCATACTCTTTGGCCGTGCGGATAATCACCGCTTTGACCACATCACCCTTTTTGACCTGACCGCCGGGCGTAGCCACCTTTACCGATGCGACAATGATATCGCCGACCCGGCCATAGCGCACCCGCGAACCACCGAGGACCCGGATGCACATGATCTCTTTGGCCCCGGTATTATCGGCGACCTTTAGCCGTGTTTGAGGCTGGATCATGGCTACTCCTCCTCGCCACGCTTAACAATTTCGACTACCCGCCAGCGCTTCGTACGGCTCAGCGGGCGAGTCTCTTCGATCCGCACGACATCACCCACTTTGCAGGTATTTTCCTCATCGTGGGCGTGAAACTTCTTCGTCCGCCGAATAATCTTGCGGTAGAGCGGATGGGGCTTGAGATAATCCACCGCCACCACTACCGTCTTGTCCATTTTATCGCTGACGACGCGGCCAACCTTTGTCGTCTTGCGCTTTTGTTCTGCGGTCATCATGCTCTGCTCCATAATCCGTTAGCCGAGCTCAGCCTGCGCCAACTCGCGCTCGCGCAGGATGGTCAAGATGCGCGCAATCTCCTTCTTGACCTGACGCGGCCGAGCGGTATTGGTCAAGCTGCCGGTTGCCTTTTGGAAGCGCAGATTAAACAGCTCAACCTTATACTCAGCCAACTTCGCGCGCAGTTGGGCATCATCGAGGGCGCGCAGCTCACTCGCTTTCACTGCTCACCTCCTCGGCAGTCGCCATTGTCCCCTGCTCTTCGCGATCGATCACCTTGCACTTCACCGGCAGCTTTTGGGCTGCGCGGCGGAGGGCCTCTTGAGCGACCTCTTCGCGCACACCGGCTAACTCAAACATAATCCGGCCGGGCTTCACTACCGCCACCCAGTGGTCAACCGAACCCTTACCGCCACCCATACGGGTCTCAGCGGGCTTGCGAGTGACGGGTTTATCTGGGAAAATCCGGATCCAAACCTTACCGCCACGCTTTACATAATTGGTGATCGCACGGCGGGCAGCCTCAATCTGGCGGCTGGAGATCCAGCTTGGTTCGAGCGCCATCAGGCCATACTCGCCAAACACGACATTATTGCCGCGGTACGAAAGGCCCGGGCTGCGCCCTTTTTGCATTTTGCGGTACTTCGTGCGCTTAGGCAGAAGCATTGCTATTCCTCCTCGGCTGGCGTTCACGCCGTTCGGGTGCGGGCGCCGCCGGCTGTTCGACCTGTGCCTTCGTGGTCTGGTTCGGGAAGACCTCTCCCTTATAGATCCAGACCTTCACGCCGATGCGGCCATAGGTCGTGTGGGCATGCACCTGCGCATAATCGATATCAGCGCGCAGCGTATGGCGTGGTACGCGGCCCTCAGCTTCTTCGTGGACGCGCGACATTTCGGCGCCGCCCAGACGGCCCGAGCAGCGCACCTTGACACCTTGCGCCCCCAGCCGCATAGCGCGCTGGACGGCCTGCTTCATCGCGCGCTTGTAGCTGACACGCTTAGTAATTTGCTCGCCAATGCTCTCGGCCACCAACTGGGCATCAAGTTCAGGCTGATTAATCTCTTTGATATTCAGCTTTATCTTCTTGCCCGTTTTGCGCTCTAGCGTGCTCTTCAGCGTATCGACATTCGTGCCGCGTTTGCCGATCACGATCCCGGGCTTGGCCGTATAGACCGAAATCTCGATCTTATTGGCCGAGCGTTCGATCTCGATCCGCGACACGCCTGCGCTCTGCAATTCCTTGCTGATCAGCTTGCGCAGCTCGATATCTTCATGAAGCTGGCGAGTGTACTCTTCGCCATTGGCGAACCACTTCGATTGCCAGTCCTTGATATACCCGAGCCGGAAGCCGATCGGATGTACTTTGCGCCCCAAGCGAGCCTCCCTCTACTAGTACTCCGACTTATCGGCCACCACCACCGTGATATGGGTGGTTGGTTTGCGGATGCGATTCGCCATACCGCGCGCCCGCGGCATAAACCGTTTCAAGACCGGGCCTTGATCGGCATAAATGGTCTTAATGTATAGCTCTTCGCGATCCATCTCAAAGTTGTGCTCGGCGTTCGCGATTGCCGACTTGAGAGTGCGGGCCACCTCGCGAGCCGCCTTTTGCGGCATATAGCGCAACGTGGCCAATGCACGGTCAACCGGCATGCCGCGCACAACATCCATCACGAGGCGAACCTTCAGCGGCGAGATTCGCACATAGCGGGTCACAGCTTTTGCTTCCATTGCTCTTCTCGTATCGCTACCCGACGCATCTCCACAAGCGTGCTATTCTACCACGTTTCTGGTCTGATGCCATCGGACTTAAGCGGGAGCTACTTGACTTTCCCGCGCTTATCGGCCTTCTTGCCGCCGTGGCCGCGGAAAAAGCGGGTCGGTGCAAACTCACCCAGCTTGTGCCCGACCATGTTTTCGGTAATGTAGACGGGCACGTGGCGGCGACCATCGTGGACGGCGATGGTATGGCCAATCATCTGCGGGAAGATGGTCGAGTCGCGCGACCACGTGCGGATCACCCGCTTCTCATTGGCCTTATTCATCGCCTCAATCTTATCGAGCAATCGAATATCGACGTATGGCCCCTTCTTCGACGAGCGGGACATAGTTCCTCCTCATAGGGCGCCGGGCGGCGACGGTCGCCACCCGGCAGAGCAACCTTACTTGCGCCGGCGGACAATAAAGCGATCGAAGCGCGGATTGTGGCGGGTCTTGACGCCACGGGCCGGCTTGCCCCACTTTGTCTTTGGCGTGCTCATGCCACGCGGCGCGCGACCCTCGCCACCACCGTGAGGATGGTCGCGGGGGTTCATCGCCGCTCCACGCACGCGCGGCCGGCGGCCGAGCCAGCGCGAGCGGCCGGCCTTGCCAATCCGAATGTTCTGGTGATCGACATTACCGACCTGCCCGATGGTGGCCATGCAGCGCACGTGGATCATACGCATTTCGCCGGAGGGCATACGGACAGTGGCGTAATCGCCCTCTTTGGCCATCAACTGGGCGGAAGTGCCGGCCGAGCGTACCAACACACCACCGCGCCCAATCTCCAGCTCGATATTGTGGATCTGGGTACCGAGCGGAATGGCGCTGATTGGCAGAGCGTTGCCGACGCGAATTTCGGCGTCGGGGCCGCTCATCACCGTATCGCCGACTTTAAGGCCGAGCGGCGCAATGATATAGCGCTTCTCGCCATCAGCGTAGGCCAGCAGGGCAATCCGGGCGCTACGGTTGGGATCGTACTCGATCGCCTGCACCTTGGCCGGAATGCCGAACTTGTTCCGCTTAAAGTCAATAATGCGATAAAACCGCTTATGACCGCCGCCGCGATGGCGCACGGTAATGCGGCCCTGATTGTTGCGGCCGGCCTTCTTGCGCAGCGGCTCGATCAAGCCCGGCTCTGGCCGCTTCTTGGTAATCTCCTCGAAGGTCGAAACCGACATATTGCGGCGACCGGCCGAGGTTGGCTTGTAAATGCGAACTCCCATACGTTGTCTCCCTCTGGCGGCGCCGGCTCATCAGTGCGAACCGGCGCCGGTCACTGCTTTCTGTTCAGCAGTGACGTTATGCGCCGAAGATCTCGATCCGATCGCCTTCGGCCAGCGTCACAATCGCCTTCTTCCAATCGCGGGTATAACCAACCGATTGACCGCGCCGGCGGCGCTTCCCGCGCACATTGATCGTATGCACTTTAGTGACCGTCACATTAAAGATGGTCTCAACCGCACGCTTGATCTGAGGCTTGGTCGCCTCGCGATGGACCTCAAACGTATACTTGTTGAGTTCCATCAAGCTGGTATTCTTCTCGGTGATCAGCGGGCGGATCAGAATATCATACGGCGTCAGCATGGTCTAATCCTCCTGCGCCGGCGCCGCCACGCGCGTGCGTTCGCCGAGATAACTCTCGACCACCTCAACCGCCGCTTTGGGCATGACGATGTGGTCATAGACCAACAGATCGCGCACATTGAGGTAGTGGGCCAGCAGCGTCTTCACCTGCGGCAGATTATTGGCCGAGCGCCGCAGATTCTCATTCGCCGGGCTCTTGCTGTCGATCACGACCAGCGTCTTCGTATCGGCGAGGCCGTGCGCCTTGAGGAAGGCGATGAAATCCTTGGTGCGCGGCTGTTCAAAGCTCAGCGCATCCACAAACCGGATCTGGCCGGCGGCGAACTTAGCCGACAACGCTGAGCGCACGCCAAGCCGGCGCATCTTGCGCGGCATCGAGACGCGATACGAGCGCGGGTGCGGGCCGTGGGCAATACCGCCGCCCTTGTGATGCGGCGCGCGGATCGAGCCTTGGCGGGCGCGACCGGTGCCCTTCTGGCGGTAGAGCTTGCGGGTCGAACCCTTGACTTCGCCGCGACCGCGCGTATTGTGCGTACCGAGGCGGGCGTTCGCGTTCTGCATCACCACATATTGATGCATCACCGGCACATTCGGCTCGATGCCGAAGATATAATCGCTAACCTCAATGGCGCCCACCTGTTCGCCGGCCTGATTGTAGAGTGTTGCCTGCATCGTTTTACCCCTCTAGCCCTTCACCGCTTTGCGGATCTGAAGCAGGCCATTGCGGGCGCCGGGAACGGAGCCCTTCACCAATAGCAGATTCTGTTCGGGCAGCACTTCGACCACTTCCAGATTCTGGATCGTGACCCGCTTGCCACCCATGCGACCAGCCATGCGCTGGCCCTTCCACACGCGACCGGGTGTGGTACCAGCGCCGATTGAACCGGGAGCGCGGTGGCGGTCGCTTTGGCCGTGAGTCTTGGGGCCGCCGCGGAAGCCGTGCCGCTTAACGACACCGGCAAAGCCGCGACCCTTCGAGGTGCCGGCAATATCGACCTTCTGGCCGGGCTTAAACAGTTCGACTGTGACCACCTCGCCGGGCTTGTGGGCTAGCGGATCATCGGCGCTAAACTCGCGCAGATAGCGCAACATCGCGCCGCCTGCCGCCTTGAGATGGCCCTGTTGCGGCTTCGTCAGCTTGCGCGGCTCGACCTCTTCGTAGCCAAGCTGCACCGCGCTGTAGCCATCGCGCTCCGGCGTGCGGATCTGGGTGACGATGCAGGGGCCAGCCGAGATCACCGTTACCGGAATAGCCATGCCCTTCTCAGTGAAGTACTGCATCATCCCAACTTTGCGACCTAACAATCCGTGGATCATAGTGTACCTCCGCAGCATGCGTCATTTGCGCAGCGGCTGCCTTTCCGACGCGCATCACCGCCGTTGACCAAGAACGAAGCCGTCGTCAGCGGTACGCAACGCCTGCTTTTCTTCTACAGCTTAATCTCAATATCGACACCAGCCGGCAGATTGAGCTTCATCAGGGCGTTAATCGTTTGCTGGCTCGGATCGAGCACATCGATTAATCGTTTGTGGGTGCGAATCTCAAACTGCTCCTGCGAGTCTTTATCGATGAACCCCGACCGGATCACACTGTAACGCTCGATCTTGGTTGGCAGCGGCACTGGGCCGGCGACCAGCGCGCCGGTGCGCTCGGCTGCCTCGACGATCTGGCGCGCAGATTGGTCGAGGATCTTGTGATCATACGCCTTGAGGCGAATACGAACCTTTTGCTTAGCCATCTTTTTTCTCCAATCGACGGGGACGTGGGAAGACCACGCCCCCGTTTCCGGTTCACATTCTGCTAATCAAGGATCTTGGTCACGACGCCGGCGCCGACGGTGCGACCACCCTCGCGGATCGCGAAGCGGAGGCCCTCTTCGATGGCCACCGGCACGATCAGCTCGATCGTCATCACCACGT
>JAUQOZ010000237.1 GCA_030550625.1 Chloroflexota bacterium | reverse complement strand
CTTCGGGCTGAACAGCGCCATCCGCTGACCACCCCGCTCCCTCACCCGCAATCGCTGCTTCAGCGGGTTGCGGGCCGGCGTCGAATGCTCCACCCCTCATCTGCAAGACATGCACCACTTCGTGGGCAACTACCTCCAGCGACGGGTGCGGATCGGCGAGGAAGATGGCCCCCTGATGGGTGAGCGCCTCGGCCTGCAAGAGGGCCAGCGCCGCTTGCGCCGGCGGCCCGGCGTAGACGGCAATCTGATCAAGCCGGCGGCCAAAGCGCGCTGCGAGGGCATCCCGGTGCGGCAGCGCAATCGCCGGTTGCGCGGCGGCTTGCGCGAGCAAGGCCGGAACATCGGCAGCGCGGGCCGGCGCCGGCGTGCGGCGGGCCGGTACGGGAGCGCGAGTTGGTTTGCGCACGGCGATTTTCATCATAGGCTGTGTTGTTCCGCAGAGGTTGGGATGGCAACCTCGCTGCCTCGCGACCGCTCGATATCCAAGGGCAATGTTTTGCGATCGTTCAGATGACCTCTACGATCCCCGCTCATGTCAACCGGCACTTCCTCACGCCATCTACCGCCACCCCCGGTAGAGCGCCAGTGCAATCTGCTGGCCAATCTGCTCAGGCCGCATCCCCGGCCCTAACCGGAACGCGCCGCCGTCAAGCGTCTCAACTGCGCCGGCACTGCTCAGGCCCATCGGCACGCCCTCTTCCGCCAGCAACCGGCTTAACTCAGCGACCAGCGCCACTCTGACCCGCTCGCGGTCGATCCGCTCAAAGCCGATCAGGGCTATTTCATCAATCTGAATCTCAATCTCAACCGCCATTGCGCACCCTTTTCGGCCTATCCGCGCGTTAATACCCCCACCCGCGCAATTCCGTCTCAGTCAGCGGTTTGTCTAATTTGGCGTATTCGCTGTGCGCTGCGCTCAAGATATGGCGCATTGTCACCGGTTCGCCGGCATCAGCGGCCAGAAACGCGGCATTCACGGCGATGCTGCGAATGTTGCCGCCGGCTAGATTCAGTTGCGCTAGCCGCGCCCAATCTAGCTCGGCCAGCGGCGTGGCGGGCGGGAAGACCCGCTGCCAGATGCGCCGGCGTTGCGCTGCGTCGGGAAATGGGAAGTTCACGATAAAACGAATACGGCGCAGAAATGCGGTATCAATCGCTTGCTTCATGTTGGTGGTGAGAATGGCCAAGCCGCGGTACGCCTCCATCCGCTGCAAGAGATAACTTACTTCGAGGTTGGCGTACCGGTCGTGACTGTCTTTCACTTCGCTGCGCCGGCCAAACAGCGCATCAGCTTCGTCAAACAGCAGAATTGCGCCCCCGCTTTCAGCAGCGTCGAAGATGCGGCGCAGATTCTTTTCAGTCTCGCCGATGTATTTGCTCACCACCGCGCTCAGGTCGATCCGGTAGAGATCGAGCCGCAGCTCGTTGGCTAACACCTCGGCAGCTAACGTCTTGCCGGTGCCGCTCGGCCCCGCAAAGAGGGCGCTAATCCCCAACCCGCGTTCACCGCGCTGGCCAAACCCCCACTGCTCGTAGACCCGCGCCCGTTGGCGCACGTGCGCAACCATCTGGCGCAACGTTGCCATGTGCTCGTCCGGTAACACCAGATCGTCCCAACCCGCCGCCGTCTCAATCCGCTGGGCCAATCCATCGAGGCGGAGGCGGGCCTGCCCGCGGCAGGCTTCCCACCAATCAGCAGCCTGATCAGTGGAGACCGCTAATCCGGCAGCGCGAATGGCGTTAGGATTGAGGGTGAACTGGGCTAGCAGCGGTTCGAGGTGGCCGTTGAGGGCCAGAGCGCGTTCACCCAGTATCTGTTGCCAGAGCGACCGTTGCTCGGTGCGATCGGGTGGCGGCACATCAACCCGCACGATCAGCCGGTCGCCAGACGGCAGCGGATCGGCGCTCGCGAGCAACACCATGCCCTGTACCCGTTCCAGCCAGCCAAGCCACGCTCGCGACGTGTCGCCGTCGTCCACCGCGATCAGCGCCAGTGCGCCGCTCAACGCCGCTTCCCGTTCCCACAAGCGGGCCAACAACTCTTGCTCGGCAGGGCCGGCGGGCACATCTTCGGCCCGCAACAGATACACTGCCCGCCCCAGTCGCTCGCCTATCGCTACGGCAATCGCCTGCCGGCTGAACGAATCGCTGCCGCAGATCTGCACCGGCGGCGCAGGTTGCTCTTCCCACAGCGCTGCAATCCGCTCTACGAGTTGCCGGTGCGAGGCCGGCAGCGCTGCTGCCGGTTCGAGCAGGCGCACCAATGGCTGCAGGCGCCGGTCGAGCGTCGCCACACCGAGCAGGTAGTGCAGCACTCGCTCGTCGATCCATAGCGGCGCGGTCGCGAGCGGCTCACCCTCGGCCAGTTCAATCAGCCGCCAGTGGCGCAGCGGCGCAGTCGGCGTCACCGCACTCCAGTGGGCAGCGGGCAGCACCGCCAGCGCCAACCCGATGGTTGGGCGGTAGCGGTGCGGATCACCCTGCGCTGTTGCGCAGAGCGTTGCCAAACCGCTATCGAGCTCCACCCCCGCGCAGAGTAGGAGCAGTTCAGTTTCAAACTCGGTCAAACCAAAGATGATGCGCAACCGCTCGATCGCCGGCAGCGCAGGCAACGCAGCACGGGCAGCGGCAAGCGTCTGCCCGGCCTCGCGCAACCCTGCTTCATCGCGCTCGCCGGCCAAGCGCCGCTTGATCACATCGAGCGCCGCACTCAGGTAGCGCTGATTAGCTGTCACCCAATCGATTGCCGTGGCCATACTCATGGGATGATCACCGTTGGCCCGCTAAACCCGCTTCCACTTACGTCAAGTTGACTTTCGGCCCCGTCTACCTGCACCCGCACCAGATAGGTTCCCGCCGGCACGATGTCCGTCGTAAGCGTGAGCGTCGCATCAGTATCGTTGGGTGGAGGCGCAGGCGCACGCGCCGGCAGCGGCAACGCGAACGAGCGCGGTGGCCGGTTGGCCGGCGGCGGCGTCTCGTCGAGCAAGAGCGTCACCCGCTGCTGTTTGCCCACCGGCGGCGTGAGGGTAAGGGTGAGGGTGACATTGCCGTTGCCATCACGCGGGCCGGCGGCGGCGCTGACTATTGGAGACAAGATGAACGCCGCCACGTTCGATTCGACCCCACGGTGCGGGGTAGGTGGCGTGCCGAGTTGCAGCCGGTGAACCACCTGCACGACCTGCACGCCGGCCCGTAAGCTCGCCGGCAGTGCAACGATGATCTGGGTATCAGTCATCTGAGCCGGCGCTACCGCCACTTCAGCCTCGCCAATCCGGATCACGACATCTTCACTGCGTAACTGTTGGCCGCGGATCACCAGCCGGTAACCGGGCAAGATCGGCTGCTGGAAGCTCACCGGATCGGTTGCGGTGCGTTGTGAGCCGAGCTGGGTGATGCGCGGCTGGCTGAGCGGCAGCACGTAGAGATTGCGCCGGCGCACCGGCAGCGCCTGCCGGGTAGGCCGCCGGCTCTCGATCAAGACCACCGATGCTTGGTAAGCCACCGTGGGACGGTACGGCGATTGCATGCTCGACCAGATGTGCGAGACCTGTTCGAGACTCAGCGGTTCGGGAGTAATCTTGATCTGTTCGATCTGATCGGCCAGATCGGCAGCCACCAGACTGGCGCGGGCCGATCCCGGCAACGCGACGCCACTAACCGGCGCAGGCGGGGCCAGCGCAACGCGAATGGCGTCGCGGGATAGCACCGGCGTCTCGTGCAAGAGCTGCATCGCATAACCCAGCAACAGTTCGGCCAGATAGTCTTGGTCGGTGTAAGCGGTCAACAAATAGTGCAGATCGAGCGCCAGCGGCGGATCGCTGATCAAATCGCCGCGTCCCGAACGCGACGGCAAACCGTGGTTGCGCCAGCCGGGGTTGTAGCTCACGTGGTAGAGAAAGAGGTTGAGTTGGCCGCTATTGGGGGTGAAGGCGGCGAGGGCCTGCGCCGGCGCCAAAACGCTCACCGTCACATCACCGAGCGCGCCGGTAATGTCATGGTCGATCAGACCGTCTTGCAGTAGATCGCGCAACACAGCGGTGACTGCGGCAATCGCGAGCGCATTGCTCATCGCGTTCCTCCCTCGCGCCGGCGCAGATACTCGTCAAGGCTGAGCTTCGGCGCCGGCGATGGCGGGCGGGGGCGCGCTGGCGGCGACGGCGGTGGTACGGCGCGCACCTCCACCCGCCCAATCGTCACGGTGATGCGTGGCGGATGCGGTGGCGCTGCCGGTTCGCGCGGCGGCGCTGCCGGTTCGCGCGGCCTAACCGGCGCTGGTGTAGAGGGTGACAGAATGTCCGGCGCTACCGGTTCGTGAAGCGTATCTAGAGTACTGTCCGGCTGGAACGAAACGACGGGAGCGGGCGGCAGCGCTGGCGGCGCCGCGGCAACGTCCGCCAGCCGTGGCGAATCAACGGCGCTGGCCGGCGCCGGCAACCCGCGTGGATTGACGCTATCCGCCCGACCCGCCGGCGCAGTGCGCTCGCCGTTCGCTTCACGCGCACTAAGATCAGGCCAGATACGCTCCGGCGCATCAGGCGGCATCGATGGACGCCGCATCTCGCTGCCGATGGTTGGCGGTTGCCCCCATGCCGGCGGCGGAGCTACCGGCAACGGCGGAACTTGCCGGCGTTCAACCGGCGCGATCGCGCTGGCCAGCGGCGCTTGGGATAGATCCACCCGCATCGGCGGCGATCCCGGCGTGACCTGATCGCCCACCCGCACCGGCGGCAATTCCGGCGTAACGTGATCATTCACCCGCACCGGCGGCGATCCCGGCGTGACCTGATCGCCCACCCGCACCGGCAACTCGGCTGCCTCGCTACCAAGTGGCATAACCGGCTCGAACCGGGCCGGCAACCGCGGTTGCACCGCACCAGCCAGTTGGTCGCCAAAACTGCGCGCCAGCAGATTAGCCAGCGGATCGTTCATCGTTCACCATCTGCAAATACAAGGCGCGCCGTTGCGAGCTCAGCGCCAGAATCTCGCGCTCAGACCAACCATACGCCCGCGCCAGCGTATGCACATCGCGCAACAACCGCCGCGCCCACCGATCCAATTCTTGCCAGACAAATCCCGCTATATCGAACGGCGCAGCCCACCTGTGGCCACAATCAGGACAAGCCAACTCGATCCGCAGATCGAGCAGCGGGTCGGCTGCCGCCATCGCGGTCGCCACCGCCGCCAATGCCTCATCGGACAGCATCGCCGGCGCGTCGACCAAACAGCGTTCGATCAGGCGGCGAGTGGCAGCCGGGCCGGGTGGCAACGCCAGCAGATCGGCGCTGGCCGGCAGGCGAAAGGCGAGCTGTTGGCCGCCAACGTCAAGTTGTTGCACCGCCGTTGCCGGCGCTAACGCGCGCAGAGCTGTCGTCGCCAACGAAAACTCTAACCGGGCGGTGCAAGCTGGGCAGACCGCGATACACTCCATCTGCGCGCCAAACAGCCATTCCCGCACCAGCAACAGCAAACCATCCCGCGCGCCAACCGGCAACTCGGCGACGGCTGTCTCTGGGAACAGCGGCGCCAACAACGCCAGCACCCGCGCCAACGGCGGTTGGGCCGCGCCCGCTTCCCAAATGTCGAGCAACGTCGCTGCGGAAATGGCCATCGTTCACCTCATGAACGTAACGGCTTCCAAGCGCAACTATTCCTGCCCGCCCTACTGCGGCTCGGTGAAGCTTGGCTCGTCCGGCTCGCCAATATCGTAATCGCGCTCCCAACCCTCGTTTTCCAATTTGATGCTCTGGATCGCGACTGCATTGGCATTGGCGTCGAGTTCGGGCAGCGCCTGATACTCCGATACCCAACAGCGGTACACTTTATAGGCAATCGCCAACTGGCCGGCTTCGTTATAGACCTCGATAATGATGTCTTTGCGAAAATCCTTCAGCGAGACCTCGGCCCCCAGTCCAGAACCGTAATTCCAGACCTTATTCGCCCACTTCTCGAATTCGGTATCGTGCGTCACGCCCCGCTCGAGCGTAATTGGCTCGAATTTGATCCGCCCCGGCGACTTGCGAATGCTGCTCGCATCGCCGCCCTCTCGATGCTCGACCACCTCAGTGGTGCGCTTCAACGCCGACACCTTGCTGATCCCGGCCACATACCGGCCATCCCACTTGATCCGGAACTTGAAGTTCTTATAGGGATCGAACCGCTGCGCATTGACGCTAAACTGAGCCATACGTTATTCCCCCTGTACGGGCGCAACGTGTTGCGCCCGCTCTGTCCTTACTCTACCTGCCCGGCCAACTGCTGAATCTTGATAATCACAAACTCAGCCGGCTTCAACGGCGCAAAGCCAACCACGATGTTCACCACACCCATATTGATGTCGGTCTGAGTCGTTGTCTCGCGGTCACACTTCACCAGATAGGCTTCGCGCGGCGAACGGCCCTGAAACGCGCCTTGCCGGAAGAGGGTCTGCATAAACGCGCCCACGTTCAGCCGGATCTGCGCCCAAAGCGGCTCATCGTTCGGCTCAAACACTACCCATTGCAGGCTCCGGTAGAGCGTCTCTTCGATAAACAGCGCCAACCGGCGCACCGGGATGTACTTCCATTCCGAGGCCAACTGGTCAGCGCCGCGATAGGTACGCGCGCCCCAGACCACATTGCCGCTCACGGGGAAGGTGCGCAGACAATTGACGCCGAGCGGGTTGAGTTGGCCCTGTTCACCATCGGTCAGGTTCACTGCCAACGCCCGCACGCCAAACAGCGTTGCGTCCTGCCCCGCCGGCGCCTTCCACACCCCGCGCTGAGCGTCGGTGCGGGCAAAGACGCCAGCCACCGCGCCACAAGGCGCAAACTCTTCCAGCCGGTTCTCGCGCAACGGGTCAGGAATCTGCACCCGCGGGAAATAGATCGCCGCGTGATCATCACGCGCCACCGCTGCGCTAAACGTGCCGATCCCTCCCACCGCAGCCGCGATGCTCCGCCAACTCGATGGCGCATCAACAATCAGAAACGCCCGCTCGTCACGGCAAAAACGCAGCGCCGCCGTCCACACCGACTCAGTGACATCGGTATCGCGGGTAAAGGGCGGGATGCAGAGCAGGTTAAACAGATCGGCTTTGCGCAGGGCATAGATGCCGGTTTTGTTATCAAAGCTTCCCTCATACTGCGCACTGCCCAGTGTTGTCCCATCGGAACCGTTGACTGAGGGCGCCGCGAAGGTTGTGAGATCGCCTCCTGTGCCAACTTCTGCTGGCCGCACCGTCGGAAAGGCGCCGGGATGCGGATCGGGCACACGCAGCAACAGCGACTCTTGGGCCAGCACCGTACCAACATAGCGCGGCGCCACCGGATTGATCGACACATTGCGAAACGTCTCGCGCCGCGCCGCCTGCAACGGGTTCGTCCCCGGAATAATCTCGACAACCGTCAAGTTAAACTCATCGGGTTGCAACGGTTCGCGAGTCGCGTGGTCAATGCTGATCCGCAAATGATTACCCCATGCGCCTTCGTTGCTGGCATCCAGCGTCAGATTATCAGTTCCGCTCGCGGGCGAAAGATTGAAACGAGCCGCAGTCGCACCATTAATCAGGCGCACAATCAAGGCATCAGTGCCGCCGTTGAGGAAGAAATGCTGCACCGCATAACTCATCGTGCTCGCTTCCCACAACCCGCCAAAGAGCCGCTCGTAATCGCCAAAGTTTTGGATCCGCACCGGATCATGCACCGGCCCGCGCCGCGCCCGCCCGACAAAAGCGGTAATCGACGTCGCCACCCCAGTGATCGTGCGGACTCCGCTCGGCACCTCCTCAATGTAGACACCCGGATACGACAAAGTGACCGGCATATTGTTGCTCCTTGCGATAGCCCGAAACACTCGATCGTTCGCCACCATGGGATGATGGCGACGCCACCCGATTGTGAGGACGAATCATGCCGCCGTTGGCAATGGCAGCTTACGCTGCATCACGCCCGATCAGCACCTCAACCGTCACCGGTTGCGCCGTTGGATTGGAAAAGACAACATCGAGATTGGCCGTGCCCAGCAACGCCACTGCCCCAGCGCCGATCAACAGATGCGGGCCATCGAGCGTGATCGCGCTGCCGCCATCGACGGTATAGGTCAATGGCGGCGTGGCGTCATACCGGCTCGCCGAAATCAAGACAAAGCGCACCGTCCCGCCGCCCGACGGCGCGGCGAAATTGGCTTGGCCCGGCGTGGCGCCGCTAGCCGCCGCAATCTGCACTTGACCCTTCAGATAGACATCAACCGGCAGCGTCTGGGATTCGGTCTTCCGCGGCCCCCCGGCCACAGCCACGCTCAGCGTCCACTGAATACTTTCCGGCATACGCAACCCTCCTCGCACACACGTCACGGCGGACCACAGGGCATCGGCGGGCACTGCCTGAAAGGTATCAGGCGGATATCAACTTGGCTGAAGCATGACCGAGAAAAGGGGAAGGGAGGGTGATCGTGAGAGTGTTGTGATCAGAGACGAACTTTCTCGGCGGTTAAGATCGCTCTTATATTATAGATATGCTGTCAAGATATAAGATAGTTCAAACTATTAAAACAATTCGCCAGTGTCTTATTGAACAAACGCAACGCCACCACGATTTTGCCAACGATCACATTTAAATCGTCATTGTCCGGCGTGGTCAATCAATCCCCATCGAGCACGGAAGAGACACGCCTAGACATGTTTGCCGCTGAAGCGGGAGATTGCTTCGGGCGCTGCGCGCCCTCGCAATGACAGCCGGAGAACGGGGATGGTTCACCCGCACCCCCAACCCCTCTCCCACCGGCGTGGGCGAGGGGCGCTACAGTGTGCCGCTCCACAGTGCCTGTCGCGACGACACGGCAGCTCCCCCGCTCCCGCCGTCA
>JAUQOZ010000360.1 GCA_030550625.1 Chloroflexota bacterium | reverse complement strand
ACCTCGCGCAGCGGCGGCAGTCATGCTGGTGGCTGCGTTCTCATTTGCATTGTACAGCAATCTTCGTACCCAAGTATTCTCTTTTGTCTTGCTTAGCTTCTTTTTGTTTATCTTGTGGAACTATCGCAAGCGGCAACACATGGCGTTCATTTGGCTTCTCCCCGGTTTAATGGTGGTGTGGGTCAACGTCCATGGCGCATTCATTATCGGACTGATCACGCTTGGTATCTTTCTGGTAGGTGAAGGTATACGTTACCGGTTAGATCGCTCTCGTGTCGTTGCGAGCGTGCCGCTGCCGCTGTCCGCGCTGTACCGGTTAGCGATGGTGGTTGGCTTAACCGGCGTCGCTACACTTATCAACCCATACGGAGTGGATATCTACCGGTATGTGCAACAAGTCGGCTCTGATCCGTCATCACAATTTTTTGTCATCGAATGGCAAACGCCGCGTATAACAAATATCGAGCACGTGTTCACTTTCTTTTTGCCGTTTTTTAGCTCGATACTGATTTTTATCTATAGTCAGCGCCAGTTGGATTTCACAGAATTAGGTGTTTTTTTATTTTTCTCAGCCTTTGGGCTGACCTCGGCTCGGAATGGAATCTGGTTTGCGATTGCGGTCATCCCAATGGCTGCGTGGCATCTCCCGCATATTCCCTGCTTGACGGCGCTGTTTCGTACCGAACAACCGGAACCAACCACGATCCAGCCCTCATGGTTGGCCAATGCAATCAATTGGCTACTACTCATTGCCCTTGTTGCAATCACCGTCTTATTTAGTCCTTGGATACGTCCGCAATTGGGCATTGCCGCTTTACGGCCTTCACTGATTGATCCCATTATTCCCGTAGCGGCGTTTGAATATATTGAACAGACCGGTATCACCGGGCACATGTTTCATCATCAAGATTTTGGCGACTATCTGATTTGGCGACTTTGGCCGCAACAGTATACATTTATTGATGGGCGTGTGCATTTGTTTTCATACCAAATCGTAAACGATTATCTGCAAGCGCTGAACGGGTCAGATTGGGAAGCGATCATGGATAAATATAGCATAGCATATATTTTTTTACCTAAACCTCTTCAATCCGGTGAAGCTGGTCTGCCAATTTTACGAGAGCTGCAGCACTCGCCACAATGGAAACTTATGTATGAAGATGATAAAAGTGTTATTTTTAAAAAAGTAGCAAATAATTAAAAATCTACTATTAATTGTAGTAAACCATGGTAAATAATCTTCTTGTTAACTCTAACATAACAAAAATTTCATTCAAAATTGGTACAACAGTCCCATTATGAAGAGGTGCTTTCACGCTACGGTACTGTCCTAATTTGGTACTCTCTGGCTATTGGATTTTCATTGCTGAGGGGGTATACTGATGACCGTGGAGAGTTGCTCCACAATATAGTTCAACCGCACTAGTCTTCAGGAGGAACACAATGCTTCGCAGCTTCTTCGCCAAGGAAGAGGGCCAGGGTCTGGTCGAGTACGCGCTCATCCTCGTTCTGATCGCCGTCGTTGTTATCGGTGCTCTGACCCTGCTTGGTGGGAACATTAGCGCGCTGTTCGACAGTCTGGCCGGCACGATCCAGCCGTAATTGTTGCCAATCTTATCCGTTCATTGCGCCCGACCGGAAACGGTCGGGCGCAATGCTTTTCCAGCTCTGTTTGCGGATCTGGCTGGCGTGATATAGCTATACGTTGCCAATCTCATGTACTAGTGATACGCGGCTAAGCATTGCCGGGTGTCGTTCTAGCAGCCAATCTTGCTTTGCTGCCCACACTATTTCCCCAGAGTGCGGTAGAATGCTCGCGGTAGCAATGTCGCGGCGGCGAGGTGCAAGGTGGAAGAACGGCGGAAATGGTGGGCGCTAACAGCGGTCGGTAGTGGGGTGTTGATTTCGACCATTGATGGCTCGATTGTCAATATTGCCCTCAATACGCTGGTGCAGGCGTTTCAGAGTAATCTGAACGTGGTGGAATGGGTAGTGCTTAGCTACCTGCTGACACTGGCTTGTACCCTCTTGATCATGGGGCGCTTGGGCGATATGTACGGCAAGCGCCGGATCTACCTGATAGGGTTTACCTTCTTCACTCTCGCCTCGTTGCTCTGCGCGACGGCGCCGTCGATTTGGGCGCTGATCGGATTCCGGGTGTTGCAAGGGATTGGCGCGGCGATGGTACAGGCGGTAGGGCCAGCGCTGTTGGTGACGGCGTTTCCGCCTAGCCAGCGTGGGATGGCGTTGGGCGCAATTGGGTCGTTTGTCGCCGCTGGCATCTTGATTGGCCCAGCGTTGGGCGGCATTCTGCTGCGCTACGTTGGCTGGGAGGCCATCTTTTTGGTAAATTTGCCGATCGGCGCGCTGGGGTGGTGGTTGACGGTGCGTTCGATTGTGCCTGACCAGCCGGCACGGCCCGGCCAGCGGTTCGATCTGGTTGGCGCTGGGTTGTTGGCGTTGGCGCTGTTTTGCTTGTTGTTGGGGCTGACCGAAGGGCCGTTGTGGGGGTGGAGCGATGGACGGGTGATCGGTCTCTTCGCTGCGGCCCTCATCGGTGGTGCCCTCTTTCTGTTCTGGGAATGGCGCACGCCGCAACCGATGCTCAATCTGCGCATCTTCCAGCGCTTGGCGTTCTCGCTGAATCTGCTTGCGTCATTTGTGCTCTTTCTCGGCATTTCCTTCAATTTGTTGCTGACCCCGCTCTTTTTCCAACTGGTCTACCAGTTCGATTTACAACGCACTGGTTTTATGCTCATGGCGTTGCCGCTGGCCTTGTCGCTGACATCGCCAGTGAGCGGGCGGCTGTCAGATCGGGTTGGCCCGCGGGTGTTGACCATCGCTGGGTTGGCGATTGCTGCCGTAGCTCTGTTGGGCTTGAGTGCCAGCACACCAGCAACGCCGCCGCCGCAGATGTTGGGGTTTTTGGTATTGTTGGGGATCGGCGTTGGCTTGTTTCAAAGCCCAAATAACAGCACCGTGCTGGGCAATGCCCCGCCAGAGGCGTTAGGGGTGGCGAGCGGTCTGCTAGCAGTTGTGCGTACAGTCGGCCAAACTGGCGGGATTGCACTGGCCGGCGCGATCTGGGCGTCACAGATTTTTGCTTTGAACGGCGGCCCGATTACGCCGATTACCGCCGCGCCGCCGCCGATCTTGGCCAGCGGCTATGATGTAGCAATGCGAGTAGCGGCGCTGTTAGCAGTTCTTGCAATCGTGCCTTCGTTGGCCGGCGGGCGGGCGTTGCAACGCCAGCTTGCCGCTGCTGGCAGGCCGGTGGCTGATTGAACGTGCGTTGATGATTGATAAGTGTGGAGGGTTGTACATGAAGGTTCTTGCGTGGCGATTCGTGCGCCCGCTGATGCTATTCGTGGGTATTGGATTGCTGTGGCTGGGGTTGATTGGCCTGAGCGGCTGCGCCGCCGCGCCATTGCTCGGCGAAGTGACGGCGAGCGCCGAGCGGTATGAGCCGGGGACAGGTGCGCCGCTTGCTATCAGCTATGAGATTGGCCGGGCGGCGCTGGTTGATATTTATGTGCTCGATGCTGCCGGCCAGCGCTACGATCTGCGCCGGGCGCAGCCGCGGGCTGCAGCCACTGACCCGTATGTGTTGCGCTTTGATGGCAGTGTGCCGACCGATGATCCACAGGTGCTGCGCCGGTTGCTGCCTCCCGGCCAGTATACGCTGGTAGTGGCGGCGCGCGCCGCCGACGGCAATGCCTCTGCCGAACGCCGGCTGCCGTTGGAAATTGGCGGGGAGGCGATTGAGCCGCCGATCATCGAAAACCTGATGGTGTGGCCGCCGGTGATTTCGCCCAACGCTGACGCAATTGATGATGTGGCCGAGTTTACCTACCGGTTGCCGGTGAGCGCAACCGTGAATATTGAGGTGCTGGCGCCAAACGGTGAAGTGATCCCGGTGGTGACCCGCGAAGAGGAGGGGCCTTTCGAGCAGCGCCACATCTGGAACGGCAAACGACCGAATGGCTCATTGCTCGAGGCCGGTGTCTATACCTACACGGTGCGCGCCGAAGATCCGTTTGGCAATGTAGTGCAGCGACAAGGACAGATCACGCTGGTCGATGTTGGCCAACCTGAAGCGCGCATCGTCTATTCGATGATCGCGCCGCAGCGGGTGATGCTTGGTGAAGTGATTACGGTCACGATCCGGGTACGCAACACCGGCACGGTGCCGATCCGTACCTACGGCCCGCCGAGCGGGTATGAATACACCACCGATGAGGTCTTTTCGTCGGTGGAAAATGGGGCTTATGCTGCGCAAGCCGGCGGATTTTGGCGGGTTGGCATGGACTGGGATGCCAACAGTGGCGGTGGGCCAAAGCGCTACCCGTACCGCTGGTCAATTTCGCCACGCCCGCCCGAAGAGTGGGCGCAACCGTTCGTAGAAGATTTTCTCTACCCCGGTGAAGAGGCCGAAATTATTGGCCGGGTGCGGATTTTGCAGCGCGAAACCCGTATGGGCTTCTACGTCGGTCTCATCCAAGATGGAGTTGGCTTCTTCCAAGATCGCACTGGGCGAACGATCATCGATGTCGGATTTTGAAGGCGTAAGGCGGGCAATGGCAAATAAACGCAAAGGCGCGAAGTGACGGTTGTAGAGGGATTCATGGATGAAGTGAGCTAAAATGTTGCCGCCGGCAGGACTGATCCTACCGGCGGCACGCTCACCCCGTTGGCGCGATCGCGTTACCGATCGGCCACCTTAAACGCCGCGCTGCCGATCGACAGCAGATCACCGCTTTGCAACCGCTGGCGTCCGTTAATGCGATGGCCGTTCAATGCCACCAACGCGCTGTTGTCAAGCGGGGTGATAAACCAGCGTTCAAGGGCTTGGGCAATCTCGGCATGGCGTTCGAGCACCTGCCGATCGTGCAACACAATGTCGCAATGGCGGGCGCTGCCAATCACCATCGAACGGCGATTGACCACGATCTGTTGTCCGGTTCGGGTTCCGGACACGCCGATCAGGGTTAATTCTCGGCTCATAAGGGCCTCCGGCGAACAGAACTAGTGCGATGAAACAATATATATTCTTATGATTCTCATTGAATTCTCATTTTGTCAAGAGTGACCTTTGGGCTATTTATTATGTTATGCTCAGATTGGTATCATTGGCGAATGTACCTCTCTGCCCAATAAGGTGAGTGCTGCGACGAACCCTTGAGGCGCTTTTATACGCCGGAAGTAACACCACATCACAGGAGCATCCAGCTATGGCCGAGCCAACGGTGCAACGAGTTCGCATCTATCTCAACGGTGAAGATCGGGCCGGCGATCGACCGTTGTATCAGGCGGTGCTGGCTGAATTGCGCCAGAGCGGGGCGACCGGCGCGACGGCGCTGCCGGCGCTGGCCGGCTTTGGGCCGCGCCGGCACGTATTGCCGGACGCCGAACGGCAGCCGGTGATTATCGAGTGGGTTGACCACGCTGGGCGTATCCAACGCATTTTGCCCTTGATTCGTGAGGTGGCTCGCGATGCCCTGATCACGATTGAGCCGGTAGAAGTGGCGCAAGGTGTGTTGCGGCCCAGTGGGCCGTTTGGCGCCGAACAGTTGGTGTCTGATCTGATGCAGACCGAGGTGGCGGCAATTGCAGCGGACGCGCCCCTGCTTGCGGCGCTTGAGCAGATCGCTACTGCGCAAGCTGATCTCTTGGCAGTGGTAGAGAACGAAACCGTGGTGGGGACGATCTCGGCCCGTGAATTGGTGTGGCGTGGCGGGTTACGTGTACCGCCCAGTTTGCTCGGTGTGCTGGAGCCGGCGGAAAGCGCTGCTGCACTGATCACGATGCACGGGCGCACGGCAGGCGAGGTGGCGAACCGTGAGGTGCGTGGCGTACCCTTGACCATGCCCATTCCGCAAGCGTTGACGATGATGATCGAGTGGGGATATACGCAAGTGCCGGTGCTTGATGGGCAGGGCCGGTTAGCGGGCATCTTCGGCCAGCGCGAAGTCTTGCTGGCAGCCGCGCGCCAACCAGAACCAACCGATGTAACCTCAGTTGAGGTGCGGGTTGGGATGGTGATGCAGGCGGCGACGGCGCGGGTTGCGCTTGGCCAGCCGTTGGCCGCAGCGTTGGCGATGCTGATTACTGCACCAAGTCATCTCTTGTTTGTGGTTGACGGCGATGGGCGGTTAGCCGGAATCTTGCGTTTGAGCAACGTGCTCACGCGCTTACAAGGCGACGAACGCGCGGCGCTATTGGCCGCGTTGCAACGGTCGCAACCCACTCCGGCGGCGGCGCTGCCCGGCGCGCGCCGGGCGATCGATAGCTTGGTCGAGCCAGCGCCGGCGATAGTGACAATCGATGCAGGGTTGGGCGCTGCTGCCCGCCAGTTGCTGAGTGTGAATGCCGAACGTTTGCCAGTAGTTGATTCAGATGGCCGGCTGTCGGGTATAATCGCACGTGGCGCCCTGATTCGGGCACTCTTACAACAAAGCGAATAATAGTAGGTAGGAAACGTATGGCTGATCGGGTTTTAATTACCGGCGGCGCCGGCTTTCTTGGCATCAATCTGGCGCGGTATCTCTTGGCGCGCGGCTATATTGTGCGTTCGCTGGATATTGCCCCCTTCGACTATCCTGAGCGGAGCCAGATCGAAGAACATACGGGTGACATCCGCGATCGGGCGGCAGTCGATCGGGCAATGAAAGATGTGAAGTTTGTCGTGCATACGGCAGCGGCGTTGCCGCTCTATTCACCGGCTGACATCTTTTCGACCGATATTGACGGCACGCGCAACATTCTTGAGTCGGCGCGCGAGCATGGCGTCGAGCGGGTCGTCCATATCTCGTCAACCGCCGTGTATGGCATTCCTGACCATCACCCGTTGGTGGAAACGGATCGGCTCAGCGGTGTTGGGCCGTATGGCGAAGCGAAGGTCAAGGCCGAAGAGCTCTGCCTTGAGTTTCGCAAGGCCGGAATGTGCGTGCCGATCTTGCGGCCCAAGTCGTTTGTTGGCCCTGAGCGGCTCGGCATCTTTGCCATGCTGTACGATTGGGCCATGGAGGGCCACAACTTCCCGTTGCCCGGCAACGGCAAGAATCGCTACCAGTTGCTCGATGTCGAAGACCTCTGTGAGGCGATTGTGCGTTGCTTGACGCTCGATCGCGATCGGGTGAATGATACCTTCAATATTGGCGCCAAAGAGTTCACCACGATCAAAGAGGATTTTCAAGCAGTGCTCGACGCAGCCGGTCACGGCAAGAAGATCATAACCTTCCCAGCGGCGCCGATGGTGTGGGCGCTGGCGATTCTCGAAAAGCTCAAGCTGTCGCCGGTCTATAAGTGGGCGTATGGCACCGTGACCGAAGACTCGTTTGTGTCGGTCGAAAAGGCCGAGCGGGTGTTGGGCTTTACGCCGAAATACTCGAATAAAGAAGCGCTGGTGCGCAATTACCAATGGTACGTTGCTAACGCCAAAAAGTTTGGTCAGCAGACCGGCGTCTCGCACCGGGTGCCGTGGAGCCAAGGGATTCTGAAATTGGCGAAGCTGTTCTTCTAGCCGCGAGCCAGCGAAGGGGCGGACAGACCCCATAAGCGCACATGTGGTTGAAGGCGTTGCGATGCGCCGGTGCGCCCTCACTCCCAGCCCCTCTCCCACTTACGCGGGAGAGGGGAGCGTATAGTCGAGCGTTGAGGCATTGCACAGCGATCAACAATCGGAATCAATCAAATGTTCTTCGCGTTCCTCAACGCGCCAGCGAAGGGGCGGGTTGCAAATCCGACCTTACCTTTTTGATAATCCGCTGCCTTTTCCCCTAGCAAGCTCACCATTCATCGCCAGCGCAATTCCATCTTGCAGAGTAGCGCGGGTTTCAAACACGCTCAAATCGGCGCCGAGGCTCACCAGCGTTTGCGCCACTTCAGGGCTGATTCCCGTCAACACCACATGCGCCCCCAGCAAGCGCACCGCTCGTGCCGCCCGAATCAGCGCGTCGGCGATAAAGGTGTCAACCGTAGCGACACCGGTGATGTCGATGATCACTATCTCAGCGCCGCGCGTTGAGACCCCTTCAAGCAATGTTTCGATAATCAGTTGGGCTCGGCGTTGATCAATCGCTCCGATCAGCGGCAGCGCAACCGCCCGATCGCTAATCGGCACCAGCGGCGTGCTGAGTTCGCGCAGCGCCCGCTCTTGGGCGGCAATGATCGTTTCCTGCATCTGGAGACGCTCGAACTCGATCGCCTTAATCTCGCTAATATTCTGCATCATACCGACCATCCGCGCCGCTTTGCCGTCGGGGCCGGCCAGAAAATAGCCGCGGTCGAGAATCCAGACATACGAGCCATTTTTGTGCTGAAAGCGATACTCGATGTCATACTCGCTCAGCTTCGCCTCAGCCTCGTCCAACAGTTGCAACGCCCGTTCGCGATCGTCGGGATGGATCAGCTCTTCCCATTGGGCCAGCCCGCCGTCGAGTTCGCTGAGGGTGCGCCCACAGACATACTCGGTTTCACCGCTCCATGTGATAGTGCTTGTTGCGACATCGTAATCGTAAATCATAAGCCGCAACGCGCGCACAAGCATGGCGTAGCGTTGGCGCAGATCGTTGAGTTCGCGCAGCAGGCGCTGCTCTTCGGATGGCATAACAACCTCTGGTTACGACAGGAAGTTGACGGCGTGGTCACGTGGCGACGGGGCTATGAGAGATTGTAGTGCGCGAGGGGAGGGGTGTCAACTCTCGTGGCAGAAATGGCCGCGAAGAGACACAAAAGGCGTAAAAACGTAATCGCTGGGAGTGTCTTGTCTATAGTGCAGCAATGATCGCTTGTACGCAATCACCTTAACGCCCCCCCTCCCCGCTACGCCTTCCCATACACCGGGATGGCGGCGCCGCTGATGAT
>JAUQOZ010000288.1 GCA_030550625.1 Chloroflexota bacterium | reverse complement strand
CGAGAGCGGACGCTGAGGGGAGTGAATCTGTCATTGCGAGGGAGTGGCGGTACCGAGCAAAGCTCGGTGCCGCCCGACCGAAGCAATCCCCTGCTTTGGCGAGAGGAGTGCGGTTAGACATGCTTCCCGTGCTCGCGGGGGATTGCTGCGCTCCGCTCGCAATGACAAGCGGGAGAGCGAGAGCGGACGCTGAGGGGGTTCGTTCCGTGCTCGCGGGGGATTGCTGCGCTCCGCTCGCAATGACAGATGGGGAGTGCGGCTCGCAAGGACATGCGGTGAGTGGATAAACGAACGATGAGCGACAAAGAACCGCCAACCTATCTTTCGCTATCGGCGGCCAGCCAGTTGTTAGGGGTGCATGCCTCGACCTTGCGGCGCTGGGCTGATGAAGGGGCCGTGCCGGTGTACATCACTCCCGGCGGGCACCGCCGCTTTGCCCGCGCTGACATTCTCGCGCTGGCGGCGCGACGGCCTTTGCCGGCGCAATCGATCAGTAGCGTCCTAGCTAGCAAAGCCTTAGCGCAAACACGGAGCGAATTATCAAATCCTTCGACAGCGCCAGCGTGGATGATGACGATGAACGAGCATGAACGGCTGGAATGGCGGCGAGTTGGCCAGCAGTTGATGGGAGTGGTGCTGCGGTATGTAAGCGCACACGATGAGCATAGTCCATTGCTGGAAGAGGCGCGGGCCATTGGCTTGAAATACGCCCGGCTGGCCCGCGCTGCCGGCTTGCCGCTGACCGATGCGATTGCCGCTGCCCTTTTCTTTCGCGATTCGCTGGTCGAGGCGGCAATGGATCTCCCTGAGGAAGCCCACGTGCGTCCGGCTGAGAGCGCCCGGCTCTTGCGCCGGATCAGCCGGGTGGCGAATGAAGTGCAACTGGCAGTCGTTGCTGGTTATGAAGCAGAGGAGTGAACCGTGGAGGCGAAAGAACAACGCTTGAATGTGCCGCGCACGCTGAAACTGGGCACCTTTCACATCGGTTCATCGTTCATCGATCTGTTGACATCAGGTGTTTTGAATCGGGTGTTGATTACCGATTTAGGACTGGCTGCCACACCGGTCGCGCTGTTATCGGCGCTGCGCTACCTGTTAGCGCCGCTCAGCATCTGGGCCGGTTACCGCTCGGACTTGCGCCCGCCCGGCACGTTACGCCGGCTGCCCTTTATCTGGGGCGGACGTTTGCCAATGCTGTTATCGTTACCGCTCTTGCCATTCGTAACCGGATTGTTGGCGGCTGATCCCTCATCGGTATTGGGGTGGGGGCTAGCGTTCTTTGCCTTTCTCATCTACGGTGTTGGTACCCTTATTTCGGGAGCTACTTACCTTAGCCTCGTGCGCGATAGCGCCCCGCCGGCCCGCCGCGGGCAAGCGTTGGCGATTGTGCAGGTCTTTCTGGTAATCAGCTTCCCGGTGGCGGGGGTCATCTACGGACGTTTGATGCCGGTGTACGATCAAGCCAGTTTCTGGCGACTCGTGCTGATCGGAATGACCATCGCGTTTGCGTTTATCGCCTTTGCCCTCTGGCGAGCGGAACGCCCGGCGGAAGCGCCAGCAGAGGTTGATCCAACCCCACCCGAACCGTTTTTGCCGCTTTTGCGCCAGATGTGGTCGGATCAGCGGGCGCGCTGGTTCTTCCTCTTCCTCGCGCTGGGGGCGGTGAGCGCCTTCGCCCAAGACGCGGTGCTCGAACCGTTCGGCGGTGATGTGTTTGGGTTGGATAACGGCCAGACCACCCGCTTCAATGCGTATTGGGGGGTTGGAGTGGTGATTAGCCTCTTGGGCACGGTCTACTTCACCCGCCACCGCGCTGCGCACGAGCAGACGAGTGTGGCGATGGTGGGATTGGCCTTCACCGCACTGCCGTTATTCTTGCTCGGTATGATCGCGCTCACCGAGTGGCAAGCCTTGCTTATTCCGGTGCTGTTCTTGTTCGGCTTGGGCTTTGGTATTTATACCGTCGGCGCAGTGTCACTGCTGGCCGCGATGACCACCGAACGGCACGCGGCAGCGTATCTTGGCCTGTGGTCGATGACGCAACTGCTCTTCCGCGGGTTGGGCATCTTTGCCGGCGGGGCGGTGCGTGATGTTGCGCTCTGGGCCAGCGGGTCGTATACTATCGCCTATGCGAGCGTGTTTATGCTCGAAGCACTTGGACTTATCGCTTGTATCCTGATCTTGCAGCGGGTCGACGTGCCCGGCTTCGTGCGCGGCGAGAGCCGGCCATTGGGAGCAACAGCAACGTTGGCCGCAGCGGACGGGTGATTGAAACCAAGGTTGGGTAGTTTGGGGCCGGTTCCAAACCGGCCCCGACGATGCCCGCCGCTAACACACCAACACTATGCGCCTTGCACACTTCTGGATGACCCTGTTCGCAGTGGTCTTGATCGGTTGCGGCAGCGCCGCCCCGCTCACGCCCACCCGCTCGCCCGTTGAAGTCCGGCAAACGCAAATTGCTCTCCAAGGCTTGCCCACCGTCCCGCCGGCGCCAACCGAATTGGCCCGGCCTACGGCAACCCCACAGCCAGCGATCGATCTGGTTGAATTGCTCAACCTGAGCGATGATGATCCGCGGGCGCTTGGCGATCCCAAGGCGCCGGTGCTCATGATCGAATTTACCGACTACGAATGCCCCTTCTGCGCCCGCTTCGTCAGCGAGACGCGCCCACGCATTATCAGCGAGTTTGTTGAGACCGGGGTCGTGCGGATCGTTGTACGCGACTTCCCGCTGAGCTCGATCCACGGCTCCGCGATTTTGGCGGCGAGCGTGACCCACTGCGCGGCAGCGCAAGATCGGTTCTGGCCGGTGTATGAGATGCTGTTCCAAACCCACGGCGTAGAGTGGGGCGGCGTGCCGAAGCGCGACCGGGCAACGTTGATCGAGCTGGCCGGCAACCTTGATGTTGACACAGCGCAGCTCACCGCCTGCCTCGACGACCCGGCGACCGAAGCGGCGGTGCTGGCTGAGGTTGAAGCGGCTACGCGATTGGGCATTAATTCAACGCCCAATTTCCTTGTCAATGGCCAATTGGTGCGAGGCGCATTGCCGTTTGAACGTTTTGCCAGTTTGATTAGACAGTTGGCCGGACGGTAGGGGCATAGGGTAGGGGCAGAGAGGCGCTCTGCCCCTACCGCGTTCGTTACCGTTCACGCGCCACCCGCAACGCGCCGGCTAACGCCACGATCATCACGCCTAACACGGCGAGCTGGCCGGTAATATCAGGCAGCGTTGCGCCGCGTTGGACGATGGCAATCACCGGATCAACCATATAGAAGGTCGGGAAGAACTGCGCAATCCACTGCGGGATCATCGGGAACAGCGCGATCAGCGCCGGCGCGTAGAGCAGCAAGCCCAACGCCTTGACGGTGGCGAACAGCGAATTGATGTCGCTGACCAGCACGCCGAGCAGAATGCCGAACTCGGCGGACAACACTGCGCCGAGGAAGAGCACCAGCAACACCAGCCAGATCTGGCTGCTCCACGCACCGTTGAGAGCCAGCACCAGCAGCGCCATCACCGTGCTCAGCGCCACGCCGAGCACCCCCTTGGCGACATAGATCTCGGCGCGGGTCGCTGGCGTCACCAGCAACGCGTGCAAGGTACGGCGCTGCTTCTCGCTGACCAGCGATGAGGCCGGCAGCATCAGCGCGCCGAACACCACCGTCATCAAGACTAGCAATGGCAACAACCGCTGCTGCCACGTGAGATCGTTGTTTGCGCCGAGCATCGTAGTCACGATCGTGACCGGAGGTTCGTGACCGGCCAGCTCGCGCAGCCAATCAGCAATCGCGGTACCGATCAAGACTCGATCGCGTAGCAAACTCTCACCCCACACATACACGGTCAGGCTGCCGCTTTGCCCGCTTAACACGCGCTGATCAAAATCGGCTGACACCAGTAATCCCACATCCACCGCCCCATTTGCCGTCGCGTCGCGCAACTCGGCCTCGCTCGCGTAGCGACGGACGATCAGGCCCGGCATTGCTTCGGCCAGTTGGGTCAGGCGAGAAGCGCCGGGATCGACGATCCCAAGCCTTGGCTTACCGCTAAAGAACGTGCCAAAGATCAGGCCCAACGCCAAACTCAGGCCAAGCGGCACCACAATGGTAAAGATGAAGATAAAGTTCTTTGGCCCCTGCACCGCCTCGCGGTAGAGCAGGGCAAGGATACGGCGCAGACTCATGCGAACCTCCGTTGCAAAATGGCCATACCTAGCGCCAGCAAGAGCAGAGCCGAAGCGGCGAGTGGCAGCAGATTGCCGCCCACCTCGGCCCAGCCTGCGCCAAAATTGAGCGAGCGGTAGATTGTGTCAACCAGATAGTGGGTGGGGATAAGCCGCACCCAATCGGCGGCCAAACCGGGGATCAGGACGGTAAAGGTGGGCAGGGCCATCATCAACAGCGCCAGCATACCCCACCCCATCACCGACATCAGATCGCGGCCAAGCGACGCGATCAAAAACGCGACGCCGGTCATTAACACCGAGCCGATCAGCAACGCGGTCAGATTGAGGAATGCCGCCTGCGCCAACCCGCCGGTGACGGCGAGCAGTATCACCGCCTGCACAAAGGCAAAGAGCGAACCGAACAGACTCTTGGCGATAAACAGGCCACGCATCGTCAGAGGTGTCACCAACAGCGCCCGGATCGTCCCCTGCTCGACTTCGGCAGCGATCAGACTAGCCAAACCGAGACACTCAACCATCAGCACCAGCACGGCAAAGAGCGGCAGCATGCGCTGGCGAGGCGCGATCTGCGCGCCGGCCAGATCGGGGCCAAGAATCACCTCGCTAATCGTCACCGGCAACGCTTGGCCGGTGAGATTGAAACTCAACTCGCGGGCAGCCGCTTCGTAGACACTGACAAAATCGGGGGTTACCTCCGGCGCGAGCAGCAACTCGACTGCCGGACGGGAACCTCGGCGAAGTTGGTCGAACAGATCGGGCGGAAAGGCAAAGCCGACCGTCACCTCACCGGCAGCCACGGCGGTACGCAGATCGGCGTCCGAAGCGAACTGCTGTACCACCACCGCATCGTCAGCGAGCGCCTCGGCCAGCGCCGGCGGCATTTCGGGAATGACCAACCCCACCTTCAGCGTCTCATCAACCGTGGCCGGCAACAGGAAATAGATGACGGCATACGCCACCAAACCGAGCACCGTCACCAAGGCAAACAAACGATTGGCGAAATAGAGCCGGGCATCTTTCTGGATCAAGGCCCAGATCGCAGCAGCGTTCATAGGTGGATCCTATCGCTAGGAGATTGCTGCGGGCGCGTTGCACCCGTGCAATGACACGATGGTTAAGCCAAACCGCGACCGGTCAGACGAATAAAAATATCTTCCAGCGTCGCTTCTTCGCTATGGAGCGTCACCACCTGTTGATGGGCGAGCAGATCGGCGATTTCAGCCGGCGTTTCGGGCCGGTCGAGAATAATCTCGCGGGTGAGCAACTTCCCATCGGAACCAACCACCTCGGCGCGCACCATGCGCTTGCCATACTGCTGCTTGAGATGATGCGGCGTATCGAGGGCCACAATCTTGCCGCTATTGATAAAGGCGACCCGATTACAGAGCCGGTCAGCCTCATACATATCGTGAGTGGTGAGAAAAATCGTCGCGCCGCGCTGCTGCTCTTCGAGAATCACGCGCCGGATCGCCTCGGCAGAGGTCGGGTCAAGCCCCTCGGTCGGCTCATCGAGAAAGAGAATGTCGGGACGATTGACCAGCGCGCGGGCAATCATCAGCCGCTGCTTCATACCTTTGGAATAGCGCCCGACCAGATCGGCGCCGCGACCATCGAGACCGACCCGGCGCAGCAACGCATTGATATCAACATCGCGTACGCCAAACAGCTTGGCGAAGAGGCTCAGATTATCAACGCCGCTCAACTCCTCGTAGAGATTAGGCTGCTCGAAACAGACGCCAATGCGGGCCTGCACCTGCTTGGGATGGCGAGCCACATCAATCCCTAGCAACAACGCACGCCCACTAGCCGGACGGAGCTGGCCGGTCAGCATCTTGACCGTCGTAGACTTGCCGGCGCCATTCGGGCCAAGAAAGCCGAGAATCTCGCCGGGGGCGACGGTAAAGCTGATGTGATCGACCGCGAGCAGATCGCCATAGCGATAGGTCAGGTCTTCAGCAACGATCGCAGGTTCAGACATAACGACCTCGCGCAAGACAAGAACCGCCGGCGCGATACCGGCGGCCCGTGCGGTTACGCAATCATTATAATCCCGTTACGGCAGACTGCAAGATGATGTCAGGCAGTTTTGGGTGCAACTGTCGCAACCGAAGGAGGCTATGGAATGCGGCAGTTCGACTGCCGCACGCCAACGCTGATATAACGCGGCAGTTAGACTGCCGCACGTCATAAGCACAGAGCGGCTGCACGGAACAAAAATTATGTCAATAAACACAACCATGCTATACTACCCATACCACGCTATGCAGTACGCGAGCGGTAGACAGTTTCCCAAGCACACCACTACGTAGAGAGTGTCATGAACGCCGCACTAACCAGCTTTAGCCACCGATTCATCTCGCCATCCGACCTGCCAGCCGCAACACCCACCCTCTTACTCTTGCACGGCACTGGCGGCAACGAACACGATCTCATCCCGATGGGGCGCGAACTGATGCCGCACGCTGCGCTACTCAGCCCACGGGGGCGCGTGCTGGAACGGGGCATGCCACGCTTCTTTCGCCGCTTCGCCGAGGGTGTCTTTGACATCGACGACATCAAACGGCAGGCAGCGGCGCTCAACGAATTTCTCGACGCCGCAGCGATAGCATACAGCTTTGACCGGCAGCGGGTCATTGCCGTTGGCTACTCGAACGGCGCTAATATTGCCGCCGCGCTCCTCTTGCTCCACGGGGCCGTTCTGGCCGGCGCCGTCCTGTTGCGGCCAATGACACCACTGGCGCCTGAAACGCTACCTGATCTGGCAGGCATGCCGGTGCTGGTAGTAGCGGGGAAGAATGATGGGTTAGTGACAACTGCGGAGACTGAACGGTTCGCGGGCCTTTTGCAAACCGCCGGAGCAACCGTCACCCTCGCTATGCTCGAACAAGGACATCAACTGAGCCAAGAGGACATCCGCATCGCGCGGGAGTGGTTGCAGGCGAGACACATTGCGGTTGGCTGAGCGATCTGACAGGACGATAGAGACGTAACGACATCCAAAACCCCGCCGGCGCCAACTCCGGCGGGGTTCGTATGAACGAAAGACAGGCAAGAACTCCCTAGCAATCGGGTTCGGCGCAGGGTACGATCGAACCATTCAAGCATCTCGTGTCATCTGGCGCGTTTGCGAAAGGAACATCACATGCGACGACGACGCAAACCTACCGCAAACTTCGGGATAAGCAGCATCATGATTGGCGCTGTCCTTACATGCGGCATCATTGGCATCATTGGCGCACGCATGAGCGCCACAGCAAGCAACAGCAGCCAACCCGGCGCGCGACCATCACCAACCATCGTTAGCAACCCACCGGCGACCCAACCGTTGGCTGCCACGCCAACCCCAGCTCCTGCATTACCCACTGCCACGCAACCATCTCCAACGCCACCATCGGCAGCACCGGCGCTATCACCAACGGGAACAACGCCAACTATAGCTGTTGCCTGTCTTGAAGGATTGGTGTGGGAACCGGCCACACTTGTGCGGGTGATCGACGGCGACACGATTGACGTGCGGATCAACAGCAGCACCGAGCGCGTCCGGTACATTGGCGTCAACACCCCTGAGCGCAATCAGCCGGGATACAGTGAGGCAACCCAAGCCAACCGCAGCCTTGTCGAGAGCGGCCCACTCTGGCTTGCACGCGACGTCAGCGAGCGGGATCGGTTTGGGAGGCTGCTCCGCTACGTGATTGCCGGCGAGCAATTTGTTAATCTCGCGCTGGTTGAACAAGGCATGGCGCAAGCCGCCACCTACCCGCCCGATGTCCGTTGTGCAGACACTTATCTCGCCGCACAACAGCGCGCGCGTGAGAGCGGCGCCGGCCTGTGGGCGAACCGGCCAGCGCTGGTGCAACCAACGGTCGTGCCGGCAACTGGTCAGCAATGCCACCCAGCCTACCCTGATGTCTGCATCCCACCGCCGCCGCCCGACCTCGATTGCCGCGACATCCCGCACCGGCGGTTTCGGGTAGACTGGACGTATGGTGATCCGCACGGCTTTGACGGCAACCGGGACGGGATCGGATGCGAGCGGTAAGGGCGAGAGGTTTTGCACCGCAACGAGCGCTTCTGGGCCGGGATCGTCGGGAATAGCCACAAAAAGACACAAGAGTCACACGTGGAATAGCCCCAAAGACACAAGAAGTACACTATGCGTATCATTTTCGTGTCTTTTGTGGCTTGTAGCGGCCATTGATACAGACCCGACCATTCTCCCGCCTGACAGTGGTACGGTTTTTACCACAGAGGGCGCGGAGGACGCAGGGTGGAGAGAATGTAAGGGCGGACAGAACGTATGAGCGTCGATGTGGTTGATGGGGTTACGATGCGCTGGTTTGCCCCCACCCTCAGCCTCTCCCCCGTTGGGGGAGGGGTGAGAGGGGCGCAGTACGGGACTTTACGGCATCGCACGGCGATCCCTGTCAAGCGGAGGCATGAGCCGTGAACCGCGGCAGATCCCCGCTCCGTATGTCATTGCGAGGGCGCGCAGCGCCCGCAGCAATCTCCCGCTTCAGCGCGAACGAACACTGCGGAAGATCGTCCACCCTTGGGGGAGATTGCCACGCCGTTAACGGCCGTTCACCATGACCACCGGAGAGCGGAACCCATTCGCGCCCTGCCTCGCATTGTGCAAGCGGGACAGGGGGTGAGGGCAACCGGTCAAGAGGGGGGATGA
>JAUQOZ010000042.1 GCA_030550625.1 Chloroflexota bacterium | reverse complement strand
CTGCTATGATATTATGCCGCAGCTAAGCATCATAACCACGACGGCGCGATATAAATGGTATGATGGAATAAGGTCTCTTCACGGTACGTCTTCTTGAGTTACATAGGAACGCACCAACAACAGATTGTCGCCGGTTGAGGCGACGGTGCAGGGGTAGCGATGACCACGGTGTTGTCATTGCGATGTTCGCCTTCGGTGTCGCTAGAGATTTAGCATGGAGCGCTCGGTGACGCAATCTCACTTTGACGAATCCGCCCAATCAGCCGACCTCATCCAACAGATGGCTGAGTTGCAGGCGGAACTAGCTCGGTTGCGCGCGCAGAACCGCTTTTTGCTGGCTGCGGTCAATGAGATGGCAAGCGGGATGATCGTGACCGATGCCGAACCCGATTATCCCATCATCTTTGCCAACCGGGCGTTCAGTGCCATCACCGGTTATGCGCCGGACGAGATCCTTGGCCGCAATTGTCGCTTTTTGCAGGGGCCGCAGACTGATCGGGCGGTGGTGGAGCGCATTCGCGAAGCAATCGCCGCCGCGCGCCCGATTCATACCCGTTTGCTCAATTATCGCAAAGATGGCCAGCCCTTCTGGAATCAACTCGCGATCAGTCCGGTGCGGGATGAGACCGAGCAAGTGGTAGCGTTTGTCGGCTTGCAAACCGATGTCACTGCGCAAGTAACGGTTGAACAGGCGCTGGCCGAACGTGAACGGTTGCTGCGCGCAGTTGGCAAGATGGCGAGTGTCGGCGGGTGGGAATACGATCTGACGACGCGGCAAATGGTGTGGTCGGAAGAGATGTTCGCTATCCACGAGTTGCCGGTGGACGAGCCTCCTTCACCGGAAGCGGCATTGTGGTTCTACCCGCCGGAGGTTCATCACCTGATCGATCAAGCATTCCAGCATTGTCTTAATACTGGCGAGTCGTGGGATCTAGAATTGCCATTACGCACCGCGCGCGGCAATCTGCGCTGGATCCGCTCGATTGGCCAGCCGGTCTGGGAAGCCGGGCGGATCGTCAAACTGCGTGGCACCTTCCAAGACATCACCCGCAGTAAAGAGACCGAGCTAGCCTTGCGCGCCAGCGAGCGGCGCTATCGCATGCTGGCCGATCTGTTGCCGGGAACGGTGGTCTTGATGTTTGACACTGATCTGCGCATTACGCTGCTCGCCGGCGCGGAATTAGCCCGGTTTGGCGTCAATGCTGCGCAGGTTGAGGGGCAATTATTGCCGGAAATTTTGCCCGAACCGCACCGCTCTGAGCTGTTGCCGCTGTGTTATGAGGTATTATCCGGCGTTCCCTACCATATTGATTATGTCTTTAACCGGGAAGTGTTCGATACGGCCCTGTTACCGGTTGAGATTACACCGGGACAGATCAGCGGCGGCTTGATTGTGGGCCGGAATATTACGGTTGAACGGCAAATAGCGGCTGATCTCTTGCGGGCCAAAGAGGCGGCTGAACAAGCCGAACGAGCGCGTTCCGCCTTCCTCGCCTCGATCAGCCACGAAATCCGCACGCCGCTCAATGCTGTCATTGCTAGCGCCGAATTGCTCTTAACCAGCGCCTTGCCGGAAACGCAGCGTTCGTTGGTCGAGACGATCAGGGTTGGCGGTGAGGCGTTGCTGGCAATTGTCAATAATGTGCTTGATCTGTCCAAAATGGAGGCAGGGCGGCTTGAGATCGTCGCTGAACCGGTTGATTTGCGGGCGATTGTTGACTCGGTTATGACTTTGTTCCGCCGTGACGCCGAGCGGAAGGGATTGGCATTTACCGCAGCGATTGATCCGGCCTTGCCATCGTTGGTAATGACTGATGGTACGCGCTTGCGCCAGATTTTGGTCAACCTTATCAGTAACGCGATTAAGTTTACCGATCGGGGGAGCGTGTCGATCACCGTTGATATGGTTGATCTCAACGCTGATCAGCTTCAGGTGGCGCTCGCTGTGCGTGACACCGGGATTGGCATCGCCGCTGAGCAATTACCGCGCCTCTTCCAGCCGTTCACCCAGCTTGACAGTGAACGCACGCGGCGGGGTGGCGCTGGTCTCGGCTTAGCCATTAGCGCCCAATTAGCGCAAGTGATGGGTGGTGAGCTCAGTGTGACCAGTCAGCCGGGCCAAGGATCGACGTTTACCTTGCGGCTGCCGGTGCAGCGGTTTGACGCGCCGGTGACGGCTTCAGCGCCGGAGGCAACCCCAGTGCCGGAACTCCCCGCTTCGTTACGAGTCTTGGTGGCTGAAGATAATGAGATCAATCAGCAAGTGGCGTTGCATTTATTGCGCGTCTTGGGCCATCACGTCACGATTGTCGCGAATGGTCGCGAAGCGGTGCAGGCAATTCAGCACCATCCGTTTGATGTCGTGCTGATGGATCTGCAAATGCCGGAGATGGATGGCGAAGAAGCGACCCGCCAGATCCGCGCGCTCGGTGATCAGATCCGGCAGCCGCGGATCATCGCGCTGACCGCGTATGCCTTTGCTGGGATGCGCGAGCGGTGTTTGGCCGCAGGGATGGATGGCTTTCTGAACAAGCCGGTGCGATTGCAAGATTTGCGCCAAGCCTTGCAGCCACACGATCAACCAATGATGCCTATCACGGCGATCCCGGTTGTTCGTGATCAAGTCATCGATTGGGAAGTCTTTAGCGAACTACTGGCGGCGCTTGGTTCGGACCAAGTTGAAATGGCCATCAAGGCGCGCGAGCTCATCCGGCGCGAGTTTCAACAGCAACTCGAACAGTTAGCCTCTTCGATAGCCCATGCCGATCTCGAACAGGCCCGGCGGATTGCGCATCGCCTCAAGGGTGGTGCTCGCCAAGTCGGCGCAGTGCGGGTGGCAGCGGCGGCGCAGGCGATCGAGCAAGCTGCCGCGAGCCAGATGCCGCTTGATCCGTTGTTGAGCGCATTGCAACACGCCGTCGCCGAGACACTGCGCTTACTCGAAGCGGGTTGACAGTTACGCCACACCGTGTTACCGTAGAATTATCCTAGCTGGCAACAGAGCGACAGGGTGGTCGTATTCGTCTAACCGTTCAGAGAGGAGCAGTCCATGGCAAAGAAGATCCTCTTCCTCGTCGGCGACTATGTCGAAGATTACGAGGTGATGGTGCCGTTTCAAGCGCTCGCTGCGCTTGGCTATCAGGTGCATGCCGTCTGTCCGGGCAAGAAGGCCGGTGAATTCGTGCGCACTGCGGTGCATGACTTTGAAGGCGATCAGACCTACAGCGAGAAGCGGGGTCACAACTTCACCCTGAACAAGAGCTTTGACGAAGTGAACGAGCACGAGTACGATGCGCTGGTCATTCCCGGCGGGCGCGCGCCGGAGTATATCCGGCTCAATCCGCGCGTGCTCGAAATTGCGCGCCATTTCTTTACCGCCAATAAGCCAGTAGCGGCGATTTGTCACGGGTTGCAGGTCTTGGCAGCCGCTGGGGTGTTGAACGGTCGCCGTTGCACGGCGTATGCGGCGGTTGGCCCCGATCTGCCGTTAATTGGCGCTGAATATCACGAGTTGCCCGCCGATCAGGCCATCACTGACGGTAATCTGGTGACAGCGCCGGCGTGGCCGGCCCACCCGGCATGGATTGCCCAGTTCCTCAAGGTGCTTGGCGCCAAGATTGAAATTGAACCGCAAGCCGAGACGGTCGGAGCGTAAGTGATCAAAAAGGGGCAACGCAGGGACACAGCGTAGGGGCACAGGAGGGGCACAGCGTCGCTGTGCCCCTCCTGTGCCCCTACATTATGGGCGTGGCAAGAGGAACTTTTGCCGCGATGGCATCGTCCTAGAAAAAAGGGCCGATGATGCCTTGTCATCGCTGGGTATTCTCGGTACAATGCCAGTACGATCACGTACCAATGTCTCACCGGCCAACGGTTGCCTATGCCATATATCTCCTTTATCTATCCTGAAGCGCTCTGGCTGCTCATTGTGCCGATCGGTATGGCTGCGCTCGCCTTATTCGCGCCGCGCCGGCTATCGCCGTTCCGGTTCTGGGGCAGCCTGATCGTGCGCACCTTGGTCGCTGTGGCCTTGATCTTTGCCTTCGCCGGCATTCAATTGGTGCGCCCAGTCGATCGGTTGACGACGGTCTTCTTGCTCGATGGCAGCGACTCGATGCCGGCCTCGACCCGCGCACAGGCCGAGGCGTTCATTCGTGCCGCCTTGCAAGCGATGCCGGCTGACGATCAAGCGGCGATTATCGTCTTTGGCGATAATGCGCTGGTTGAACGCGCGCCAGATAGCGATCGCCGGTTGGGCCGGATTACCTCGATCCCCATCGCGAATCGCACTAATATCGAGTCCGCCATTCAGCTTGGCATGGCACTCTTCCCCGCCGATGCGCAAAAACGGTTGGTGTTGCTCTCTGATGGCGGTGAAAATAGCGGGCGAGCGATTGATGCGGCGCGGTTAGCGGCCAGTCGTGGCATTCCGATCGATATTGTCGATTTGACGTTGGTCGAAGCTGATGCTGAGGCGTTGGTGGCTAGCGTAGAGGCGCCTAATAGTGTGCGTGACGGCCAAGAGGCGCTGATTGTGGCGACTGTCGAGAGTAACGTTGCCCAACCCGCTACGGTGCGGCTGATTGATGATACCGGCGTCGTGGCCGAACGCGCGCTTGAATTGTCACCCGGCGCAACCCGCGTCGAGTTTGTGGTGCCAGTGGAGGGTAGCGGTTTCCGGCGCTACCGGGTGCAAGTAGAAGCCGCCCGCGATGGGAGAGTGCAAAATAACGAGGCTGCGGCCCTGATTAAGGTGCAAGGCCCGCCGCGGGTCTTGTTAATTGCGCGTAACGCCGCCGATGCTCGCCCGTTGGCGACGGCGTTGGTCGCCGCCGATATGGTGGCTGAGGTGATCTCGCCGGAAGCAGCGCCGCGTTCGCTGGCCGATCTCAGCGCCTATGATGCGCTCGTGCTGGTGAATACGCCGGCCCGCGCGTTGCCGATCGGTTTGATGCAGGCCATCCCCGGTTATGTGCGCGATTTAGGGCGCGGTTTGCTCATGATCGGCGGCGAAGATAGCTTTGGCGTCGGTGGCTATGGCCGCACCGCTGTCGAAGAGGCGCTCCCGGTGTATATGGATGTCCGTAATCGCGAAATGCGGCCCGATCTGGCGATCGTCTTTGTGATTGATAAGTCGGGGTCGATGGATGCCTGCCACTGCGCCGATCCTGATCGCAATGCGCCGATAACATCGTCGTCCGACCGTAAAATCGATATTGCCAAAGATGCGATTGCGCAGGCGACGGCGCTCTTAAGCCTGCAAGATACGGTTGGGGTGGTAACGTTCGATGGCGCAGCCTTCCCAACCTTTGCCGCCACTCGCGGCGCGACGGTCGAACAGGTCATGGAGGCGGTGGCCGGGGTTGAGCCTCGCGGCCCCACCAATATCCGGGCTGGCTTGTTGCGGGCCGAAGAGATGCTGCAACAAGTTGACGCCCGTATCAAGCACATGATTCTGTTGACCGATGGCTGGGGCAGTGGCGGTGACCAGCTCGATATTGCCGCCCGGCTGCGCGAACAGGGCATTACTCTGACGGTCGTCGCCGCCGGGAGCGGTTCGGCTAGCTATTTGCAACAATTGGCGGCAGAGGGCGGCGGGCGCTACTATCCGGCGGCTGATATGGCTGATGTGCCGCAAATTTTTGTCCAAGAGACGATTACGACTATCGGTAATTATATCGTTGAGCAGCCGTTTGTGCCGGTACGCTACGGCAGCAGCCCGATACTGGCCGGGCTTAGCGCCATCCCGCCGCTCTATGGCTACAATGGCAGCACGCTCAAAGACACCGCGCAACTCTTGCTGGCCACCGAAGATCAGCAGCCGATTTTGGCCACGTGGCAGTTTGGCCTTGGCCGTAGCGCAGCGTGGTTGAGCGATACTAAAGGCAAGTGGGCCCGTGACTGGATTGCATGGGAAGGTTTTCCCCGCTTTGCCGCCCAATTGATCGAAGATCTGACGCCACGTGGCGGGCAGGATGTCCGCGCAGAGGTAACTGTCGCCGGCGGCGAGACAATCATTCGCCTTGCCACGGCTGCAAGCCAGAATGATCTGACCGTGACAGCTACCCTGATCGGCGGTGATGGCTCACGCCGCGAGGTGCGGTTGACACAGGTTGCCCCTAACCAGTATCAGGCGCGGATCGAAAGTCCTGTTCCCGGCACCTATCTGGTGCAGATTGCCGGCGCGCGCGGTGATCGGGTCATGATTCAAGAAACTGCTGGAATGGTCGTACCGTATTCTTCAGAGTATCGCAGCGCACAGGCCAACCCCGGTTTACTGAACGAGCTGGCGAATACGACCAAGGGCCGGTTTGTGACGGAACCGTCCGAGGTGTTTACTCGTCTGAATCAAGTCTTTTCTGCGCAAGAGATCGCCTTTCCCCTGCTGTTATTAGCGTTGATCTTGTTGCCGATTGATATTGCTCTCCGCCGGTTGATGGTGCGCCGCAGCGATTTTGGCCCGCTCGGCACGCTAGCCGGGCGCTTGCGACCCGCTGGCACCGCGCCGGTTGCGCCTGATCCGGTGCTGGGCCGGTTGCGCGCTGCCCGTGATCAAGCGCGGCGCCAGATGGCTGGTGAGCGCACGCCGTTGCCGCCAACTCCGCCGCCAGCCCCGCCATCGGCCCCGCCGCCACCGGCTGCCGCTGCTGAGAGTGATGAGGCGCTCGCTCGCCTGCGTGCGGCCAAAGAGCGCGCGCGCAAGCGGATCACCGGCGAAGGGGGCGAGTGATGGGTATGGCGACGAATGGGATGACTGCTGAACCGGTGCGAGCTTGGCTAGGCCGCTTGGCCATTGCTATCCTGATTGGAGCGCTGTTCGGGGTCGTTGCCTACCTAACCGCGCGGGCTATTGGTTCGGCATGGCTCTTACTCAATCAGCAAGCCTTGATCGACGCCACCCGGCAGGCGTTGCAGGAAGGCGTGATGGGCTTGGCCAATACCAATCTCCGCGCCTTGCGCTTGGCTGCCGAAGCGCAACAACGCTTTATCGCCGAACTGAGCGGGTGGATCGGGCTAGGAGCGTTTTTGCTGGCCGCGATCGTCGCCTTTGTCCGGCTTGAACTGCAAAGCGGCAAATAATGTCGTTGTGATTGCCTTTTGCGCAAGCAACGTTGGGTTCGACAATGCCGCCGGTCACGGTTCGATCCGCTGCCAGAGCGTTGCCGGCAACGCTTGCACAAATGATGATGGTTGATCGGCGCTGGCACAGACCAACAATTCCCGCATTGCGCGTGAGCAGCCAACATAGAATAGGCGTCGCTCTTGCGCAATCGCCTCTTCGCGCTCCTCTGGCGGTAAGTGGTCGAAGTTGTGCGGTAGATGTTCTTGCGCTAAGCGTGTAATGGCAACAAAGGGAAATTCAAGGCCCTTGGCTGAATGCAAGGTCATCACCTTAACGACTGGTTTGCGGATATCAATCTGCTTCCGCTCCATAAATTCCGCCGGCACGCCAAGCTGGTTGAGCTGAGCGCAAATGTGCTGCGCCACTTGCTTGCTGTGGCACAACACAGCCCCAGTGTGCGGCGGTAGGCGCCACCTTCGCGCTGCGGCGGCGAAGAAATCGCGAATTGCCAGCGCTTCTTCCGTGATGTCACGGCAAAACTGAATGGTCGGCACATTGCCGTTGTGGATTGCGGCAGCTTGGTCATTGTCGCCGGCAATGCCAAGGATGGAGGCGCAGGCGGCGGCAATTTGGGCCGTATTCCGGTAATTACGCCGCAATACAAAACTACGCCCGCGCATTTGGAGCGCACCATCGATCTGCTGCCATGAAAACCCGCGTTGGTACAGCGATTGGCCGGCATCGGCAGTGACATAGATTGATTGCGGTGACTCGACGCACGCCAACAGATAACGCAGCGCCACCGGCGAGAGGTCTTGCGCCTCGTCAATCACGATGGCGCGGTAGGGCCGGGCCGGCTGATGGCGGGCTAATTCCAGCGCCTGCCGCCGCACATTGCCCCACGTCGTCCACCCTTGTTGGCGCAAGAGATGTGACCACGTCTCATACACCGACCATACGGCTTCGCGCAGTGAGGCGCGCAGCGGCAATTTGCGCCCGATCCGCGGTTGGCTCGCGTAGGCTTCATACGTGGTCAGCCCCCAATGTTCAATCACACTAGTAAACTCGTCGAGCAGGTATTCGACCCCTAATGTTTGTAACGCTTCCCGGCGGTGTTGGCGATCAGCTTCGTTGTCGCCAGCCATTGGCGCGATCGCTAACGCTTTGTGCAAGGCGTTCAGCAACTCTCCTTCAGGGGCAAAGCGGGGTGATCCATACGCGCGGGCGTATTGGCGGAAGATGACACTATCAACGGTGTTGACTTCGACCCCTTTTGCAGCCAGATCTCCTTGCAGGAGCCGTTCTAGCAGTTGCGTCGAGTATGAGATGAGGGCGTTGGTAAAAGTGGTAAATAATACCGGCGTTTGACCGCTCGCCACCAGTCGTTGGACACGGTACAGTGCAACAATCGATTTGCCGGTGCCCGGCCCGCCGCGCACCAGCACCGGCTTATCGAGCGGCGTTTCGACCAGCCGCTGTTGTTCGGGATCGAGCATCAGCAAGAAGTCGGTCAATTCGCCGGCCACAAACCGATCAAGATCTTCGGCATCGTTGAGCAGGTATTGTGGCTGTTGCAGAATTTCATCGACACGGCGCGGGTACAGGATATCGAGCACCCGTTCCATAATCGCTTGCGGTACGGGCGCGTTCAAGAGATCATCTTCAGTGCGCACTGCGAGTAGGGCTGGCCAGTACTGTTCCGGGATGCGCCACTGCTGCAGATCGGCAGCAGTGACTTCGCGGGTCAGCGGTTGTGACGTTCTGACGTCTGGCTCTCTTGGTGGCGGTTCAGGCGGCGCTGGTACGAGCAGGA
>JAUQOZ010000295.1 GCA_030550625.1 Chloroflexota bacterium | reverse complement strand
CACGAGCCGGCTCCGGGAAGGCAGGACGGCGAACCCAGCTCTGAAGCGTGGCGCAAAGCGTGCGCAACCTGCGGCGCGGGTTGCTCTGCCCCCACCCCCACCCCCTCCCCCGCTGGGGGAGGGGTGTTTTTACCGCAGGGGACGCTGAGGGTGTGGAGAGTGAGACCCATCCCAAAGAGCTTTGCGCCCTCTGCGTTCTTTGCGTCTTTGCGTTAAAACTCTTTGCGCCCTCTGCGTTCTTTGCGCCTTTGCATCCTTTGCGGCTGTTGTGATGCCCCCAATCTCGTCAGCTTCCCGTAATCTGCCGGTTGGCAAGCAATCAGCACGATTATCGTTCGTAAGCGTGGAAACGTTGATTGTTCGTCACAACGGAGGCGCGTATGCCGATGATCAACCGCTCGTTGCTCACTCCCTTCACGCTCATCTTTGCCGGCGCGCTAGCGCTGATCATTGTCATCTGGAGCTGGCCAGCCGGCGCGCAAACCGCTAGCTTAACCGTTTCGCCCGCCGTGGCGCGCCAGAATACGACCGTCACCCTCAGCGGCAGCGGCTTCTTGCCCGGTGAGACGGCCAGTATCTGGATTACGTACCCTGACTATACCGTCTACGGCGTGGCGGTAGTGACGATCGACGAGCAAGGTCGCTTCAACCACCCTTACCTGTTCGACTTCCTTGGCGCAACCTTCACCCCCACCGGTCGCTACACCTACACGGCACGCGGCTGGCAGAGCGGGCGGGAAGCGTATGCTAGCCTTGAGGTCGAGATAGCGCCGGCTCCCGGCGTGACGGCTGGCGTGCAATTAACGGTTGATAAGCCGGCGCAAGCGCAAGGCGCAACGTTCGCCTTCAGCGGCAGCGGCTACCAGCCGGGTGAACAAGTCGCGCTCTGGTTGCGCTACCCGAACAACGCTGTTGCTGATCTGGGAACCCAAACCGCCGACCGGCAAGGCCGGATTGGACTCGCTATCGCCAGCAACGGCATCCCGGTCGGGCGCTACGCGCTGACAGCGCGCGGCTTGCAGAGCGGCGGCAACGGTATTGCCGATTTCGAGGTCGTGGCCGGCGATACACTACGCCCACGCGGCACGGCTACGCTCACGGTCGGGCCGGGCAGCAGCCAGCAACGCAGTGCAGTAAGCTTGCAGGGCAGCGGTTTTCTACCCGGCGAAGTGATCACCGTCTGGGCCACCTTGCCCGATTATTCAACCGAATGGCTGGGTGATGTGACAGCAGCCGGCGATGGCAGTTTTACCGCCGAACTGTACCTGAGCGAGCAAGACCCGGCGGGCCGCTACGCGATTAGCGCCTTCGGCAACCGCAGCGAACGGCGGGCAGTGGCCGAGTACACCTTGTTGCCGGGACGATAGTGGCCGCTGCAGGAGAGGCAGCGTATTAACTACGCCCTGCAACGCTTTACCTGCTCTTCATCTCGGCTTGACCTCGCCATGATACCGGCTTCATCAAACCGGGTTACACTCGCCACAAGACAGATAGCATGGGGGGAAGGAGTGTAACCCGTGATTTCGCACTACAACGCTGCCGACCTGCACATCCATACCACTGCCAGCGACGGCGCCGCCTCTCCTGAGGCGGTGTTGTCGTATGTAGCGGAAGAAACTGATTTGCGCGTGATCGCGATTACCGACCACAACACGCTCGAAGGGGCATTCGCGGCGCGCCGGTTAGCGCCGCGGTATGGGATTGACGTGATCGTGGGATGCGAAATCTCGACTGCGATTGGGCACGTCTTGGCCCTGTTCATCGAGCAGCCAATTCCTGCCGGTCTCGATCTAGCCACGACGGTCAAGCTGGTGCATGAGCAGGGCGGGCTGGCGTTCGCCGCCCATCCCTTCGGCGCGCTGGTGGCATCGGTGGGGCGGCGGCATCTGCTCGGCCCTGAACGCACCGATCTCGATTGGCGCCTGCTTGACGGTCTCGAAGTCTTCAACGCTAGCCTGTGGAACCCGGCCAACAACCGGCGCGCAGCACAGAAAGCGCAAGCGCTGGGGTTGACCCCAATCGGCGGTAGTGACGCCCACGATCTGGCGATGATTGGCTACGGGCGCACACTGTTTGCCGGCGCGAGCGCTGCCGATCTGCGGCGGGCATTGCAGCGCGGCGAGACGCAGGTGATCGGCCATTATTGGGGATGGCGCGGGGTGGCCGGCGTGGTGCGGGAACGGGCGCTACGAGCGCGCCCATTCGCCGAGAGCTGGGCCGGTTTCAAAAAAGATAGTCGGCAACAGGTCTAACCGCCGGCTGAGCCATGGGAGGGCGGTTTGCAACAGCCGCCGGCGCAAACGGGTAGGGAACAGGAAACTGAGCAACGCGCGCGCGCGGGCCGAGCTCGGCGGCTGGCGGCGGGCCAGTGCCACCAGCCGGGTCGCCAGCCGGGCCCGGTTCCAGACCACCCGCGGCGACCGTTCCCAGCGTGCCAAGAACCGGTCGATCTCATCAAGCTCAAGCGGCGGGAAATCGGTGCGGCCAGCCCAGCGCGCGTGATGCTGGTGCATTGCCGTGCGCAACGCTGCCGCTGCGGCGCTGAGATCACAGCGCTGCTGGCTGCGCGCCTGCGCCGCCAGCGGCAACAAGAGCGCGCGCACGCGCCACGCAATGGTCAGCGCATCAACCAAATAGTCGAGACTCGTCACGAGTTGTTGCGCTAGCGGATCACTCTCTGGCGCCGCCGCCGCCACAGCAGTACGTAGTTCCTGCGCGCGCTGCACCGCCCGCTCTGCCTGCGCAATCACCGGCTCAACGTCACCCACCAATTCGGCCAGATAGACCCAGACCGGCAAGGCAGCGGTGGGGCGCATCCACCAGACCCACAACAACGAAGGCACGACAATCCCGCCGATCCGGCGCATCCCCGGCGCGTGGCCCAAATACCATCCCTGCTCGATCAACCGCTCTGACTCTACGTATGCAGCCGTCACCGCGCGCACGAAGGCGGAATCATAGCCGGCTAACCGTTGCCGAAACCACTCGCTCACAAACTGCTCGGCGTCCCGTTCGGGATGCATTGCGAGAGCCGCCGTCAACGCACTGCCGGCTTCCGTCCACAGATTCCAGCCATGTGGCCCCACCGATGCGCCGCCGCCGCCCCAACCGCCGGTGCTGTTCCACGCCCACATTCCCACACACTGCGGATCACGGGCAGCGCGCCGGATGACGGCGCTATGCAAACCAACCAACCCAGACGGCACTAAGCCAAACAGCTCATACTCGCGCCGGTTTTGCAGCTCGACGATCTGGCGCGGGCCGGGCAGGCCCAAGGTCGGATTAGGCGGCAACAGCCGGAAGAAATCGGCCGGCGTATGCTTGATCGATACCAACAGATGCGGATCGCGCTGATCGGCAAAAACAGCGGTGTAGCGTTCCGGCGAGCAGAGCAAATCACCCGCCTCGCCGATGCCGAGCGTCCACGTGCGCATGATCAAGTGACGGTCAAACTGCGCGCATACCGGCAGCAAGGTCGCGATCAGATGGCGAATCGCGGCCACCTCGTGGTAGATCAGATGGCCGGTATAGCCGGCAACATCGTGCGCGCCGCCCGTCTCGCCGATCCGTACAATCATGCCGCTCACCATCGGCAGCGCCGTGAACAGATCAATCAGCGCCGCCCGATTCAACGCCGCCACCTGCGGGTTATCAGCCGCGATTGGCCCAACAACGCGGCGCAGGTCGTCAGTCAGCCACTGCATATCGCAAGTGACGTAGACCTGCATCCCGCGCGCCGCAGCGTCGTGCAGCAACGGCAGCAAGGCGCGGCGATAGGCCAGCGCGCGCAGGCGGAAGGGGCTATCCGGCGCATAGTACGGCTGAGGAGCGTGATCAAACGTGACCAGATGGGCCAGATTATCAATGACGATCCCGGTATAACCTTGCGCCTGCACCGCCGCCAGATAGGCCCGCGCCTGCGCCACGCCGCGCTGCAAGCGCGCCTCATCGACATACGGCGGCACTGGCAGATCGATTTGGCAAAAGGGAAACGACGACCAATTCCGCACCGGGGCGGATGGATCGATAAACGGGCCATTGATATCGACGAGACGAAGCGAGAGCGTCATCGCTGGAACCTTATTCGCTACGGGCCGAGCAGGCTAACAAGGGCAGAGCGATGCTCTGCCCGCACGAGCTGGCATCAAGATTTTGTTAAGTAATGATTATAGCTGGTTGAAGAGAATGCTCAAGAGGAAAACAGGCAACGGCGGGGAGAGGAATTATCTAGTGATCGGCGAGAGCGAACCTCATGGAGTGCAGCAGTCAAACTGCCGCACTCCACAGAGCTACGACACACCACACTGGCACGAACGCGGCGCGGGGAGACTGTATGCGCGATGCACCGCACCACTATGGAAGGCGGCAGTGTGACTGCCGCACTCCACAGAGCTACGACACATCAAACTGGCGCGAGCGCGGCGCAGGGATATACTCAACCGAGGGGCGACGCTGGGCAGTTTGCGGGTACAGCGCCATAATCTGGTAAATCTCTTCGGGCATCTCGGTGCTGATCGGCAAACCCAATTCACGCGCTTCATCAACCGTAATCGGGTAATCGTGCGTCCACACGCCGCTGGCCAGCGTATGGGCCACTTCTTCCGCTTTCTCAACCGTCATCTTATCGCGCAGCAGCTCGCAAACCGTGCGCTTGACCTGCCGGATCGCCTTCTCGGCGATGTCGGCCATCATCAGCGTCTCGTCATCAACTTCGCTGAGCGGCTTGCGTTCGAGCACGCGCAAAATCGACGCCGCCGGATGCTGGCCCAATTGCGGGTCAACCGGCCCCAACACCGCGTTCTCGTCCATCACAATCTCATCGGCGGCGAGCGCAATCAGCGTCCCGCCCGACATCGCATAGTGCGGCACAAAGACCGTCACCTTGGCCGGATGCTTCTGAAGCGCGCGCGCAATCTGCTCGGAAGCCAGCACCAAGCCGCCGGGGGTATGCAGGATCAGATCAATCGGAATATCGCGATCGGTCATCTTAATCGCGCGCAGCACCGCCTCTGAGTCTTCGATGCTAATGTAGCGCACCAACGGAAAACCGAGCAGGCTCATCGTCTCTTGGCGATGGATCAGTGCAATCACCCGGCTCTTGCGCTTGCGCTCCAACTGCTCAAGCAAACGCTGGCGGGCGGCATCGAGCATGCGCTGCTTAATCACCGGCTGTAATGATGTGATGATAAAAAAAAGCCACAATAGCGCAAAAAAGTCCATAGCTCACCTCTGCACAAGCCATCACCACGGATAATACTGGTCGCGATAGTAACGCCGCACGTAGCGCCGTTGCCGGAAGAGCGGCGCCAGCACCAAGCCGGCGACAAAGCCGCCGATATGCGCCCACCACGCCACGCCGCCCATTGCCTGCACATCGATCAGGATGGAAAAGAGGCCATTCGCCAGTTGGGAAATAAACCACAAACCAAGATACACTACCGCCGGAATTTCAACCAGCCACGGCAAGAAAAAGATAGGTATCAGCGTGATCACGCGGGCCGAGGGATAGAAGAGCAAATAAGCCGCCAACACGCCACTCAGCGCGCCGCTCGCGCCGACCGTCGGAATTGGAGAGTTCGGATTGAAAAAAACGTGGGTCAATGCCGCCGCCACCCCGCAGAGCAGATAGAAGATCAGATAACGCTGGCTGCCCATGCTATCTTCAACGTTATCGCCAAAAATGTAGAGCGCCAGCATATTGCTGAACAGGTGAAACCAGCCGCCATGCATGAACATCGAGGTAAAAATGGTGAGCAGCTCAGTCGGGTCGAGCGGGTTGGCCAGCAGGCGTGCCGGCACTAGGGCCAGCTCGTTAATCCACGCCTCGGCGAGACGGGCATCACGGGCCATGAAGAGAAAGACCACGACATTTGCTGCGAGCAAGGCCCAGTTGACCGCCGGAAACGAGCGTGAGGGAATCGTGTCTTTCAATGGCAACATAGTGGCTCCGTTGATCGCGCAGCGATAGCGCTTCGAGGGCGGTACCACATCCTACAATTGGCGTGCAGACCCACTGTCTGAGCGATTTCACTCCGGCATCCGCTAGGAGAGAAGGCTTCATTAGAGTACCACATCTTGGGCATGGTATGCACAACACCTTAGACAGGGATTGGCACGGTTAGGCAAGACCAGTACATTCCGTGTCCTGTTCTCGCTACCCCCGCTCGCACACATCCTTCAACCGCTGCATCTGCGCTTTCGCGTCGAGCTGCATCAGCGGCGCGATAGTCAGCGGCCAGATCAGATCGAGGCCGGGCACCTTGAGCCGGTACTCAACCCGGTTTTGAATAAGGGTCTGATCAGCGCGGCCCTGCCACGGCAGCCAGTGCCACGCATCAAACCCCTCCCAGAAGCCATCGAAGGCCCACAACACCAGACCGGGCCGTCGTTCGGCTACCACATAACCGGCTTCGAGCAACGGGCCAACGCCGGTGAGACGCAAACGCCACGGCGCACCGACATCAAATCGCCAGCCATCGAGCGGCGTAAACTGCACTGCCGGCGACATCCAACGCTCCATCAGCGCCTGTTCAGTCATCACCCGCTCAACCCGATCCATCGGCGCGTTGACGACAACAAATTCCTCAAGCAGGTGGGGGAAGGGAGAGGACATCGCGTTCGTTCCTTTCAGGTGGAGACGCCTTGCCGTGCGGCGTGACGGTATGGCGACGCACGGCTGTACAGCGTGACATGGTGACATACAACCGTGCGGCGTGACATGATATGGAGACGCACGGCCGTGCGTCTCTACGGTTAAACGTCTGGTAATGACCAAATGCCGAAATTATCGAAATGCACCTCGACCCCGCCCTCTTCGCGGTAACAGGTGGTCGAAACGCCGATCCGCCCAGAGGGATAGGTGGCGTCACGGAGATCACCCACTACTACGCCGTTGATGAACAAACGGATGCGATCACCTTGCTTGATCACGCGCAGGCGGTTAACCTCGCCGATCGTGGTGAAGAGGCGAGGATCGCCCTCGACCAACGTTACCAATTCACCCTCAGCCGGCACGATAAAGAGCCGGAAATAGTCGATGAAAAACTCAAATTTGTAAAAGCCAACATCGCGCTGTTGGCTAAACACCAGACTACAACTGCCATCGCCGCCACCGCGCGCAATCCGGCAATCGACTTCACTGATGAAATTGGTAAAGGCGCTGAGTTCATACAACTCATACGATGTGCCTCGTCCCGTCCAGATGACTTTAAAAACCCCGTCTTCGATGAGGTCGAGTTCGATCTCTTGGAAAACGCCGGTAAACCAAGCATTGCGGTTATCGACAAATTCATCGTAAAACACCCGGCGCGAACTAGCAAATAAGCTGCTCACTTCAGCCTCTACAGCCTGAGCAGTCTGGGTAGGGGCCTGTGCCTGCGCGGTCTGCGCTTGGCTGGTACGGGCCAGCGCCGCTGCGCCAAGCGGAGTCGGCTGGCCGGCGACGCCAACCACCGGCGTGGCGGTTGGCAACGGGGTAACGTTAGCCGGCTGGCGCGGGGTAGCAGTAGCCGGCTGGCGAGGGGTAGCGGTGGCAGTGGCAGTCGAGGCAGTGATGGTTGGGCGATTCATCAAGACCAACCAAATCCCCCCGCCCACAACCAGCAATCCGATCAGACCAATGACAACGAAAAGCGCAACCTTGCCCATTGCGCGCGATGGCGCCACAACCGGCGGGGATGGCATAGGCGTGAAAGGTGGTGGTGAAACAGGCATTGCTGGTTGCGACTGTTCCGGCATGCGCGCGCCGCAATTGGCGCAAAACCGTTCGTCTGCCGATACTGGTGACCCGCACTGCGGGCAATAGCGCGATTGAGACATAGGGTTGCTCCGTGAGCAAGGTTTGCGGCTACTGGTGTAGACCTATCCTAGATTACCATTACCGCGACACGCTCAGCATAGCATAAAGGGGAACACGACCTTGCAGGCAGGAGGGGACGGACAAATCCGGCCCTCATGCGCCCGGCCCTGAAGGGCCGGGTTCCTGCTGAGCCGGCTCGTACCGCTAGAGCGGGAGATTGCTTCGGTCGGGCGGCACCCAGCCGTGCTGGGTGCCGCCGCTCCCTCGCAATGACAGCCGGAACGCGGGCGAGGATGCACCCTCACCCCCACCCCCTCGCCCACTGGCGTGGGCGAGGGGCGCGACGGTGTTCCGCTCCACCGTGCCGGTCGCGACGACCCAGCGGCTCCCCCTCGCCCACCGTGCGGTGGGAGAGGGGGCCGGGGGGTGAGGGCCCCCCTCCCCCAGCGGGGGAGGGGCCGGGGGTGGGGGCAGCAACCCCCCTCCCCCGCTGGGGGAGGGGCTGGGGGTGGGGGTATCCCGGCACATCTTCCCACAAACCGCTATAATACCCGCCAGAACCGTCGTCGCTCGCTTGCCTGACAGGATACCGTCTATGCCGACTCGCACGCGCACCCCCTTCACCGCCATCCGCAGCGAAGGCGCGCTCTTGCCGCCCGACCTGCTCCAACGCATCGCCGACGGCGATCCTACCCTCGGCGGTCTCGCCCCCGCCGATTACCACCTCGTCGCCGGCGAACGCCTCACCGAGGCGATCAACCGCTCGTGGAGCCGCCTGCTGGGGCTGTGGGCCTCCTTTCGCCACGCCGCCGCCGCCCTCCCGCCCGGCGACCCCGCTACCGGCCTCACCCGCGAACGCTGGCTGCTGCCCCTCTTCGCTGAATTAGGCTACGGCCGTCTCCAACCGGCCAAGGCGGTCGAGGTCAATGGCAAGAGTTACCCGATCTCCCATCTCTGGGGCCAGACCCCCATCCACCTCGTCGGCTGCGGCGTCGATCTCGACCGCCGCCAGCCCGGCGTCGCCGGCGCTGCCAAAGCCAGCCCGCATAGCCTGCTCCAAGAAGCCCTCAACCGCAGTGACGCATGGCAGT
>JAUQOZ010000070.1 GCA_030550625.1 Chloroflexota bacterium | reverse complement strand
CCGCTGCGGCGAAAGTAACCACTGAGGGGGATGATCCCGCGTGAGCAGGAGATTGCTTCGCCGCCTGCGGCGGCTCGCAATGACAATGGGGGAGCGACGGGCATGCCTGAGCGGATAGGTTCCGCGCGCGCAATGGCAATTGGGGAGCGGTAGCGAAATGGTAATCAACGCGAAAAACCGTTATAATCCTTAGATACACTGAATAACCAAATAGGTGCCGCATGTACAACGATATCGAACAGGCCCGCGCTGCGATTGCGCCGCGCCTGCGCCACATCCCGCGGGTTGGCCTGATCCTTGGTTCTGGCCTGAGCGCGCTGGCCGATGAAATGGATGATGCGGTCGTTATTCCCTACCGCGATATTCCCGGTTTCCACGAGCCGAAGGTGGTTGGCCATCGCGGCGAGCTGGCGGTTGGGTTGTTGGCCGGACAGCCGGTGGCGGTGATGCGTGGGCGCTTTCACTTTTACGAAGGTTACAGTATGCAAGAGGTGACCTTCCCGGTGCGGGTGTTGCGCGCGCTTGGCTGCGATACGTTGATCGTCACCAATGCCGCCGGCGGGTTGCGTCCCGACTGGCAGGTCGGCGATATTATGCGGATTAGCGACCAAATCTTTTTGCCGGGGATGGCTGGCCACCATCCGCTGCGCGGGCCGAATGACGAGCGGCTAGGGCCGCGGTTTCCGGCGATGGTTGGTGCATTTGATAATGAACTGGTACCGTTGGCCCGCGCCGTTGCCGCCGATCTCAACATCACGCTGCGCGAAGGGGTCTATTGCATGCTGAGCGGCCCGCACTTTGAGAGCGCCGCCGAAATTCGCATGGTGCGGATGTTGGGGGCTGACGCAGTAGGCATGTCTACCGCGCCAGAGATTATCGTCGCCATTCATGGCGGGATGCGGGTGCTTGGATTTTCGCTAATTACTAACCTTGCCTTGCCCGATGGCCCGCCGGCCAATCATGTCGAGGTGATCGAGGCCGGCGAGGCGGCCAAGCCGCGGTTTGCAGCGTTGTTGCGCGGAATCTTGGCGCGAATGTGAATGGGGGAAGGCGCAAAGGGGGCAGAGGCGCAGAGGAGGATAAACGCAAAGGTGCTAAGTGCGCAAAGGTTTTTAGGGAATGGTACAAGCACACTGGTGTTCACCATATAAAAACCCTTAGCGCTCTTTGCGCCCTTCGCGTCTTTGCGTTAATACTCTTTGCGTCCTTCGCGCCTTTGTGTTCATACCCTTTGTGTTTCAAGGAGATTGCTATGCGCACCTTGACCCCGCTGACCGCAGTGGCCGCGATTGATGAAGCAACCCGCACCGCGTTGGCCGCCTATTGGATTACCAGCGTCGAAGAGTTAGTGGCAACGGCGCGGTCGAGCAATACCGGCTTGGGCAGCGGCCTCGCGGCGCTGGCGCAGGCGCTGGGTCGCAGCGAAGACGAGGTGCGGGCTATGGTGATGGCGGCGCTTGAGGTCGTGCCCGATGCCAGCTCGTTCAGCGTTGATGTGGCGATGGAACCGGTCGGCACTGGCGCGATTTTCGACGATCTGCCCGAAGTTGATGCCGCTGCCTTCAGCCCGCCGGTCGGTCTGCCGGGTGAAGTGCCGCCGCTGGCGACCCTGCCGCCGCCGGTCAGCCAAGGGCCGCGCAATACCTGCGTCGCGTTTACTATCGCGGCTATGGTGCAGACGCTGAGCAACGATCCTACCGATCTCTCCGAGCAATTTATCTACTGGATCAGCAAGGATCGTGATCGTATCCCCGGTGATGTCGGTACCAACCCGCTGGTAGCGCTGCGCGCAGTCGCTGAACTAGGGGTGTGCCGCGAAGAGACGTGGCCGTACCGGCCAGAACCGGTTGACCATACTAATCCCGGCCACGAACGGCCCAGCGAGGTTGCCTTCCGCGAGGCCAAGCAGCGCCGGATCGCCGGCGTTGAGCAGTTACCGGCCCGCGATGTCAATCAGATCAAGGCGGCGCTGGCCGCTGGCAAGCCGGTGCTGATCGGATTGATGATCGGCGAGCATTGGACGAGCAGCGGCCAAGTGCGCCGGATCGGGCGGGTGCGCCGCGCCTTGCCCGGCGAGCAGCAATTGGGTGGCCATGCGATGTGCGCTTTGGGCTATCGCGACGACCCTGCCGCCCCCGGTGGCGGCTATTTCATTGTGCGCAATTCGTGGGGGAGCGACTGGGCGAACGAGAACCCGGACGGCGCTGGCTATTGTTACGTGCCGTACCAGTTGATCTACGATGAAGGATTAGCGGCGTTGGTCGCTACTGGGGTGATTATCGAGCGGCCAGAGGCGGCAACGCCGGCATTAGGCGCTGCGTCAAGCGATACCTTAGCCTCGATTCTCGCCGAAGCGCAGGAACTTCGCGCTCGCCTCGATGCACTGATTGGACGGATTGCGGCCTTGGCTGGCGGCCAGCCGCAACCATCGGCGCCAGTTGAGGTAGCGCCAGTAACGCCGGAACCAACCCCGCCGACGGTCGTTGCTGGCTACAGTGGCCCGCTCATCTTGATTGCCAATGAACAGAGCGCCGACGAACTCTACCCCAACGGGATTGATGGCCGGCGTGGCGAGCCGCTGTTGCGAATTGATGCCAAAACCGCCAGTGATCTCGCTCAACGCAGCGAAGATCCGAAAGAGTTGCAGACTCTGCACAAGACACGCACCGAGGCTGAAGAGAAGCATTTCGGCGTGGTGGCTGATGTTGATCAAGAGGATTTGGCCCAAGCGCGTTGGGCATTAGTGGTCAGCGCCACCGATGACGCTCGCATTATCGAGGCGTTGTGGCCGCTGATCGAGCATCGCGCCCAGCAGCAGGGCATCGCACTCCCATCAATTGCCTTCCGCCCCGGTGAGACCTGCGCCGAATGGGCCAGTCGCTACGCCGACATCCGCCAGCCGTGGGAGCAGCGCGCGCCGGTGCTGGTGTGCCGTCCCAACGAGCGGGTCAATGCTTGGCTGGCCCGCCACGGCACGATGGCCGGCCCGGTCAAACCGAGCCAAGGCGTGCCGTTCTACCTGCTGATCGCGGCCCGGCCCGGCCCGCTGGCGCCGAACGATCAAGCCTTCATCAGCTTCAACTTCCAGTACGAACTCGATATCTTCTGGGGGGTGGGAAGAGTTTGCTTTACCGATGAACGCGGCCAGCATCGCTATGCCGATTACGCCGCCTACGCCCAACGGCTGGTTGACTACGAGCGGCGCAAGGCGAACGAGATACGCTTACGCCGTGAAATTGTTTATTTCGGCACCCGCCACGATCTTGATAAATCGACCGAGCGAAGCGCGGTTGAGCTGGTGACGCCGCTGGCCGAGTGGCACGATCGCGGCCTGCCGCAGCGGCAGGGGTACAGCAAACGGCTGTTGCTGGCTAACGATGCTACCCGCAGCAACTTCGAGCAGGCGCTGCGTGAGGGCAATCAGCCGCCGGCCATTCTCTTCAGCGCCACCCATGGCCTCGGTCTGCCGGCCAACGATCGCGAACTGATCCCCTACCAAGGCGCGCTCGTAACGCAAGACTGGACAGGTTTCGGCGGGATTAAACGCGAGCACTGGTTTGCCGCCGAAGACCTGCCCAGCACTCTCTCGCTGGAAGGGATGGTGGCGCTGCTGTTTGCCTGCTATGGCGCCGGTTGCCCGCAGCAAGATGAATTTATCTTCGATCCCACCAAAGGCCGTCCGGTGATCGCCCCCTTCACCTTCGTCGCCCAACTGCCGCAGCAGATGCTGCTGCGCGGCGCGCTCGGCGTAGTCGGTCACGTCGAACGGGCATGGACGTATGGCTTCAGCATGGATGGCGCGCGCGGCCAAACCCAGAGCTTTGAAGATGTGATCGGGCGGTTAGTCGCGGGCAAGCGGCTCGGCAGCGCGACCGATCAGTTCAACATCATTCAAGCTGCCCGTTCAATGACGCTGGCCGAAGAGTTAGAGAACATCAAATTCGGCAAGCAACCCGAACCGCGCGAGTTATCCACGTTGTGGATGGCGCGCAACGATGCTCGCAACTACATGCTGCTCGGCGACCCGGCGGCCCGATTGGCGCTTTAACTCACCAACTCCCGCAATTCCGCCACCGAACGGGCTAACGCCAACGGTGCGGCCAGATAGAGGTCGTGATAATTGCCGTAGCCGTAGGTGACGGCGATGCACGGCATCCGGTGCGCCCGCGCGCCGGCAATGTCGTAGGTGGTGTCGCCAACCATCACGGCCCATGCCCGGTCGGGGCCGAGCCGGGGCAGCAGGGTGGCGATGACCATTGCCTTGTTGCCATTGCGGTCGTCGGGATCAACGGCGGCGATGGCCTCGAAGTAGGCTTGCAACCCGAAGTGGGCTAAGATCCGCTCGGTCGGCGGGCGAATCTTGGAAGTAGCGACAAACAGCCGCACCCCAGCCGTGTGCAGGTCGCGCAAGAGGTCGGGAATGCCGGGAAAGACCGCGTTCTCGAACATCCCGATTTCCCAGTAGCGTTGCCGGTAGTGGGCAACCGCCTGATCGGCCAGCGCCGCATCGCCGAGCAATTGCTCGAACGAAGCGTGCAACGGCGGCCCGATCCAGCCGCGCAGTTCGTCATCGGGTAGCGGCGGGTGGCCAATCTGCGCCAGCGCATAGTTGACGCTGCGGGCAATGCCAGTGAACGGATCGGTGAGTGTGCCGTCAAGGTCGAATAAGATGGCGCGAAATGGTCGTTGTCTGTTCATGCAGCTAGTATACCGCAAGAGTGATGGCCGGTTTGCGCCAAGAAACGGTGCTATAATGAAAATATCCGATTGATGGTGCAGGGTAATGAGACAGGAGATTCCTGTGGGTAAGTTGGGTGACGTAGCGCAAACATTGGCTTGATGAGACCCCTCTTGTTGCGCTTGCCAGTTGCGATGTTTACGGTTACGTGTATGCGCCATCCTTCGCGTCTTTACTCATCACAGAAAGGCCCCCGGCATGTTCAATTCAATGGCCGATGTGCGTGAAATGTTGGGGCGACAAAACTATATCGCCTCCGATGAGATCAGCACCGCAATCTTCCTTGCCGAACGGCTAGGCAAGCCGTTGCTGGCCGAAGGCCCCGCCGGCGTCGGCAAGACCGAGCTGGCCAAAGCGTGGGCGGCGGCGCAGGGCCGCGAGCTGATCCGCCTCCAGTGCTACGAAGGTCTCGATGAGACCAAAGCGTTATACGAGTGGGAGTACGCGAAGCAGTTGCTCTATACCCAACTGCTGCGCGAGAAGTTATCAGAGATGCTCGGCGATGCGCAGAGCCTGCGCGAAGCCGCCGACCGGCTCGCTGCGCAAGAAGATGTCTTCTTTTCTGAGCGTTTCTTGCTGCCGCGCCCGTTGTTGCGCGCAATCACCAGCGATAAGCCGGTGGTGCTGCTCATCGATGAGATCGATCGGGCTGACGCTGAGTTTGAAGCCTTCCTGCTGGAAGTGCTGAGCGATTTTCAAGTTTCGGTGCCGGAATTGGGCACGCTGAAGGCTAAGCATATCCCAACTGTCATCCTCACCTCGAACAATACTCGTGAGCTGAGCGAGGCGCTCAAGCGCCGTTGCCTCTACATTCACATTGATTACCCCGACCTCGAAGCTGAGCTGCGGGTGGTGCAGTTGAAGGTGCCCGGCCTCGCCCCCAAACTGGCCCGCGAAGCTGTGGCGCTAGTGCAACGCCTGCGCGCGCTCGACCTCAAGAAGCATCCTAGCGTCTCTGAGACGCTCGATTGGGCGCGGGCGCTGGTCGAATTGAACGCTCGCCAGCTCGATAAGGCGACGCTGGATACCACGCTGAACGTGCTGCTCAAGTACGAGAGCGATTTGCAGCGGGCGCGCCGGCTGTTGCAGCAGGGTGACCGGCCCGACCGGCCTGACCGGCCAGATCGCCCCGACCGGCCTGACCGTCCGCGCGGCGGTTATCGCGGCGGCGACTGGAGCAATAACTAGCGGAGCAAGTCATGGATCGACGGATTACCGAGTTTATTGCCGGGTTGCGCGCGGCTGGCGTGCGCATCAGCGTGGCTGAGTCGGCTGATGCGTTGCGGGCGATTGAGCAGGCCGGCATTAGCGATCGCAATATCTTCCGGCTGGCGCTGCAGGCGGCGTTGATTAAAGAGCGGCAGGATCAGGCGATCTTTAACGATCTCTTCCCGCTCTACTTTGGCAAAGACGCGCCGCCGGCGATGCAGCAACTCGGCGGCGGCCAACTTTCGCCCGAAGAGCAGCAGCAACTCTTGCGCCAGTTGCAGCAACTGCTCGCCCAATTCCCGCCGAGCCCGCTCGGCCAGCTCTTTCAGAGCATGGTCAGCGGCCAGCCGCTCAGCAACCAGCAAATCCGCGCCATGCTGGCGAACGTCTCGCCGCCGCACCTCACCAACCCGCGCTACCGTGATTGGATGGCGCGGCAGGCAATGCGCGAATTGCAGATGAACCGGTTGCAGCAGATGCTCCGCCAATTGCTTGAGCAACTGCGCGAGCAAGGCATGCGCGAAGAGGCGTTGCGCGCGATCGAGCAGGCGGCGCGCGAAAATCTCGCGGCGCTTGAGCAGCAGATCGGCCAGCAAGTGGCTCAGCAGATGCAAGAACAGGCGCAGGGGCAGGGGCCGCGCCAAGGTCAAGGCCGGCCCAGCGAGCGCGAGCTGCTCGATATGCCGCTCGAGCGGATCGATGAGAGCCTGTTGCCGGAAATGCGCACACTGGTGCGCAAATTGGCTGCTCGCCTGCGCACCCGGCTGGCGTTGCGCCAGCGCCGCGGCAAGACCGGCACCCTCGACGCTAAGGCAACCATCCGCACCAACCAGCGTTTTGGCGGCGTGCCGATGCTGGTGCGCCACCGTAAGCGCCATCTCAAGCCGAAGCTGGTGATCTTGTGCGACCGCAGCGTTAGTACGCAGCAGGCGATGTCGTGCATGTTGCTAATGATCTATGCGCTGCACGATCAGGTTAGCCGTACCCGTTCTTTTGCCTTCATCGACCGGCTCTACGATATGTCGCACTACTTCGCCGAGTCGCGCCCCGAACAGGCGATTGCGCAGGTGCTGGCCGAGATCCGGCCTACCCGCAGCTATAGCACCGATTTAGGCAATGCTCTAGGTGAGTTTTGCCGCGATCAGTTGCATCTGGTTGACCGGCGCACCACGGTGATCGTGCTCGGCGATGGCCGCAACAACGAGAACGATCCCAATCTGCCGGCCTTCGAGCAGATTCGCCGCCGCGCCCGCCGCATCGTCTGGTTTGCGACTGAAGAGCGGGCAAAGTGGGGGGTCTACGATCCCGGTTCGCTCAGTAGCGATATTTACAAGTATGCGCCAATGTGCGATGCCATGCACGAGGTGACGACGTTGCGCCAATTGGCGATGGCGATTGACCGGTTGTTTTTGCATCCGTAACGGGTGCTGCGCCGGGATCCAAACTCGTTTGCGTAGTGCAGGGTAGGCGTTATGATGGAGTGCGGCAGCTCGGCTGCCGCACGTTCCATCAGAGAGTTGAACGCCAGTGGCTTTGTTGCCGGCGCGAGCTTGAGCAGTGCGCTGGCTGGTTGTATCATAGCCTAGCACGCTCTTGTTCGGCACGAGTTCATAGCGTGTGGCAGTCCGGCTGCTGAACTCTACATAATAAGGGATAATACGCAATGCGGGTTGTGATTCGAGAAGTGTTGAACGTCGGCGGCTTTTTTGCCGGCGAGACGGTGACGCTGGCGGCGCAGCCGTGGCCGGATGGCGGCCCTGAGCAGACGGTAACGATCGACGATGCGGCGCTCACGAATGTGATTGCGCGCCACCTGTTGGCGCCGGGCATGATTCTTGAGTTGCAGTTTGCCGGTGATCGAGTCGAGCAGGCAACCCTGCTCGGTGCGCCTGATTATGCCGGTCTACGCACGGCGTGGCGGCAGCCGCCAATTCTGCCTACGCCAACGCCGCGCGTACTCAGCTTTCGCTGTCCAGCCTGCAAGGTGTGGGCGGCGGCAACTGGCGATCCGCCAGTGTGTGCGGTTTGCGGCGCCGCCGCGCCCCACAGTTAACCGATCCGGAAGGTTGCCACCAATCGCCCGAATTGCAATTTTGTGCCATCACTAATTGGGGTTGGCGTTTGCGGTTCGATCCGCGTGCCGTTCACTCGTGTGTGGTTGGTGCTGTTGAGATCAACGATGCTCCACTGATTGCCGGTATGCACGATTTTGGCATGCTGGCGACTCACGCCACCCGACTCGCCACCGTAAGGGGTCAAGTCAATTTCAGGAAAGATGTTGCTCACCGGGTCTTCGCGTCCAATCACGTACTCGTGTTTGCCCGGCTCAAGGATAATCTCACTGCCATCAGCTAGCTCCAACCGGGCTACTGCCGGCGGCGGGGTTGGGATGGGGGTAGCAATTGGGGTCGGGGCTGCCGGATGGGCGCCTACTGGCTCAGCCGGCGCTGCCGCAAGCGCCGCCGGCGCTGGGGCGCTGCCGGTCAGGGCAGCGAGTTCGGCCTCAGTCTTGGCCAGTTCGGCCCGCGCGGCATCGAGACCGGCGGTGATGAACGCTGGTACGCTACCGGCAGGGTAGCGGGCAGCCATCTGCTCGTATTGGGCAATGGTGTCGCGGTGCGCCGCTAACAACGTCTCTAACCGGGCAATTTCGGCTGGATCGGGGCCGGCAGGGAGCGCTGCCAATTCCGCTTCAGTCTTGGCCAGTTCGGCCCGCGCGGCATCAAGACCGGCGGTGATGAACGCCGGTACGCTGCCGGCGGGATAGCGGGCAGCCATCTGTTCGTACTGGGCGACTGTGTCCCGGTGGGCAGCCAGCAACGCTTCCAGCCGGGCGCGCTCGGCTGTTACATCGATAGGTGCAACTGCTGGGGCGGCTGGCGTAGCAGGCGGCGCGGGTGGTTCGGCCACAGGCGGCGCGGGTGGTTCGGCCACAGGCGGCGCGA